>PMCY01000176.1:9701-9973 GCA_003154255.1 Candidatus Aminicenantota bacterium | reverse complement strand
GGCGACCCCGGCGCCTTCATGGATCGCTCCGTCCTGGAGTCCGATCCCCACGCCGTTCTCGAAGGGATGGTCATCGGGGCCAAGGCCATCGGCGCATCGCGGGGATTCCTCTACATCCGCAACGAATACCCCCTGGCCATTAGGCGCATGGACACGGCTATCCGCCAAGCCCGCGAGTACGGCCTGTTGGGGACGGACATCCTAGGCTCCGGGTTCGACTTCGACGCCGATATCGTCCGCGGCGCGGGGGCCTTCGTCTCCGGCGAAGAGAC
>PMCY01000176.1:1220-9674 GCA_003154255.1 Candidatus Aminicenantota bacterium | reverse complement strand
AAGGTCTTCTCGCTGGTCGGCAGGATCAAGAACACGGGACTGGTCGAGGTCCCTATGGGCACCCGGCTCCGGGACATCGTCCTGGGGATCGGAGGCGGAATCCCCGGCGGCAGAGAATTCAAGGCCATCCAGATCGGCGGACCCTCCGGCGGCTGTCTGCCCCGCGAGCTTTTGGATCTGCCCGTCGACTACGAGAGCCTGAAGCAGGCCGGGACGATCATGGGCTCGGGCGGCCTGATCGTCATGGACGATCGGAATTGCATGGTGGATATCGCCCTCTATTTCCTGCGCTTCACCATGGAAGAATCGTGCGGGAAATGCGCGCCCTGCCGGGTCGGGACGACCCGGATGGCCGAGATCCTGGAACGCATCGCCGGGGGCGCGGGCACGGACAACGACCTGGAGCGGCTCTCCGCGCTGGCCTCGACGGTAAAGCGGGGAGCTCTCTGCGGTCTGGGCCAGACGTCCCCCAACCCCGTATTCTCCACGCTGAAATATTTCCGGGAGGAATACGAGCGGCACATCCGGCGCAAGGAATGCCCGGCCCTCGTCTGCCGGGAGATCGTCTCGGCGCCGTGCCAGTACGTCTGCCCCATCGGCCAGCAGGCCTCGGTTTACATCGCCTACATCGCCCAAGGCCGCTTCAAAGAAGCCTACGACATCATCCTCGAGGACAACCCCTTGCCCTCGGTCTGCGGGAGAGTCTGTCATCACCCCTGCGAGAAAGCCTGCCGGGCGGGCGATTCCGGCGAGCCGATCTCGATCCGCGCGCTGAAACGCTTCGTCCTGGATTGGGCCGAGCGGGAAGGAATCCCCTACGCCCTCCGGCGCGGCGCGCTCAACCGGGAGAAGATCGCTATCGTCGGAGGCGGACCGGCCGGGCTGGCCGCGGCTTACGCGCTCTGCCTCAAGGGCTTCCGGCCGACGATTTTCGAAGCCCTCCCGGTGGCCGGCGGGATGCTGGCCGCCGGGATCCCCGAACACCGCATGCCCCGCGCCGTCATTCGCCGCGAAGTCAAAGCCATCGAAGAGGCCGGCGTGGAAATCCGGACGGGCTCGGTCCTGGGCCGCGATTTCACCTTGGATGATCTTTTCGGCCAAGAGTTCAAAGCCGTATTCCTGGCCACCGGCGCCTGGAAATCCCTGAAGATGGGCATTCCCGGGGAAGGCGCCGAGGGCGTGTTGGAGTCGCTCGAGTATCTGAAACGCGTGAATCTGGGCGAAAAAGTCCGGGTCGGCGGACACGTCTGCGTCGTGGGCGGCGGAAACTCGGCGGTCGACGCCGCGCGCGCGGCGGTCCGTGACCCGGATTGCCGAAGCGTCACGATCCTCTACCGCCGGACAAAGNNAAAGAAGGCCGGGCCTCCGGAGTCAAGTGCATCCGCATGGCGCTGGGCGAAAAAGACGCCAGCGGCCGGCGGCGCCCGGTGCCGCTTCCCGGGTCGGAATTCATGCTCCAAGCCGATCTGGTGCTTCTGGCCGTCGGCGAACGTCCGGATACGTCCTATATCACGGCGCAGTCGGGCCTCATCCTGGTCAAGGAAAACATCGCCGCCGACAAGGACACGCTGGCGACGGCGCGTTCCGGCGTTTTCGCCGGGGGCGATGGGGTGACCGGCCCGAACACGGTCGTGGAAGCCATGGGCGCCGGGAAGGCTGCCGCCGAAGCCATCGCCAAGTACCTGGAAGGCCGCCCCCTCGACCCCGAGTACACTCTTAGCCGCCCGTCGGTATTCGTCCCTCCCGTCGCCGTCCCGCCCGACGAAGCGGCTGAGGCCAAGCGGCCGGCCGCGCGGCATCTCGCCCCGGCCGAACGCCGGAAAAATTCCCGCGAGGTCGCCCTGCCCCTGACCGAGCTTGAGGCCGGCCGGGAAGCCCGGCGCTGCCTGCGCTGCGAGCTCGAGACCAAAGAAGGCAAGGCCGCGGTGGGCCGGACATGAACATCACCATCGACGGCCGGGCGATCTTCGTCCCGGGGCCTTCCACCGTGCTGGAAGCGGCCCGGGCCAACGGGTTCGACATCCCGACGCTCTGCGACCACACCGCCCTGCGGCCGTTCGGCGGCTGCCGCCTCTGCCTCGTCGAGATTAAAGGCCGCCGGGACTTCGCTCCCGCCTGCGGCACGGCCGTCGAAGAAGGGCTGGAGATCCGGACGGAAACCCCCGAGCTGGCCGATATGCGGCGCGGTATTCTCGAGCTCATCCTATCCGAGCACCCCAACGCCTGTCTCATCTGCAGCGAGAAGAACGCCTGTGACGATTTCAAAGCCACGATCCGTAAAACCGGCGAGGTCACGGGCTGCGTGCAATGCCCGGTCAACGGCGACTGCGAGCTCCAGCGGGTCGTGGTGAAGGTCGGGGTCAAAAGCGTCCCCTNNATCCTCTGCGGGCGATGCGTCCGGATCTGCCAGGAAGTACGGGGCGCCTCCGTCCTGACCTTCGTATCCCGCGGCTCCGATACGGTCGTCGGCACGGCCCTCGGCCGGACGATGCTCGATTCGGGCTGCCAGTTCTGCGGCGCCTGCGTCGACGTCTGCCCGACCGGATCGCTGGTCGAACGGGCGATCCGGCCCGAGCCCATCCCCGACCGCAAGACGCGGGCCGTCTGCCCGCTCTGCAGCCTGGGCTGCACCCTCGACGTCCACTCGCGCGCCGGCCGCCTCCTTTATACCGTGCCCTCAGAACAAGGCCCGGTCAACAAGGGCCAGGGCTGTGTCAAAGGGCGCTTCGCCCTGCGCGCCGCTCTGTCCGGGGGGCAGCGCATCCTGCACCCGCACATCCGAAAGGACGGCGAGTTGGCTCCGGCTTCTTGGGAGGAGGCTCTCTACCACGCCGCGGAGCGCCTTAAATCCATATCCGGCCGGGCCACCGCCTATATCGTCTCCGCCCAGAGCCCGCTCGAAGAAATGTACTTGTTGGGCAAGTGGGGCGCGGCCGTCGCGGCCGGGGCCTGCTCGGTGGCCTCCCCGTCCTCGCCCACCGCGGCCCTGGACAAGGCCGGCATCCCGCTCGATTTCCGGCTGGACGAAATCGCCGCCGCCCGGACGATCGTCCTTCTGGGCGTCGATCCGGCCGTCAGTCATCCGCTCGCCTGGCTGGAGATCTGGAAGGCCCTNNCTCCTTCCGACGCCCGGATTCGAAGCTTCCGTCCTCGTCGAAATGATCCGGGCCTTTCTGGCGACAGGGGTGCCCGACACGGTTAGGTCCAAGCCCGGCTTCGAGGCGTTCGAGCGTTCGCTCTCCGAGGCCGCGAACCGCCCGGACCCGGTTCTTGCCCCGCAAGAGATTATGGAATTTTGCCGGGAATTCCGCGGCGCCGGGCCGGTGGTTTTCCTAGCCGGCCGGGATTTCTTCGTCCCGGCCGCCGGGCCGGAAACGACGGCCGCGCTCCTCGACCTGGCCCTGGTCTCCCAGGCCCGGCTCATCCCGCTGGCCATCAGCAGCAACGGCCGGGGCTGGCTGAACATCCGCCGGACGTTCGAGACCGAGGAGAAGCCGCCGGCCGAAATCGTCAAGGGCATCCGCTCGGGATCCATTCAGGCCCTCTACCTGGCCGGCCGGGCCTTCGACCTGGCCGGGGCGCGCCCTAAAGTCTTCATCGGCCAGGGCCCGCTCTGGAACGAGGCCCTCCTCCAGGCCGACATCGTCTTCCCCTCGTGCACCGTGCTGGAGACGCCCGGAAGCTTCATCAACGCCGAAGGCCGCCTGCAGAGTTGGGACGAGACCCTCCCTCCGCCCGGAGAATCCAGGCCCGGCTGGTGGATCACGGCCGCCCTGGCCCGGGAGCTCGAAATCAAAGGATTCTGCTTCGACACGGCCGCGGACGTGGCCGACGAGGTCAGGGCCCGCTTCGGGCTTGGCCAGGACGCGCCCGCGGCCCCGGCCGACCCCGCGGTCCAGGGATTTTTATCCTTGCCCCGTTTCGGGACGCCCATGGGAACGGACGCCNNGCCGCGGGCATCCAAAACGGCGACACCGTCCTGGTCTCGACCGCCTCCAGCGAGGTCCGGGCCGAAGCCCGGATCCATCTCTCCGTCCCCCGGCATGTCCTGCGGGCATCGGCCCGGGAATCCCTGGGCGTGGGCGTCGAACCGGCCCGCCTGGCCAAGGTGTCCTGATGCCCAAGATTGTCCAGCGCATCCGGCTCGTTCCCAACGTCCACCTCCTCGAGGTTGCGGCTCCCGAGATCGCCCGAAAGTGCGCGCCCGGCCAGTTTGTCATGGTCATGCCCGACGAGCGCGGCGAGAGGATCCCCCTGACCATCGCTGACTGGGACGCGGAGAAGGGCACGGTTACGTGCGTTTTCCTGGCGGTCGGCACGAGCACCCGCAAGCTGGCCCTCCTTGGGGCCGGCGAGGAAGTCCCGGTCTTCGTCGGTCCCCTGGGCAAGCCCTCGGAGATCAAAAATTTCGGGACGGTCGTCTGCGCCGGCGGCTGCTTCGGCATCGCCGCCCTCCATCCCGTCGCCCGGGCCCTCAAAGCCCAGGGCAACCGGATCATCACGGTCGTCGACGTCAAGGCCCGTTATCTTCTCTATTGGGAGGACAAGCTCCGCCGCGTCAGCGACCGTTTCATCGTCTCCACGCGCGACGGCCAGGCCGGCGGGACGAATGCGCCGCACTACATCGCCGCCGAGCTGGAGCGCCTGATCGCCGAGGAGCCGGGCATCGACCGCGTCGTGGCCATCGGCTGCACCTACCTCATGTCCGCGAGCGCCGAGGCCACCCGGCCTCACGGCATCAGGACCATGGTCAGTCTGAACCCGATCATGGTCGACGGCACGGGNNTGTGCGGCGCCTGCCGCTGCACCGAAGGCGGCAAGACCCGCTTCGCCTGCGTGGACGGTCCCGATTTCGACGGCCACTCCGTGGACTGGGCCGAGGTCTATGCCCGGCGCAAGTCCTATTTCGACGACGAGATCAGGTCGCTCTGCGCCTGGGAAGAAAANNCCGAATTCGGCCGGGATTGGAGAAAACAGCTCCGCCAGGGCCTGCCGGTCAAGGACCGCATGAAGATCGGCCGGCGTAAAATGCCCGAGCGGGCCGCCAAGGAGAGGGCCAAGGTTTTCCTCGAGGTCAACCTGGGCCTGGACCCTGCGGCCGCCCAGGAGGAGGCCCGCCGCTGCCTGGACTGCGCCAACCCGACCTGCGTCTGCGGCTGCCCGGTTGGGATCGACATTCCATCCTTCATCAAGCTCATCGAGCGGGGCGAATTCGAGGCCGCCGCGCGCAAGCTGAAGGAGACCAACAGTCTGCCGGCCATCTGCGGGCGGGTCTGCCCCCAGGAAACGCAGTGCGAGGAAGTCTGCGCCATGAAGAAGGCTTCGGGTGTCGCCGTGGCCATCGGCAACCTGGAGCGCTTCGCCGCCGATTGGGAGCGCAGCCACGGCGTGGTCTCCCTGCCGACGCCGGCCCCGGCCACGGGCCGGAAGGCGGCCGTCATCGGCGCCGGCCCGGCGGGTTTGACCGTAGCCGGCGACCTGGCCAAAAACGGGCACCACGTCACCATCTTCGAGGCCCTCCACTTGTCCGGCGGGGTCCTTGTTTACGGCATCCCCGAGTTCCGGCTGCCCAAGGCCATTCTCAAATCCGAGGTCGATTATCTCCAGCGCCTGGGCGTCGATTTCAAAATGAACTTCGTCGTCGGCAAGACCGCGACGCTGGCCGACCTGAGGGCCGAGGGCTATGAGGCTTTCTTCATCGGCACGGGCGCCGGCCTGCCCAACTTCATGAAGATCCCCGGGGAGAACCTGGTCGGAGTGTACTCGGCCAATGAGTACCTGACCCGGGTCAACCTGATGAAAGCCTATGATTTTCCCAACTACGACACGCCCGTCTTCCAGGGCAAACGGGCCGCGGTCATCGGCGGAGGCAACGTGGCCATGGACGGCGTCCGCACGGCCAAGCGTCTGGGGGCGGAGCGGGCCGTGATCATCTACCGCCGTTCCCGCGCCGAAATGCCCGCCCGGACCGAGGAAGTCCATCATGCTGAGGAAGAAGGAATCGAGTTCCACCTGCTGACGACACCCCTCCGCTACATCGGCGATGAACACGGCCGGGTCAAGGCCATGGAATGTCAGAGAATGGGCCTGGGCGAGCCCGATTCGTCGGGCCGACGCCGGCCCGTTCCGATCGAGGGTTCGGAATTCATCATGGATGTCGACCTCGTCGTCGTGGCCATCGGCCAGAGCCCCAACCCGCTCATCTCCCAGGCCATGCCCGAGCTCAAGATGGGCAAGTGGGGCAACGTCGACGTCGATTGGGAAACCATGGCCACCAATATCCCGGGTGTTTACGCCGGCGGGGACATCATCCGCGGCGGAGCCACGGTCATCCTGGCCATGGGCGACGGCCGCATCGCCGCCGTCGAGATGGACAAGTACCTCCGCCGGCGCTGAACTCCCCCGCTTTTTCTAGCGGGAGCTCCGGACCATCTTGAAGAGGACCTCCTGGAGATCCGTGAAGGGGTCGTCTATTTGGGTCAGGAACCGCGGCAGCAGCGCATGGGCCAGTCCGATGGTGTTCTCCGATCGATCGGGAAGGACCAGGACGACGAATATTTCCGGAAGCAGCTTGCGGAGCATTTGCATTTTTAACAACTCTTCCCGATTGCCGGCCAGGAGAACGGCGATGGAGTTCGGTTCGATCAGGCAATGGAGCCTTTCCCGGAAATCATCAAACGATTCAAAGAATTCAACTCTTTCGGCCGGAACCACCCCATGAATCGCCGCCTCGAGCCTGTCCTTATGGCCATTGCCCGAATTCGCGTAAAAAAACAGCTGCATGGGAAGGCACCTCTTTAAAATCGAACGATGGTCATCGTTCTCCTCAGGCCATTAGAACACCCAAAAAACAGGCCCGTGCGAAAATAAGAAAGTTTTCAGCCTGTTTTTCGCCATCGCTTATCCAAGCTTGAAGATGATCATGAGAATTCTGATCAATAACAGAATCCAGCCCAGGCAAACGATAATCCAGGCGATTTTTTGGGCGACCCGGGCCAGGACCACGAACAAAGTCAGAATGATCAGGAATCCAAGGGGATCGATCAGATTGTCCGAGAAGATGATCCGCGGAAACAATTGCTGCAGGATCTTGATGATCCATAGGCCGAGCTGATGGGGAAGAAAATAAAGGAAAGTCAGGATGTTGTGAAGCATCGTATTCAGGGGTTTCGCGCTGACCGCTTCCTGCACCAATAAAATATTCATTGTCTTCGAGTCTCCTTTGCCGCTCGCTTGTCCGGCCATTCCCGGCCGCAAGGCCTGAATTTAAAAATACAACAGCAGATATAGTTTCTGCTCGTCGCTTCGTTTGCTGACGTCCGCGTAATTCCGAAGGTACGTGTCCTTATGATAAAAGAGATATTCAAATCCGAGGCTGAGATTGCTGAAAAGTCGGACGGCCAACCGGGGTTTAAAGACGACGATGTTTTTGTATCCCGGAGGCCCGACATACGTCGTCAGCCGGTAAAGAAAATAGACCGCCGACATTTGGACCCTGTCGGCCAGATTGAGGGTGCCTTCAAGCTTGGCTTCGCCGCCTCCGGAATAATCGTAATTCCGGAGATGGACCCCTTCCTCCACAATATCGATATTGGGCGAATTGCTGGCGGCCAGAGGAACGATCCCGAGATGAAATACGCCTTGAAAATTGGATTTCTCGGACATCCGCCACTTGGTGATGATTCCTCCACCGAAGGCCAAGGCGCCGATTTCAAAAACTCTGCTGTCCCAGAAATCGAAATGCTGAAAAGCCCCAATCAATATGTCCCACTTTCCGGAATGGAGGGTCTTGCCGAATAAAAGACCATATCCGACCACATTGTCCAGATATTTGCCTCCGATATCTTTTCCGTAGCTGAGATCGACCCGGGCCTTGAAGAAATCAAAAGGCTTGCGGGGCCGGCTCTCGAACGGATCTCCGTAATCGAGATGGATATTGAGCATCTCGCTGCTGCTGCCCGTCCCGAAGCGTGTTCCCTTATTGAACCAATGCGCCCCGAGGGAAAAAGAAATATTGAGTGGTTCTTTCTGATAGATCTCTTTCGTCGTGACCCGGGTCAGCTTTCCCTGCAAAAGCCTGCCGAGCGCCCTTCCGGGGCTCAAAATCGCAACCGTCAATTCCCGGAAAAATCTCTCCACCCCGGTCGTTCGATCATCCAGGATATTCGAACCGATGCGGTAAAGGAATTCTCCCATGAATGCGCCGCTGAGCGTCGTATTGATGATATCGTTATACGATGGCCGCGTCGTTTCCCCGAAATACTCCCACGTCAAACTGCCCAAAAAAGTGAACGGCAAGGATTCGAGGTAATTGTATCCGTTCGACCGGGCGGCGCTGAAATAGGAGGCCCCGGTCAGGGGATGAAAGAAAAAATTCATGCCGAACCGGTCCGTATCCCATTCCCAGCCTATTTTCAGGTTGTGCTTCCAGCTCTGCGGGCTTATGTGCGACCA
>PMCY01000176.1:0-1112 GCA_003154255.1 Candidatus Aminicenantota bacterium | reverse complement strand
GGCCCGCGTGGGCGGGTTTTCCGGCGCCAACCAAAGCCGCCAAACAAACGAAGACCACCGGCGCGAATTTCCATTTTATCCGCCCGGCGCATTTTTTTTCTTGTGCCAACACGGCATCCTCGCGGACGAACAGGCCGGGGCGGGCTTTCCGGTCCGCCCCGGCCGGGTTCTTAATCGATCTTTTTCTTTTTGTCCGGCGGGTTCTGTTTGACCGGAGCGGCTTGGGCGATCTTTTTGACCTGAGCGACATCGTTCTGATGCCGCACCGTGATCTGCTGCGTTTCGACGACGTGGCTCTTTTTCAAATCCGTGATCTTGGCGTTGTAAGTCGTATTGACCTTGGCTTTGGCGGCGGCGTCGCTGACCCGCCGGGCCTCCGTGTCACGCTGCATCTGCATATTCTTAACTTCTTGGGCTTGGGTGGTGACCAGGAGATTCTTTTCCTGGATCTGTCGTTTCTGAACGGCCGCGGCTTCCACGGCGATGTTCTGTTGTCCGCGGGGATCGAAGACCTTGGCCGGAGCCAGGGCTTGCCGGGCCTGGTTCGTGTTCAAAATAACTTTAGGTTTGACCGCGGCATTCAGTTTGATGTTGGGCCGGAAAACCTGGACCTGTTGGCCCACGACCCTCGTGCGTCCCGGCTGCGGGGCATTCTGCAGCGCGTAGACGGGGACGGCCCGCCCGGTAATGCGGCGGACCTCATCGAGCCCCATGCCTTCGTTGATGATCCTGTTATCGCGGGTGTACATGTTGTTGTGCATGGAGGTGAAGTTGACGATGGTCTGATTGCGTTCAAACGGCAGGACGTAGGGATTGAGATTGAGGTCCTGAAAATGCGGGCCTTGGATGAAGACCCAGAAATTAAAGGGAATATTGATCGACAGGGAATTGAAATTCATGCCGGCCCGGAACTCGAAGCCGGGCGGAAAAGGCGCCCAGCCCATGTATTGATCGTTCGACCTCCAGGATACCCAGGCCGGGCCCCAGACGGAACCGGGAACCCAAAACCAGCCGATTTCGTTATCCCAGCCCCAGCGGCCATAATGGAACGGAATATCCCCCCATTCCTCGTCCGCAATCCAAGTCCAGCCATAATCGGTCCAGACCCAATG
>PMCY01000361.1 GCA_003154255.1 Candidatus Aminicenantota bacterium | reverse complement strand
GGGGCGCTGCTGGTCATGGCGGCCGCGGTTCCCTATCTCTCGGCCCAGAGCTATCTCTTCTATCTCGAAGCGCAAGGAGTGGCCGGCTGGTCGTCGGCGGCTGAAAAATTCATCACGTTCTCCATGAGCCGCTCGGAGGTTATGCAGAAACCGGGCCTGGGATTCGATTTTGTCCAACGCATCTCCGGGGCTTCGGGCGACTTGGCCGTCCTGGCGATCCAAGCGCGTCTCAGCGTTAATGGCGAGGGAGAAGCCCGCACCTTCGAGCCCCAGCTCTACAACGCCTATCTGAAGCTGAAAACGGGCCTGGCGGATATCTGGATCGGCCATAACAAGCCTAAATTCGGGCTTTCGACCGTCTTGGACAATCACGCTTCGCTTCTCCAGCCCTTGTCCATGATGGGATTCGGTTTCGACCGCGACTGGGGGATCGGCTTGGAGCGCGATTTTTCCGGCGCAAGCGCGGGGCTCTCGCTGACTACGGGCTCGGGAATGGGGTTGAAAACCTCGGGAACGGAGGCGCTTGCACCGACGATGGGTTCGGGAACGGGATCGAAATCCGTGGGCAGCTATTTTTTAGCCGGCCGGATATCTAAAGACATCCTGGAGCAGGATAATTTCAGCGCCGGACTGTCGGCGGCGCTCGGCCGCGTCTTCGATGTCGTCGGCTACCGGAGAATTTCAGATACTCCGATGCCGTTCTTCATGGCCGGGGTCGACCTCTCCTGGCGGCATGACAATTGGGAGCACAATTTCGAGGTCATGGCCGGAAACCGGAGCGAGCAAGGCGCCGTGGCCGTGTTCTGGAGGACGGGGGTGGGGCTGCTGGATGAGGCCCGGCTGAAACTCGAAGTCCAACCGGTCTTCGTGTCCATGCAAGGCTCGTCCCAATTCCAATTCGCGGTGGGGGCGACTTATCTGGCGCATCCCGACTGGACATTGCGGACGATGGCCGCTTATGACAGCAGGTTGAAGGACGTCAAAATTCTTTTTCAGATCTATTTTTATAAAGGCCTGCGTTTTTAAGAATCGCCTTCCCCCGTCCCGCCCGTCCTAAAAAATGGACGCTGAACAGGGAGGGTCGGGGGAATCCGGGAGGCGCGAAAACGCGCGCCCGGAAGAATCCGGTCCTACCAATCCAGTGCGTACCGAATCCCCAAGGTCAGGGCGAATCCCGAAAAATCCAGATGAATGGGGTCCAGCGTGGAATCCAAATGCGAATAATAGGGATGAGGGACGTCCTTTTTCCCCGTTTGATAAAGCCCCTCCAAAAAAATCCAATAACGGGAGGCCGGACTGAACTCGACGCCGCCCAAGGCCGTCCAGCCCAGGGCCCTGAGGGCCACGGGAGTGAATTTGATGTCCGTGATATCCAGGGTATGAGTCCCGTAGCTGTAATCCGGGCTGCGGTAGAAATATTCCATGAAAACGATGTCCTGGGGGAGCTCCAGATCAGCCCATAGAAAACGCACGCCGGCTCCCCCATAAATGTGAAATGCGCGGCCGAGGGGAACGGTATATCGGAAAGCGGCTCCCCACGACGTTCCGGAAAATTTCGAGGCCGCTTTGAGGCTGTCCGCGGCGATGAGGTTATAAAACCACATGCTCGGGACGCTCAAATCATAGGTTCCGGAAAAATTTCCGGAAAACGGAACGACGGACAACACCACGGAAACGTTTTTATAGGACAAACCGAGTCCGAGATCCAATCCCAATATTTGCGCCCGGTCCACACGGTCATTTCCCCGGCCGTATTCGGCCGGATTGAAGGCGTTCCCCCGATGCACCATGATCGCATAATTATAGGAATATCCGGGTACCGAGCGGATATGGGCGCCCAGGGAAAAGAGAAGTTTGAAATCCGAAGCCCCGGAAGCCGGGGGCAAAGCGCTCAACAGAACGAGCACTCCGGCGAGCCCGGTTAGTTTTTTCAAGAAAAACTCCGCGATCTCGGCAAAATCCTGTTCCGTTTCGTCTTCGACGAGTCCGCCGCGACTTAAATATTTTAGCAGGTCTTGCTGAAGTTCACCAGCGCGCGGACGGAACCGGCGGATGGAGATTGACGGCGGATTTCGCGATTCTGGTATCATAGGCGGGTTGGCGGCCGAGATTCGCCCAGTCGAGGGAGGAGAAACCATGAAAAAGAGTCCGCGGACGGTCATGCTGGCATTCGGAATCCTGGCGCTGGGAGCGCTTTCCCCGAAGGTCGAGGCGAGCGCGCCGGCGACGCCGCCGGCAGGGCCATCCTATCTATACAAAACGACTTTTGTCCGGGCCGCCCCCGGCAGGCTTTTGGATTTGATCGCGCTCTATAAAGACCGGATGGCCGTGCTGGACGCGGCGGGGGATGAGCGTCCCCTCTGGTGGCGCCACACCCAGGGCGACCAATGGGACCTCATGCTTCTTTTTCCGATGGGAAGCTACGCGGAATACTACGCCGCGGAGAGAATCGCCCGGAGAGAAAAAGCGGCCGACGCGTCCGCGTTGTCGTCCCCGGAGTTCCGCGGGAAGCTGGACGCCTGCTCCTCTTGGAAGGAGGACGTCTTCGTCCTGGGGCCTCCGCTCCAGACGATGAGGCAAGCCTCGGCCGGAATGGCCTATTACCATATCGAGATCTTCATCGCCCAGCCTGGAAAACAGGCGGACCTGTATAAAGAACGGGAGATGGAAAACGCCTACCAGCTCGGCACGGGCCGCCCTGAAACTTTGATCTTCGTCCGCGATCAAGGGGCCGCCTGGGATATGTATTCTTTGGGCTGTTACCGGGACTTGAAGCATTGGGCCGAGAGCTCCGATGCTTCCAAGGAACAGCGGGAAGCGGCGGCGCGGAAAGCCGGCTTTAAAACCCCCGACGAAATCGGTCCGTACATGCGGACGCTGATCGACTTTCACCGCGACACGATGGGCGTCGCGATCAAGTAGCGGCCGCCCGCCCGTTGGCCGTAAAAAACAGGTTCAGGATCGAAGCCAGGCCGATGAGGACCAGGCAGCCGATGACGTTGAACCAGAGGTAGGGGATTTTNNGCATGTCCGCCGATTTTCTTGAAGAAAAAGGCGATCAAAAAAATCCCCAGAATCGTCCCGTAGAACAGGGATCCCAGAATGTTGACGGCCTCGATCAAAGCGCCTATATGGCCGGCCAGCTGGGCGAAGGCCATGGCGTAGAGGCCCCAAAAGACGGTGGCCAGCTTGGACACCAGGATCTCGCTCCGGTCGGAACCGCGCCGGCGGACGAGCCGCTTGTAGATATCGATCACCGTGACCGAGGCCAGGGCGTTCAATTCCGCGGCCGATGCCGACATCGAAGCCGAGAGGATCGCCGCCAGNNACCGCTTCCGCGCGCATATCCAACTCCATTTTTCTTGTCCGCCGCAGCTCGGCCAGGGTGCGGTCCTGTGCGGGCTTGTCTCCGGTTTTCATGGCCGCCAGCACGGCCCGCAGGCGGGCCTGCTTTTCCTCGTGCAAACGGCCGTAGTCCGATTCCAGTTGTTTGTAGGCTCCGGCCGCGGGCCCGGCTTCGACCCGGGCCGTCTGCACAGGATTGAAGAACAACGGCGGAGCGACGAACTGGTAGAAGACAAAGATCATGGCCCCGATGAAGAGAATGAAAAACTGCATCGGCACCTTGACCACGGCGGTAGCCAGCAGGCCGAGGCGGCTCTGGGCGACCGATCGGCCCGAGAGATAGCGCTGCACCTGGGACTGGTCCGTCCCGAAGTAGGCCAAGGCCAGAAAACCTCCTCCGATGAGTCCGGACCAGAAATTGTAGCGGTCGCCCAGGTGGAAGGCGAAGCTGACGACGTTCAGCTTGCCCAATTTTCCGGCCGTCCGGATGGCATCCACAAACGAAACGTCGGGCGGCAGTCGGTGGAAGATCATGACCAGGGCCGCGACCATNNGTGAACCCGGCCGCCAGACCCCGCTGGATGAGGAAGAGAATGCTCCCCAGGATCCGGTTTTTCAAGTCGAATCTTTGTTCCAGGTACTCGTACGCCGTGAAGACCTTGAGCTTGTGGTAGATGGGAACGGCCGTGGCCGACAGGATGACCATGGCGATGGGCAGGCCGAAATAAAATTGGACGAAGCGCATGCCGTCGACATAGGCCTGCCCGGGTGTCGATAGAAAAGTGATGGCGCTGGCCTGGGTGGCGATGATGGAGACCGCGATCGTCGTCCAGCGGGTGGACCGGTCGGCCATGAAATAGCCCTGAATGTCCTTTTTGCCGCGGGTTTTCCACACGCCGTAAACGACGACGAGGAGGAGGAACGAGGACATCAGGANNAGATCATGACCAGGGCCGCGACCATCCCGGCGGTGATGATGCCCATCTGGAGCAGGTGTGTTTTGTTGACCGCTTCCGTCCCTCCGGAAGCGGTGTAGACGATGACCATGCCCCCGGTGAGGAAGATCGTCAGCCGGAAATTCCAGCCCAGCAGGACGGACAGGATCAAGGCCGGAGCCAGGATNNGGTAGATGGGAACGGCCGTGGCCGACAGGATGACCATGGCGATGGGCAGGCCGAAATAAAATTGGACGAAGCGCATGCCGTCGACATAGGCCTGCCCGGGTGTCGACAGAAAAGTGATGGCGCTGGCCTGGGTGGCGATGATGGAGACGGCGATCGTCGTCCAGCGGGTGGACCGGTCGGCCATGAAATAGCCCTGAATGTTCTTTTTGCCGCGGGTTTTCCACACGCCGTAAACGACGACAAGGAGGAGGAACGAGGACATCAGGATCCAGTCGAGATTGCGCATCGGGCGGACGTTATCCCAGGATTTCCTCGTAGAACGCTTCATACTCCGGGATGATCCGGTCGGCGTTGAAATTCCGGACGGCCCGCTCCCGAGACTGGGCCTGAAAGCGCTTCCGCAGGGCGGGATCGCTCAACAGGCCGATGGCGGCCTCGGCCATGGCGGCGACGTCGCCGACGGGAAACAAATAACCGGTCTCGCCGTGGACGATGACCTCGGGCATTCCTCCGACGGCGGTTCCGATCACGGGCACGCCGCAGTTCATCGCCTCCAGGGCGGTCAAGCCGAAGCTTTCCTGCTCGCTGGGCAGGAGAAAGAGATCGGCGCAGAAAAAGAGCGGCTCGAGCTGATCCTGTTCGCCCAGGAAATGGACGTCCGGGCCGAGCTTGAGCTCCCGGACGAGCTGCTGGATGAAGATCCGCTCCGGTCCTTCGCCGATGAGCAGGAGCTTGGCCGGGATCCGCTCCCGGACCCGGGCGAACACGCGGACAACATCCCCGATCCGCTTGACCGGGCGGAAATTGGAGGCGTGCATCAGGATCATCTCGCCGTTCGGGGCGAAGGCCGGGCGCGAGCACAAGCCGCGATTGGCTTCGGGCCGCTCAGCTTCGATGAAATTCGGGATGACCCGGATTTCCCGTCCGATTCCGAACTCCTCGATGGTGCGATCCCGCANNACCAGGGTGATGTCCGTGCCGTGGAGGGTGGTGACGGTTTTGGGCCTCCGGCCTCCCAGGATCTGCTTGGCGAAGTAGGCGCTGGACGCGTGGGGGACCGCATAATGGGAGTGGATGATGTCGAGCGGGGCGGTTTCGGCCAGCTCCACGAGCTTCGTCGTCAGGCCCAGCTCGTAAGGCGGATATTTGAACAAGGGGTATGTGGAGACCTCGATTTCATGGAGAAAAATATTCTGGTGGAAGGCCCGCAGGCGGAACGGCGGGGCGTAGCTGACGATGTGGATCTCGTGCCCCCGGGCCGCCAGTCCGATGGCCAGCTCCGAGGCGACGACTCCGCTCCCGCCATGGGTCGGATAGCAGACGATGGCGATTTTCATGGGCGGCTCAAGGGATGGTCCAGAGGTACTCCGGGCCGAAAAAAGCCACCGGATCGTCCACCCGGATCGCTTCCCGGACGAGGAAAGGTTCGCCGTGGAGGACGCCGATCTGGGCTCCGTACTGGCGGGCCCGGCTTTCAATCCGGTCCAGGAAGGCCGGGCGGCTGATGAGCGTCTCCGGCACTTCCGGATCGTCCCCCTCGGCCGCTCCGAACTGCGAACGGTAAGCCAGGATGGCCCGGATTTTCTGCTCATGCTGGGCGGAGACATCGACGATGAACGAAGGGCTGAAGTCGAAACGAGTCGGATAGAAAACGAGTTTGTGGGGTCGGAACGGCGGCTGTCCCGTCTCGATTTTCTTCAAGGCGGCCAGGAAAAACGCCTCGCGTACAAGCTGGGATGTCTTTTCATGATCCGGATGGCGGTCGACCCAATACGGCGCGAAGACCAGGCGGGGCCGATAAGCGCGGATCCGTTCGATGAGCTTGAGCTTGTTCTCCCAGCTGACTTCCACCCGGGCGTCCGGGATGTCCAGCATTTCATGGGCGGCCAGGCCGAGCAGGACCGCCGCATCCTTGAATTCGCCGGCCCGCAGGACGGCGCTCCCCCGGCTGGCCATTTCGCCCCGGGTCAGGGCGATCACTCCCGTTCGATGACCCGCCGCGGCCAGCTTGATCAGCGTGCCGCCGCACCCCAGCTCGACGTCGTCGGCGTGGGCTCCAAAAGCCAGGGCGTCCAGGTCCATGGCGGTCTCCTTCTATGCGGTGTTCTTCAGGGAACGAAGACCTGATGATCGATCGTTCCGATCGCGACGCCGCGTTCCAAGCGGTCCAGGAACGCGTCTCCATATTTCAGCAGAAAAGGCACGATGTTGAAAACCCGTTCCTGCAGGCGCCCTCCGGGGTAAAGATGATCGACGGACTTTTGCAGCTGGCGTTGGGCGATTTCATCCCGTTTTTTCGCCGCCTGGCGGACTTTCCGGTCCAGGAATTCCAGCTGCTGGCGGATTTTCCCCTGACTCTGGCCGGCCGCTTCCCCGAGAGTCGGCTCGAACGCCGCGATTTCAGATTTCAGCGCGTCGAAGTCGCCTTGGAGATGCTCGCCGGCCAGGAGAAGTCCGCGGCGGATACTTTCCGGAATCTGCTGTTCGGCGATCCGGTCGATCGATCCGGCGGCGTCCCCCCAAAGGTCTTGGAGCCGGAGTCCGTACTTATCCAGGACACGGCCGATTTTATTTTCCAGGATGGTCGCGGAAAGGCGGGGGTAGAGGATGGGCATCGGCAGATCGAAGCTCTCGTAAATCTCTTTCATCTGGGCGAAATAGGCGATTTCGCCCGGGCCGCCGATATAGGCGATTGTGGGCAGAAGGGCATCTTGATAGAGTGGGCGCAGGAGAACATTGGGGCTGAAAAGAGCGGGCTTCCGCCCGGCCAGATCAGCCAATTCCTCCCGGCTGAAAACCCGGTCCGTTTCCTTGATGACGAAGCCCCCTTCTCTCGACTCGATCGTTCTCCGTTCGGAATCCACATAAAAAAGGTTGAGGATTCCCTGGTGAAGATGGATGGCCGGATCATATCCCGCGGCGAGAAGCCGGGCCGACGTCTCCCGGGCGCTGCGGGTGGAGGGAGAATCCCCGGCGATCTCGCGGCGAAAGACATCGGCGCCCAGTTCGCGCAGGCGCGGATCGCTCGGATCCAGGATAATGAGCCCGGAATCCCCGAACAGGCGGGTCATCCAGCGGGCCATCGCCTCCGTAAAGGGGCGGCCCGGAGAATAATCGTCCCGCAGGCGGGCCAGCACTTCGGCCTTGAATTCCGAGTCGGGCGTGAGCTCGTCGAGCCGCCGGAAGACATCTTCAATATCGGCGGGCACGGGGCGTTCGCTCAAGGGGATTTTCAAACCGGGAGAGGGGAAGAGACAGCGGATGTCCTGGAGCGTATTGTCCCGGTCCAGCAGAGTGATGTGATCGACTTCGGCCGCATCATGATCGTCGGAGGCCAGCCAGAAAACCGGGACCACCGGCCCGCCGCCGCCGGCGCTGAGCCTTCCGGCCAGCTTGATGGCGGTCAAGGCTTTGTAGATGGTGTAGAGCGGACCGGAAAAAAGACCGACCTGCTGGCCGGTGACGATCGCCCCGGCCCCCTCGCGGGCGATCTGCTCGATGCGGGCCAGCGCTGGGGGCCCGCAACCGTACCGCCGGTTCTGGTCGCGTAAAATCTCGGCCAGGGCCTCCCGGCGGATCGGCCGGCCGCGGACGGCTTCGGCCTGGCGCTCNNGGACTTCTCCGCGTAATCGCGGCTCAGCCGCGGCCATCCGGGGACATCCCGCAGGGCGATCCTGCCGGCGATCGTTTCCCCATCGGTCATTTAAAGACCTCCGTGAAAAGGTAAAAGAGGGCGACCTGAACGGCCAGATTGAGAAGGACGGCCGCGTAGAGACGCTTCCAGGAGGAAAAAAACGGGATCCGTTCCCCGCTGTCAGTCGCGTCCGCTTTTTTGTCGCCCATCGGCCTTCCCCGCGGAAATGAAATTGGCCCAGATCCGGAAAGCGCCCGGCACACCCGCCGGAAGCTCCCGGAACCAGGAGTAAGCCGTATAAATATAGACGCCTTCTCCGTATCGCGCAAACAGCAGGCCGCCGTTGCGGTCCGGCTCGCCGGGGTCGTGAGAGGACAGGAGCGCTTCATAGCGATCATCCCATTGCGAAGCGAANNTCCACGGAGACGCGGTCGCGGCCGATGGTCAGGGGATAGGGGCCGATACGGCCGGGCAGCTGGGCGGAGGCCACGTTGTACTGGACGATGAGCGTCCCGCCCTTCTCGACGAACCCCAACAGCCTGTCCTGGGCGCGCGACAGGGCGCTGCGCGTGTTGTAGGCGCGGACTCCGGTGACGATGACATCGAAGGCGGACAAGTCCATCTGTTCGAGCTTGTCATCGCCGAGCATCGTCACGTCGCAGCCGAGGGAACGCAGGGCCTCGGCCACTTCGTCCCCGGCGCCCATGACATATCCGATTTTCTTGGCCAAAATCTTCACATCGAGGCGGACGGCCTGGACCAGGCTGGGGGGGAAATAGACCTGGCGAAGGATGTGGGGATAGCTGATCTCGACCAGATCCCGGTCGAAGCGGCCGTCTCCGATTTCCGCTTCCGCCCGCAGGACGGTTTCGCCGGGCGTTTGCGGCGGAGTGACGGAAAAGGCGATTTCGATTTCATCGGCCGGGGCGGTCAGGGAGAATGCCGCGCCGGGAGGACTGATCCGCCAATCGTCCGCTCCCTTGAGCCGCAGGGTTCCGGCGGCGCCGCGGGAATTGCTTTTAATTCTGACTTTGATCGTCTGGGCCGCCGGACCGGCGAAAACGCGAACTTTATCCTCGATGTGGATGGTTACGGGCGGCCGGATCTCGAAAGCCCGCTCGAACTCGCCTCCCACGGGGTCGACCCAGCGGTACCGGACGGGGACCGTATATTCCAACGGCTGCCCGTCGATCGTCAGGCTGATGACGGCGCGGAGGGCCGCCCTATTCTCGGCCCAACCGATTTTTTCGGGGTCCCTGACGGCCAGAAGTCCGGGCGAGGCGGCTTCTTCGAGCCAGTAGGGCTGGGAGAGGGGAAAATCCTTGGGCAGGGTGAGTGTGGTTTCCTGCGTCAGCGGTTGGTTCATTTGGAGCGGCCGGTCGAGAGCCGTATCCGAGCCTGTTTCTGGAAAAGCCAATCGCCGGAGCGAAAGAACGCGGCCGGATCTGTCGATGATCGTGGTTTTGATGCGAACGGCGTCGCCGGGGACGGCCGAGAAATCGTCGGCGGTCGCTTCCAGCCAAAGCCCGGCGCAAGCCTGCAGGACGCGGCGGAGCTCCTCTTTCTTAAATGGGATCCAATGCGTTTCTTCGAGCACGTCCAGGGCTTTGTAAACGCCGAGGAGCCCCGGGATGGACTTGGCCGGCGCCCGGGGATCGAAGGCCGCCAGGACTTCTTCGAGCAGGAGCCCCGCTCGTCGCCCTCCGGGCACGCGGTTCCAGGACACGTCGATTCCGTCGAAGATGTCCGCGGCCGCCGCTTCGCCGTCCAGGAGCTCAAAGTTTTCGATTTGGGACCCGCGTCGTCCGGCCGAGCCGAAGCCCTGGCTTTTATGCTGGGACCGGCTGCGGCCGGCCATTTCGGCGTAGGATTGGCCGAGCAGGGGGTCATATTCGCCCACGTCGATCCGCAGGCGGGCGCCGGCTTCGTTGGGAGCGGAGCGGAAGCTGTTCCATAAAAGGCGCTTGGCTTTCCAGGGAGTCATCGTCTTCAACTGCTCGGGAAACCGCCCGGGATCGCCGGCCGCCTCGAAAGCCTCCCGGGTCAGGATGGCCGAAGCCGTATGGTGGCCATGTCCGCCGGAATTCTCGGCGGTGAACCGGGTGATGATGACGTCGGGGCGGAAACGGCGGATGACCCGGACGATATCGGCCAGGATTTCGTTCCGGCCCCAGAAGGCGAACGATTCCTCGGCCGTCTTGGAATATCCGAAATCGACGGCCCGGGTGAAAAACTGTTCCGCGCCGTCGATGC
>PMCY01000360.1 GCA_003154255.1 Candidatus Aminicenantota bacterium | reverse complement strand
CAGACCAGCGACAGTGTCGAGAAAGTCAGCGGGGAATTGATCGCCAAGATCAGCCAGCACGGCTATCTGACGGTCTTCGCCATCGCCGACAAATAAAAACGCGATTTAGGGATTTCGATTTCGAAACGGTCGTCGTCCCTGCTTCCGAAGGGAAGCAGGGACGGCGCTTTTTATGCCTGATTAGGCCTCGGGTTCGTCCGGCTGTTTGGCCCGGGCAAAGGCGGCCTTGACCGCGTCGAGATCGAGATGGAGATCGTCGCGGACCTTCTTGTAGGCGGCGATCGTCCGAACGACGTCCTCATCCGTATGGGAGGCCGTCGGAATCATGCGGAAAAGGACGATGTCTTTGGGGACGACCGGGTAGATGACCCCGGTGATGAAGATCCCCTGCTCCCGCATTTTCTGGATGATGGCCATGGCGATCTGCATGTCCTTATAGTGGATGAAGACCGGGGTGACCGGCGAAGGGACCTCGCCGACCATGTAGCCGAGGGCCCGCAGTCCGTCTTTCAGCTTGCGGTTCACCTCCCACATCCGTTCGCGGCGCCAATGGTCTTGGGCCACGAAATCGAGAGCCCGGCTGATGACCTCCACATAGATCATGGGCAGGCTTTTAGCGAACACCTGGGTCCGGGCGTTGAAGCGGACCCACTCCATGACTTCTTTGGGCCCGCCGGCCACTCCCCCGATGGCGGCGAAGGCCTTGGCGAACGTCCCGAGGTAGACATCGATTTTATCGTGGCAGGCATGCAGCTCGCCCGTCCCATGCCCTGTCGGGCCGACGACGCCGAAGCCGTGGGCGTCGTCGACGAACAGCCGGGCGCCGTACTTGTCCTTGAGGGCGCAGATGTCGGCCATGGGGGCCACGTCGCCGGTCATGCCAAAGACGCCTTCGGTCACGACCAGGACTCCGCCCTTGCGGTCCTTGTCCGCCCGCTGGAGATGGAGTTCCAGGCTGTCCATGTCGTTATGCTTCCAGACGCGGAACTTGGCCCGTGACATGAACATGGCGTCGACCATCGAGGCATGGGCCAATTTATCGATGAGGATGAGGTCGTTCGGACCGCAGAGGGCCTGGATCGTCCCCAGGACGCCCATATACCCATAGTTGAAGAGGACAGCCGCTTCCTTGCCCAGGTAGGCGGCGAATTTCTTCTCCAGGGCGATGTGCTTCTCCGTGTTGCCGGTCATCATGCGGGCGCCCATGGGCGCGCCCGGGCCGTAGGTTCTCGCCGCTTCCACGGCGATGGCCCGCAATTCCTCGTTCTCGGCCAGACCCAGGTAATTGTTGATCGACCATTGGATGACCTTTTTCCCCTGGTAAATCATCTCCCGACCCGGCTTGGGATCGAGGATGGGCCGGACGAAGAAAAAATCGTTCGCCGCGCGCAGCATGCCGAAATACCCGCCGTCCGTTTTGCATTTGTCAAAAAGATCCATAGCGCTCCTTAATATATCGATAACATGATACACGGGAGGTCAAGAAATTTCCATGAACAAATAGGGGATATAACAAGAAGATAGGAGGTTGGCTCCCCGGGCAGGACTCGAACCTACAACCTATTGGTTAACAGCCAACCGCTCTACCTATTGAGCTACCGGGGAGCGTACCGCGTTAAATTATCATGACTACGGGCAAAGTTCAAGTTTAAAAAGGCCCCGACGAAGCCCAAAAGAACCACCATTTCGTATATAATCCTAGGGATTCCCGATCAACCGGATCAAAGGAGCCATCATGAAATCTTATGCGCGTAAAATCCCGCTCCTCGGAACGCTGCTGGTCCTGGCCTTGACCCTCTCAGCCCAGGACGCCAACACCAAGCCTTTTTTAGGCGATTGGAACGGCAACATCAGCATCGCGGGCATGGAGCTTGAAATCACCCTCCACTTCACCCTGGACGCCGATAAGAAATTTGCCGGAACGATCGACGTGCCCATGCAGGGCGCCGCGGGCCTCATCCTGGCCGATTTCAAGTTCGAAGGCAAGAGCCTCAATTTCACCATCAACGGCATCCCCGGAGAGCCGCCGCTTTTTAAGGCGACAATCGACGAAACGGGCAAAAAGATGACCGGAACGCTCTCGCAGAACGGGATGGACGGGACCTTCGCCCTGAGCAAGACCGAGAAATAGCCCCACCCGACAACTGCCATGAAAACCATCGGCCTGATCGGAGGAATGACTTGGCATTCGACCGTCGATTACTATCGCCTCATCAACGAAGGCGTCCAGCGCCGCCTGGGCGGAGCCAGTTCGGCCCGCTGCATCCTCTATTCCGTTGAATTCGGGGAATTCGAGAAGCTGCAGGAGTCCGGCGACTGGGACCGCCTGACTCGGCTGATGGTCGACGCCGCCCTCAAGGTTGAGGGCGCGGGGGCCGATCTCCTGGTCATCTGCGCCAACACGATGCATCGAACGGCCGAGGCCATCCAGGCCGCCACGGCCGTTCCCCTGATCCACATCGCCGACGCCGCGGCCGCGCCGATCCGCAAGGCCGGCCTGAAGACGGTCGGGCTGCTGGGCACGCGCTACACGATGGAAATGGATTTCTATCGCCGGCGGCTGGAGAAGAAACATGGGCTGATGGTCATCGTACCAGACGAACCGGAACGCACCCGCGTCCACGAAATCATCTATTCCGAGCTGACCACCGGCCTCATCAAGGAAACGTCCCGGGCCGAATATCTGGCCATCATCGAGAGGCTGCGGGCGCGGGGCGCCGAGGGTATCATCCTCGGCTGTACGGAGATCCCGCTCCTGGTGAAGCCCGGCGACGCCTCCCTCCCCCTCTTCGACACGACGGCGCTGCATGCCGCGGCCGCCGTCGAGGAAGCCTTTAACGATTAAAGCCAATCGAGCCTAGTGATCTCGCCCACGCCCCATTTCAATCTTATTGATATCACCTCCTCTCCCCCTCCTGCGCAGGAGGGGACTCGTCCGTGGGCTCGTAGAGGAGGGGCGAGGGGGAATCGGGGTTAAAACCCCACGACGGGCTGTGCAGTCCTACGCCATAGCAAGGACGAGTGGGCGGGGCATCTTGGCTCGTTCACGTTCGGCTTTGATTTTAACGATATCATCTCCCCTCCTCCTATTGCGCAAGAGGGGATTTGATCGTGAACTCGCAAAGGAGGCGAGGAGGGGCGGCCGATTCCTCGCTGGGGAATCGGCCGCCTTTTCACCACGGTCCCTCGAGCCCGTTTTGACAAATTCCGCCGCGCCGTGTTATTTTTGTCCCTCATTTTCCGCAAGGATGGACCATGGCCACACCGGTCGAACGCTGGGTCGAAGAACAGGCGCAGTTGTTCCAGCCGAAACGCATTTATTGGTGCGACGGTTCGGAAGCGGAGGCCGCGCGCCTGCTCGAGATCGGCGTGCGCGAAGAGAAGATCGGGTCCCAGCCCATCTTTCAGGAGCTGAACGGCCGGCTTTGGCCGAAATCGTATCTCCACCGCAGCCATCCTACGGACGTCGCCCGGACTGAACAACTGACCTTCGTCTGCCATCCCGAGAAAGACCGCAGCGGACCCAACAACAACTGGATGGCCCCACGGAAGGCCAAGGAACTGATGGTCAAGCTCTCCAAGGGGGCCATGAAGGGGCGGACGATGTACGTTCTGCCCTATATGATGGGGCCGACCGAATCTCCCTACGCCCAAGCTTGCGTCCAAGTCACCGACGTTTCCTATGTCGCCGTCAGCATGCGGATCATGACCCGGATGGGGGCTTCCGTCCTGAATCGCATCGGGACGTCCGGCCGCTTCGTCAAGGGCATCCACTCGGTGGGCGATTTCGACCCCTCCCGCCGCTACATCATGCACTTCCCGGAGGAAGGCCTGGTTTGGAGCATCGGCTCCGGGTACGGCGGCAATGCCCTGCTGGGCANNTGCTTCGCCCTGCGCATCGCCTCCTATCTCGGACTTCGCCACGGCTGGCTGGCCGAACACATGGTCATCATGGGCATCGAGGACATGAAAGGCCATGTCACCTATATCACGGCGGCTATGCCCTCGGCCTGCGGCAAGACGAACTTGGCCATGCTCCAGTCGGCCCTGCCCGAGTATAAGGTCACGACCATCGGCGACGACATCGCCTGGCTCAACGTCGGAATGGACGGACGGCTGTACGCCATCAATCCGGAAGCGGGCTTTTTCGGAGTCGCTCCCGGAACCTCCATGAAGACGAATCCCAACATGATCCGAACCCTCCAGGCTTCCCATTTCTTCCCCACCATCTACACCAATGTCGGCCTGGCCCAGGACACCAACGAACCCTGGTGGGAAGGCCTTGACGGTCCGCCCGCCCACATGCTCGACTGGCAAGGCCGGCCGTGGAACGCCGGGATGGGCACCAAGGCGGCCCATCCCAACAGCCGCTTCACGGTCTCCCTCTCCAACTGCCCGACGCTGAATACGAACTTCGACAATCCCAAGGGCGTGCCCATCTCGGCCATCCTCATCGGCGGCCGGCGGTCGCACGTCATGCCCCTGGTCGTGGAATCCTTCGACTGGCCTCACGGCGTTTTCATGGGGGCCCGCACGGGCTCCGAGACGACCGCGGCGGCGGCGGGCGCTGTCGGCGTCCTGCGCCGCGACCCCTTCGCCATGCTCCCCTTCTGCGGCTACAACATGGGCGATTATTTCCGCCATTGGATGAACACGGGCGCGTTGATGCACAATCCGCCCAAAATCTTCGCCGTCAACTGGTTCCGCGTGGACGACGCCGGCAAGTTCGTCTGGCCCGGGTTCGGCGACAACATGCGGGTGCTGAAATGGGTCCTGGACCGCGTCCACGGCCGTGTCGGCGCCCGGGAGACCCCGATCGGGCTGCTCCCCCACATGGCTGACCTGAACCTCGACGGAATGAGCCTGCCCCGATCGAAAATCGAAAGGCTGTTCGAAATCAAGCCGGCGGAATGGCGGGACGAGATCCGGGACATCCAGTCGTTCTTCGCCCCCTTCGGCCGCCACATCCCCTATGAGATCCGCAACCTGACCGAGGATCTGGCCAAAGCGATGAAAGCCTGAACGGCGCTTTTTAAGATCGGTAGCTTGCCTGCTTAAAAGTCTGGCGATAATCCTTGGCTTGGATCTCGACGACCTTGCACATTTCATAGATCCGGGAGCGTAACCGCACTCCGATGCGGTCGACCAATGTGTCATCGTTCTTTTTGAACGTATCCTTGCCCCAAGCCGTGGGTTGAATCTCCATTTCGCCGGCATCTAAATAATTGGAAGTGAATACGGTCAGTTTCTTCTGGTTGTAGCGGTGGTTGATGATATAGAAGACCGTGTCTTCGACCCAGGCCGAGGACCGCTGGGCGCCCAGCTCGTCCAGGACCAGGACCCGGCTGTCGAAGACCGGCGCCAGGATATCCGACTCGCGGAGGTCCGAATCCGGCGAGTACGTCTTCTGGATATCCCGCAGCAGATCGCGGAAATCGTAGAACAGGCAGGGAGTGGACTTGACCTGGATGAGCTCTCGCAGGAGGGCTACAGCCAAATGGGTCTTGCCAACACCGCAGGGACCGATGAACAGCAATCCGACGTTCCGGTCGGGATAATCGGCCGCGAATTTACGCGAATTCTTGAGTGCGTCTTTCTGGGAAGGATCGTGGATCTCAAAATTTGCGAAGGAGCAGTTCTCGTATCTCTTCGGGATCCTGGCTCGCTCCATAAGCAGAGATGCCTGGCGGGCGGCGAAGCAGGCGCAGCGAGCGGCCGTCGGTCCGGCCGGGTCCGCCTGCACCACCCAGCCGGTGTCGCCGCACCGGGGGCACGGTTTGGGATCAGTCAATTCAGGTATCCTCGGAGCTGCTGGAGCTTGTTCGAGCGGCTCAGCTTGCGCATGGCCTTCTGCTCGATCTGGCGGATGCGCTCCCGGGTCAGGCGCAACTTGTCGCCGATTTCCTGCAGCGTCAAGGGCTGGTCATCGTCCAGCCCGAAGCGCCATTTTAACACAACGGCTTCCTTTTCATCCAATTCTCCGAGGGTGTCCCGCAGCTGCTGTTCGATGCTGGCCTTGATGATTTGATACTCGACGGAGGGGGTCACGTCGCTGATCTTCTCTTCCATCGTCTGGTCATCCTCGTTGAAACGGTCATTGAGCGAGACTTCCCGTTCTTCGAGCATTTCCAGGTCCTCGATGTCGGCCACCGTCAGCCCCATGGCGGCGGCGATCTCCTCGCGCGACGGGTCGTGGCCCAATTCGCTCTTGAGCTGGGCGGCCTTGCGCTTCTTCTGCAGGATCTGGTCCGACAGCTTCTGGGGGACGTGGGTGATACGCGAGGACTGGGTCAGGGCATGGATGACGGCCTGGCGGATCCACCACACGGCGTAGGAGATGAATTTGACGTTGCGCTTGGGGTCGAAACGCTTGGCCGCTTCGATCAATCCGAGGTTGCCCTCGTTGATGAGATCGAGAAGGCTCAGACCCATGCCCTGGTATTTCTTGACATAGGAGACGACGAAGCGCAGGTTGGCCTCGATCAGCCCTCGCAGGGCTTCCTCGTCGCCGCGGTGGATGCGCTCACCGAGGGCCTTCTCTTCGGCCTCGCCGATCTGGGAGAAACGGCCGATCTCCTCCAGGTATTTGCGGAGGTTTTTGGATTCGATATAACTTTGAAATTCCATTTAATCCGGCTTCTCGATCTTGACCAGCTTGCCCGGGGCGGTGCGGACAAGGCTCCTTCGCCGGTTTTCGAGCTCCTCGCCGCGGCCGGAGAAGATCTCGGCCCGGACGTAATCGAGGAAGGCGTTGACTTCGGCCTCGATGCGCTCCATGTTCTGACGCATGTTGAGAATGACCTCGACCCCGGCCAGATTGACGCCCAGGTCGCGGATGAGATTGAGGATGATCTCCAGCCGCTTCACGTCGTCCTCGCTGTAAAGGCGGGTGTTGCCGATGCTGCGCGACGGCTTGAGCAGGCCCTCCCGCTCGTAAAGCCGCAGCGTCTGGGGATGGATTTTATAGCGCTGGGCGACGGCGCTGATATGGTAAAAGGACTTTGGGTCGATCCCGGCTTCGCTCTTGCGGCGGCGCATGTCACTGCCCTCCCCAGTCCGCCCGCGGATTCCGGGGGTCAATTTTTTCGAGCTCTTTCATCAACTCCCGCACCCGCTGGTCGTCGAACGGCGGCGGCACGAGGAAGACTTCAACGAATTCATCCCCCCGCCCCGTTCCCCCCAGAACGGGAACGCCCTGGCCGCGGATGCGGAACTTCTGGCCCGACTTGGTCCCCGGCGGGATGCGGATGACGGTCCGGCCGTCGAGCGTGGGAACCTCGATCTTGGCGCCCAAGGTCGCTTCGGGCACGCTGATCGGCAGCCTGATCGAGATGGCGGTCCCTTCGCGCTTGAACAGCGGATGAGGGGCCACATCGATAGTGATATACAAGTCACCCGCCGGCCCGCCGGCCCGGCCGGCATTCCCCTTCTCGGCGATGCGGACTTTCGAGCCCGCGTCGACGCCGGCCGGAATGCGGACGTTGATGACCTCGGTTTTCTGGACCGCTCCCCGGCCGCCGCAGTCTCCACAGTCTTCGCCGCGGACCGTTCCCCGCCCGCCGCAGGCCGGGCAGGGGGCGGAGAATTTCATAAAGCCCTTCTGGACGAAACTCCGGCCGCTCCCGCCGCAGGTCGGACAGGGCCGGGTCCGTCCGCCGGACCGCCCGCCCGTCCCGCGGCAGGCGTCGCAGGCCGCCTGACGGGTCAGCTGGATCTTGGTTTGGACGCCTTTGACCGCATCTTCGAAGGAGACAGTCATGGCATACATCAGGTCCTCGCCCCGCTCGGGCGCGGCGGTTCCCGGACGCGCCGAAGCCGCCGTTCCCCCGCTAAAGACGTTTTCGAAAAAATCGCGAAAACTCCCCGACCCTATGTCGGAGAAGTCGAAGCCGTCAAATCCGCCGCCGCCGGGGTAGGGACCCGCGCCTCCGCCCGGAGGATGATCCCCGGCAAAGCCGAACTGGTCGTATTGGCTCTTTTTTTTGGCGTCGCTTAAGACGGAATAGGCTTCCTGGATTTCCTTGAACTTGGCTTCGGCCGATTTGTCGCCCGGGTTGAGGTCAGGATGGTATTTGCGGGCCAGCCGGCGGTAGGCCTTCTTGATGTCGGCCGCGGCCGCCTTTCGATCGACACCGAGGACCTGATAATAATCCATGGCCTGCCTCGCTCACGCCGGAAAACCGACGGAGGGGCGGCCGGCCCGACGGCCGGCACCCCCCCCTATCGTCGCTTCATTGAAGATTGAAAATCAATTGGACTTTTTATCGTCCACGACTTCGGCGTCAATGACGTCTCCGTCCGAACCGGCCGCGCTTTCGCCCGGCTGGCCTCCCGCCTGCGGCTCGCCTTGCGGACCGGGCTGGGGCTGGGCCTGCGAAGCCTGCTGGTACATCATCTCGGTCAGCTTGTGTGACGCCTGCGTCAGGCTGTCCATGGCCTTCTTGATCTGTTCGGCATTCTCGCTCTGGATGGCTTTTTTGGTGGCCTCGATCTCCTGTTGGACGCGCTCCGCGTCGGCAGCGGGAATCTTCTCCTTGTTTTCACGGAGCAGCTTTTCCATGCTGTAGACGAGCTGGTCGGCGTGGTTTTTGATCTCGATCACCTCGCGCCGCTTCTTGTCCTCGGCCGAGTGCGATTCGGCGTCCTTGACCATGTGGTTGATTTCTTTCTCGTCCAGGCCGCCGTGGCCGGTGATGGTGATGGCCTGCTGCTTGCCCGTCCCCAGGTCCTTGGCCGAGACATGGAGAATGCCGTTGGCGTCGAT
>PMCY01000282.1 GCA_003154255.1 Candidatus Aminicenantota bacterium | reverse complement strand
GGCTTGAAAGCCGTATCGCTCATGATGCCGGCCAGCATCTTGGCCCGGTCGGAGCGGTCCGCCGGAGTCCTCATCTGGAGCTTTTCCCGATGGAGCTCGGTTCGCAGCTTGAAATCCTTATCGAATATTCCATAGACGGTAGAATAGGAGACGCTGCCCGCCGCCTGCTCGGGATGCCCCATGGTTGAGGAAAAATACATCCCGTTCGGAAGCAGGAACACCGCTCCGGCCTGGAGTCCCGTCTTGATCGTATCGGCGTATCGGCCGCTTTCCTTGTCGAAAAACTGGACTCGATTGGCGACGATGTCGGTGGCGTAAATGCGGCCTTTTCCGTCGAATTCGGGGGCCCAGATGTTCTGGAACTCGCCGGGTCCCTGCCCCAGGCGCCCCATGGTCAGAAGATATTTCCCCGCGGCGTCGTATTTCTGGATCCGCTTGCGGTCCCAGTTGACGACGTAGATCGCCCCCTTCTCGTCGGCCGTGCACTGGATGTTCTTCTCAAACAGGTAGTTCTCGCCTCCCTCGGCCTGGCCGATCGTCAGCTCTTCCTTGAAGACGATCTTTTTGCGCTGTCCGGGCGGCAAGACAGGTTCTTTGGGATTTTTTACAATCCGCGGCGCGCTCGCCGGGCCGATCTGCGGATCAGGGCCCGCGAAAATTGCCCCCGTTCCCATCGCCAGCGCCAAAACAACAAGAGATGCCCCGATCGGACGAATTTTCTTCATGTCGATTTCCCCCTCCGGTTAAAGCCCCATCTTGCCCTCGCCAACGAACATAAACCGGCCTTCGGGCGAAGTCAAGGACGGACGGGAGTGCAGGAAATCGGGCCGGGAGGCTCAGTCCGGCCCGAGGGTCGGCCTCGCTGGAGATCGAGGGCGGTCTTCAGCCCAGGCAGGGATAGAACGTCAACCGTTGTCATAACCCGCCTAAGTTGCGCTCTCTTTCTGGAGCGCTTCCAGAAAACGTTCAATCGTCAGCGGCGCGCTGCCTTCAAAATGATTGTTGACGTTGACGATCGTCTTGATTTTATTGCGGATGTTTTCGACCGTGATCCGGGCTGCGGATTGGATGGCCTCGGGCTTGGGCGCGACGATCTTATTCCAGACCTCGCCCGTCTCCTTCTCGATCTCGCCGCGGTCTCCGCCATGAAGGCGGATGACCAAGAAACGGGCCGGAGCAGGCTTATAAGTTTCAAAAATCGTACCGATCGGCGGCATATAATAACCGTCCAGGTAGACGAAACCCAGCTTGTGCCTGGCCAGGAAATCGAAGAACGGCTTCGAGAGATAGTTCGGATTGCGGATCTCGACCGCGTAGGCCACGCCTTTCGGGGCCTTCTCCATGAACGCGCCGAAGGCCTCGAAAAAAGCTTCCTTGGAAGCCATCTTCTGCTTGTTCAGATACTCGAATTGAAACATCACCGGCCCCCGCTTGTGGCCCAGGGGCTCGAGCCGCTCCAAAAAGCGCTCCAGGAGCCCGACGTCCAGAAAGGCCCGGTTGGGCCGGCCGGCGAAAGGCTTTTCGGCCCCGCCGAGCTTGGCGTAGAAATGGGTCAGGGTCAGTGCATTGGGGGCCTTGATCGAAAAGACAAAATCATCCGGGACGGATTCGGCATAACGCTTCACATCGCCCGGCTCGGGCAGGCGGATGCTCCCGGGGAAGAGGCTCCAAAACCATTGGTCGACTTCGACCGTCCGGAGCCGGCGGCCATAATCCGGCAGGTAATCCCAGGGCCCGTAATCCTTGCCCGGCTCGTAAATCAAGCCTTTCCAGGAATCGTATTTCCAGGAACACGTTCCGATCCGCAGCCATTCCGCCCACTCGGGGGGGATCGATAAATCGAGCGTTTTTGACGGAACGGATTTTAGGGTCATTCCACGCCGGGCCCTTTCAGCGCGCTGACCCTGTCCTCGCCGGGCCGCCGCATTGCCCCCAACCGGTCAAACGGGGATCTCCGGTCTCCAGGCAGATCAGACCTCGCGATCCCACAATCAGGATCTTGCCGCCCACGACCAAGGGCTGTCCTTGAAGAAGCCTCTCACCGGGAATTTCGAATTCCCAGGCGCGCCGGCCGTCCGCCGCATTCCAGGCGATCACCTTTGGGCCTTCGACCACCAGGATAAGCGGACCGGCCGGACTTAAACCCTGGAACTCCGGGCCAAGGTCCTGTAACCAACGCAAGTCCCGGCCCAAAGCGCGGTCGTAGCAGGCTAATTCGGTTTTATAAGACCGTCCTTGGGATTCCATGACCCGCTTTTGAATAAGCCAGACGCTGTCCCCCATTACAGCCAGGGGCCTGACGTTTTCCAGGTTCCAAATCGGCGCCCGGGGTTGGCGGGGGGTCAGCCGAGTCGATGTCCGGGAATCCGGCTCACTTTTCTGCGGCGGCCGGCCGATGGACCAGACCTCCCGTCCGTCGGCCGGATCGAGGTTCAAGACCCGGTCGCCGTTCGCCACCAACGCGGAACCGGGTCCGGCCAGGACGATCTCCCCCACGCCGTCGATCTTTTTAATCCAGAGACTCTTCCCGGATTGCATGTCCAGGGCCAGGACGGCGTCCATGGCGTTGGCCACGATGAGCCGGTCTCCAGCCGGAGCCGCAAAGACCCTCCGGTTCTGCACGGCTTCAATCGCCGTCCGCCAAACGGCCTTGCCGTCGCGGATCGAACGGCCGACGATTTCGCCTCCCTCACGGAGGAAAATCCATTCGCCCTGGGCCGTCGGAAGCGTCCGCTCATCCCAGCTCNNTAGCCGTTATAGGCGACGAGCCGCCCCGCGGTCAGGAGAAGAGGCGAAAGGATGGGCCAGCGCGATTCCGCGGACCAAACCGGGCGCCCGGTGCCCAAGTCGAGCGCGGCGATCGTCGAGCCGGTTTCGGTGAAACGCCCGTTTTCGGTCGTATAATCCCAGCTGGGGCCGGGNNGCCTGGGCGGCCAGGCCGGCGGGGAGACCGGCGGATAAAAAGCAGGCGACCACCGCGGCGGAGGCGGCTTTCTTCATATCATCCTCCTTTTTAGACTTTGCGGGGTTGCGGCCATATTCTAAGCGAGGCCCCCCTCCGAGTAAAGACGCGGGGATTCTGATAAAATGGCTTTCCGCGATCGATTCCAGCGAGGAGAGATCCGTCATGAACGCTCCACGAACTTCCCGTTTCCTCATCCCGGCCCTCCTGGTCTTCCTAGCCGCCGCAACGCCATTCGTCGCCTCCCAGGATGTCCCGGCTTCGCGCGGCCTTCTGGACCGTTTCCATGCACCCGCCGTGATGCCGGACCAGGCTTCAGCCATCGTCCGGACGCCCGGACGCTTCAACGGCTATACCAATTACTGGCACGATCTGAGCTGGACGTGGAACCAATACGGAAACTTCTTCCAGATGAGCGTTCCGGACGTCGGGGCTTCGATCCTGCAGACCAAGGCCGACATCGCCGAGGAGCTGGGCGTTCCGGGGCTGGCCCTGACCGAAGGATTTCTCTCCGCCTGGCTCAGCGGGGCTCCTCAGATCCTCGATAATCCCTCCCGGGCCGAGCTGGAAAATGCCCTGACTGGAAACCCAGTCCCATTGGCCGTCTTTGCGCCGCTGACAAAGGACCTCGGACCCGCCTTGTTGAAGAGGACCTCCTCCGGCGATTCTCCGTCGTTCCCCATCGCCGAACAGGCCCATCAAAGAAACGCCGCCGATTATAGCCTGGCCCGGGCCTTTGTCCTGGAGGACGGACAACGCCGGGTCTTTGCCATTCTGGCCGACGAGCCCAAAACCCGGAGTCGGATCCTCGCCCTTCTGACCGGCGTCGCGGACGTGACGAAGAAGTACGATCTTCACCGCGGCTGGTTCGGAGCCAGCACGCTCCTTCACAGCGTGACCTGTTTTCCCGGCCATCCCCTCGAGGTTCTGGCCAAGGGAATGAACCAGGGCAACGATTGGTTCACTTTCAACGGCTATATGGACTTCATGCTCCAGAAACAGTTCCCTGAGTGGCTCGGCCGGATCGGTCTGGATGTCGTGACCGATGTCGGCACGGGCAAGGCCACCCACAGCCTGGGGACTATCGGCTATGGATTGCGTGATTGGGACGGCCTCAAGATCCAGGATACGCCGACGGAAGAAGAGTGGATCAAGTTCGTCAAGGACCGCGGAGGGTATCTTTTCCGCCCCGTTTTCGCGCCTGATTGCGACAAGTATAAATACGACGGCTCGATCGCCATCGACGGGAACAAGCCGCAGATCGACGGCGAGGACACGCCGTTCATTCTTCAGACCGGGTTCGTCCGGGAGGAAGCCCCGGCCTTCATGGTTCTTTTCACTCCCAAAGGCGGGCCGTTCACCCGTGAGGCCCTGTGGCAAGCCATTCTCGACCGCCGCGAAGTCGGGATCCTGCCCCAGGCCCGGATGATAGGGCCCGTCGTTTTGCGCAACGCCCTGCAGATGCTCTGGCTTGACCGGATCTGGCTGGAGGACCGCTTCGGGGATGCCGTCCAGCTCGCGGCCGAAACGAACGGCCGGGCCTTGACCGTGCGCATCCGTTTTGAACGGACCGGGGCGCTCAACGGGTTCCTGACCGTACGGACCGGGCCCGAGCTGGCCGTCGCGGGAGATTCCCGTCGACGACTGGCGCTTGCCGCCGGCGTATCCCGGACGGAAGACTTCGCCCTGCGCCTGACCAAGGACGCCATGGGCCGGACCAATCCCATCCTCGTGGAATTCGAAGGCGGCGGCATCAAAAAACGGACCCTCGCGATTCTGGACATGCCCCCGGCCATTTCCGTCCAGAAGCTCCTCTATGGCCAGACGCCGGCCCTGGATTTTCCCGTCGCCATCCACAATTTCTCGGACCGCGGCAGCGTGGATGTGGCCGTCAAAGTCGATCGGACGGACGCCCGTCCGGGCCGGGTCTACCAAAAGACGGTCGTCGTCCCCATCGCGCCCGGGAGCTATAAAGAAACCGTCCTGAAGCTTCCCCTGCCGCCCGGTTCGTATACGGCGTCCGTCGCGGCCCTGGGGGCCGAAGCCAAGAGCCAGATCGGGATCGAGGCGGCCTCCGGCTCGGCCGTGTGCATGCCCGTCGATCTCAACGGCGACGGGATCATGGAGTACCGGCTGGAAAACAAGCGTGTCCGGGCCACTCTTTTGACGACGGGCGCACGGGTGATCGAATATATCGTCAAGGACAAGGGCGACAACGTCTTCTTCAAGCTCTGGCCGGAAAAGGAGCTGAGCACGGACCGCCGCCCGTTCCGCGAGCGGGGGTTCTATCCCTACGGCGGGTTCGAGGATTTCCTCGGCCAGGCCAGCATCGAAACGCATAAGATCTATAGCGCCGAGGTTCTCAAGTCGAGCGGCTCTTATGTCCAGGTCCGGATGACGGCCGATTATTTCGGCAACCGCTTGGAAAAGATTTTCACTCTCTACGGGGACTCGCCCCTGCTCGAAGTCCGCTTCGCCCTGGAATTCCGCAATCCCGAGCTGCACATGATCGGACCCCAGCCGATCCTCGAATTGGGCAAGCGCCACTGGACCGAAGATCTCTTCGTCGTCCCCGGCCTGAACGGTCTGGAGGAGTATCGGATGCGTCCGGAGGAATATTTCGGCCGGGTCCTCAATCTCAAGGAGGGTTGGAACGCGGGCTACGACACTGAGGAGGACATCGCCTTCGTCGGGGCTTATCCCGTCAGCGAGCCCGAGTTCCTGCACATGTGGATGAACCATCCGTCCAACGGCGAGTCAAACCACTATTACGCCGAATTCCAGCCCTGGATACCGATTTTCCAGAAAACGGTCCGTTACTTCTCCTATTACATGTGGGCATCCTCGGGCGATTGGAAGACGGCCCTCGGGGAAATGCGCCGGCGTAATCTCATTACGGCGCGCTGAGGCGAAAAACGCCGGAAAAGTCTTAATGGAAAAGCGGTGCCCGCCATGCCCTGACCCGGCATTCCTCTTGACTTGGATGGCCGGAAATACTATTCTTCTTCCCGGTATTTTTTAGGGGGGCCATATCGTTGGTTAGAAAAAGAAAACTCGGCGAGCACTTGCTCGCCTCTCAACTCATCAAAGCGCCCCAGCTCGAAGAGGCTTTGCGCCTCCAATTGAAGACCAACGAGCTCCTTGGGAAGATCCTCCAGAACTTGGGGTTTGTCAGCGAGGAAGAAGTGGCCAAGGCCCTGGCCGAACAGCTGTCTATGCCTTTCGCTTCGGCGGCGGAGCTGGAAGCATCCTGGGAATGCATGAAACTCATACCTTGGGAGCTGGCCAGGAAGCGGCTGATTTTTCCCTTGAAAGGGGATGACGGGCGGATGAAGCTGGCCATGGCCAATCCTTTCGATTGGCAGGCGGTGGACGAAGTGGCATTCACGACCGGGCTGAAGATCCTTCCGGTCCTGGCTACCGAGAGCTCCATCCTGAACGCTCTGGAAAGGCACGGCAGTTCATCGTCCGTACTCAACAGCGTCATCCGCGACATCAACATCGGCTCCGACGAAGCCGAAGTGCGCCTCGCCCATAACGGGGTGAAGAGCCATTTTGACCCCGTCAACATCGAGTCCGAACATAACTTGGAAAGCACGCCGGTCATCGTCAAGCTGGTGACCTCGATCATGTCCGACGCGGCCAAGTGCCGGGCCAGCGACATCCATATCGAGCCGGCCGAAACGGAAGTCGCTGTCCGCTATAGGATCGACGGCGTTCTCAAGACCATAGTTCGTTATCCCCTTTATATCCACGATTCCGTGGTCTCGCGGATCAAGATCGTGTCCTCTTTGGACATCACGAACAAGCGGCTCCCCCAGGACGGCCGGACCGTGCTTCGCCTGGAGGACCGGGAAATCAACATCCGGCTGTCGACGCTCCCCTCGGTCAATGGGGAAAAGGTCGTCCTCCGGCTTCTCGACGATTCCGTGGCTCTCCTGCCCATGCCGGAGCTGGGACTTCCGGCCTACATCTATAACAGTCTCATCACCATCCTCGGCCAGCCCCAGGGCATGATTCTGGTCACCGGCCCGACCGGCAGCGGGAAGACGACGACACTGTATGCGCTGCTCCACCAGATCCAATCGGATGCCAAAAACATCATCACGGTCGAAGATCCGGTCGAATACAAAGTTGCCGGAACCACGCAGATCGGCATCAATCCCGCTGTCGGCCTGACATTCATCTCCGTCCTCCGCCACATTCTCCGCCAAGACCCCGATACGATCATGATCGGAGAAATCCGAGATACGGACACGGCCGAGATTGCCGTCCAGGCCGCCCTGACCGGGCATCTCGTTCTCAGCACGCTTCACACCAACAATACGGTGGCCGCGATCACGCGGCTGATCGACCTGGGACTTTCGCCGAACCTGCTGGCCTCGTCGGTGACCGCGATACTGGCCCAACGCCTCATTCGGCTGATCTGCCCCCGTTGCAAAACCGAAATCGACCCCCCTGAAGTTGTTCGCGAATTGAAGCTCGACAACATCCGAACATTCTACAAGGGGGCGGGATGCCGAGCCTGCAAATTCACTGGTTACCACGGGCGCATCGGTGTCTACGAATACCTGCCCATGGAATCGAATTTCAAACAACTGGTCGTCCAGAAGGCCTCCGAAGAAGACCTCCAAAAAGCCGCTCGCCGAATGGGGATGATCAGCCTCATCGAGGACGCCCGGGCTAAGATCGAGCAGGGGATCACGACCGTCGAGGAAGTCCTGTCCAAAGTCCCCTTGGACGCCCCCAAGAACGGGAAGAAACCCCCGCGAGCGGTTCCGCGCTGACGCGCCGTCAAGCGGCTGACCGCCTCCTTATACTCTTTTTAACAGGATTTTCAACCGCCCGGCTGCGGTTTTTTTTGGCAAGTAGGTGTTATCAGCGAGTCTAAAAATGCCAAGCCGAGCCCGGCCGCAGGCCGCCGGAGTTCAGGGGGCCTCGTCCTCCAACCCGAAGCTGCGGCGCAGTCCGGGCTCATAGTCCATCCGGCGGCCCTGGCAATCGGCCCGCGGGCAGAGCCGGCAGGATGTGAACGACTCCTCGGACGGAAACAGGATCCCCGAAATCGATTTTCGGGGCACCATGAGCAGGCTGTCAGTCAGCCGCACGCCCAGGCGGCTTTCGGTGTCTCCCAGCAGGGAGAAAAGCGGTGCTTGCTCGGCCAGGGGCCAATCTTCGAGCGAACCGGGATCCATCAGCCCGAGCTTTTTCAGACCGAAAACGCCTCGGATATGCTTTTTGAGGCCCTCCCCGGCCGCATTGAGGGCCATATCGGCGATCGTTTCCAGATAATACTGCCGCAGCAAATCGCCCTGCGCGGAGGCCGCTTTTTCCAACTCCCCGCCGACGGTCAGGACGAACGGAAAGACCAGATCCGTCCCGGCCAGGTTATGGACGAGAACCCGGCTGTGGAAAAGGCGCCCGCCGATCTCCACGGCCGCCTCTTCGCGGCGGCCGATGACGGCATCGCGGAAAAGGGCCCGCGGCCGGAGAAGCGGCCTGGCGAAATCGAGGAGTTCCTGAACGGACTCCTCGCCTCCGGGGCGGATCCGCAGGGCCCGGCCGACATCGTCGGAGGAAAGGGATAAAGGGATGGCGTCGAGAACCGGCATGCCGGATATTATATTACAATTTTGCCTCCGCCTGAGGGATTGGGTTAAAATGAAATTCGGAACGCGGGATTTTCCTAAAAGCCCGTCGGCACGGTCATTTCTCTTTCCCGGGCTCGAATCGCCGATGAAAGGAATGCCATGAAGACCCGATACCGCCTGGAAAAGGACGCCCTGGGAGATTTCAAGGTCCCGGCCGACGCGTATTGGGGCGTCAACACCGGCCGGGCCCTGATCAATTTCAACATCAGCGGCCGCCCGGTCCATCCCCGCCTCATTGATGCCTATATCGAAATCAAACGGGCCGCGGCCCTGGTCAACGAAAAGGCGGGGCTGCTGCCCCCGCGACCGGCCCGGGCCATCCGGGCCGCCTGCGATGATGCCCTGGCCGGAAAGCTGGCCGGGCAGTTCGTCGTCGATAAATTCCAGGCCGGGGCCGGCACCAGCACCAACATGAANNCGGCCCTGGGCGAATTCCATTCCGAAGCGATGAAGCTGGCCGCCTCGTTTTTCCGCCTTGGACGCCGCTACGCCCGGGTCGTCAAAAGCGGCCGGACCCATCTCTCCGACGCCGTGCCGGTGACACTGGGCGGCGAATTCCGGGCCTACGGCGGGGCCCTGCGGGCCGGGATCAAGACGATCAGGAAAGCGGCCGACGGCCTGACCGAGCTGGGCCTGGGCGGGACGGGGACGGGAACGGGGCTGAACGCGCCGGCCGGTTTCCCGGCCCGGATGTGCCGCGAATTGGCCCGGCGGACGGGCTTCAAGCTGAAGCCGGCTGCGGACCTCCAAAAGGCCATGCAGTCGCAAGGGCCGCTGGGCGACGCGGCGGCCGCCCTGCGCGGATTCAGCCTGGAGCTGAGCCGAATCGCCAACGACCTGCGTCTTCTGGCCTCGGGCCCGGCCACCGGATTGGCCGAGATCCGCCTGCCGGCAGCGCAAGCCGGCAGCTCGTTTATGCCCGGCAAGGTAAACCCCTCCATCCTGGAAATGGTCAACATGGTCTGTTTCCGGGTGATCGGCAACGACCAGACGGCCGCCTGGGCCATCGGAGCCGGCCAGCTCGAGCTCAACGTCATGATGCCGGTGCTGGCCGAATCCCTTCTCGAATCGATCGACCTTCTGACCGCCGCCTGCCGCCAGATGCGGACGCGCTGTATCGATGGGATTGCCGCCGACACGAAGCGCTGTCGGGACTACGCCTACCGCTCGCCCGCGGTGGCCACGATCCTGTCCCCCATCCTCGGTTATGAGCGCACGGCGGACCTGGCCAAGCGGGCGGCGAGCGATGGACGAACGGTCGTTGAGATTATCAGTGAGGAATCCGGCCTCACCAAAGATGAGCTAAAAAAGGTTCTTCTCGCGCTGCGAAAGATGCCTTAAAAAAATTTTCTGTCCTGCCCTTTCATCGGGCCGGTCAAGACGGCGGGTACGGATTTGACACGCCCGGCCAATCGTTTTAATAATGGATCTCGCATGCGCCTGATCGAAATCAAACACGCCGTCGTCACGTTCGCCTTTCTGGCCTCGACGGGCTTCTTCCTCTGGCAGCACACGACCGGCGTGGGCTGGGATTTCGCCGCCTACAGTCTCAATGCCCGCTACTGGTTCGAGAGCGGGACATATTTCCAGGCCCTGCGCCCGCCCTTGGTTCCCCTGCTCATCGGGGTGTTCGGATGGATCTCAAAAGCCGGGGCCGAATTCCTCTTCATCGCCGCCGCTTCACTTCTCTTCGCCTTCTCCTCGGTCAAGCTAGCTGGAAAATTGGGATTGCCGCCCGATCTTTTTTATCTGGCTTCGCTGACGCCGTTTGTCCTCGTCGAGGGCTTCAAGAACGGAACTGAGCTTTTCTGCCTGGCCCTCTTGGAGCTCGTTCTCGTCAACCTGGGCACCGCCGCCGCCCCCCTCTTTTTAGGCCTGGCCATCCTGGTCCGTTATCCCGCCGCCGCCTTCGGGGTTCTGCTCCTTTTCAANNAGCTTCATGGACTCCTACGCCATGAACATGACTTTCCGCGGTTATCTGGCCAACTCCGTCCGCCCCGCCGATTTCATAAAAGTAGGAACGGGCCTCCTGCTCCTGGCCCCGGCCGGCGCGATTCTCTGGATCCGAGAAAGAATCGGCGGGAAAAGGCCCGATCCACGCTATTGGCCGATCATCGTTTTCATGGGTGTCACGCTCGTTTCATACGCCCGTGTCCAGCAGAAACAGGCCCGNNTGGCCGCCGCGGCGGGGCTGGTCGTTTTCTGCGCCGGATCGATCGGTTTCGCCTGGCGTAAAAATCCCGACGGCATCCGTCTGGACGACGTGCGGGTTTACCGGCGGGTCCTGGCCGAGCTGGGTCCGCGCCTGGGGGATTGCCGCCTCGGCACCAACGCCTGGGATTTCGTCAATTATTTCGGCCGCACCGCCGAGCCGTTCCCCATGGACGCGCTCATCGAGACGCGGCTGGCCGAGGGCTGTCGCCTGCTCGTCTTCAAGAACCTGGGCGAGCCGAAATTNNGCGATTTTCCCGACACCCTCCTCAAACTCCTGTTCTTCAAAGACAAGAAGGAAATATGAAATATCGCCGCTTCGGAAAAGATTCTTGGGAGGTTTCAATCCTCGGCTTCGGCTGCATGCGCCTGCCCCTGGTCAAAACCGAGGCCCCCGCCGTCGATGAGAAGGCTTCCATCGCCCTGATCCGGTCGGCCATCGACCGGGGCGTCAATTACGTCGACACCGCCTATCCTTACCACGACGGGCAGAGCGAGGTTGTTTTGGGCCGGGCCCTGCGGGACGGCTATCGAAACAAGGTCCGGCTGGCCGACAAGTCGCCCGTCTGGCTGATCGAACGGGGCGAAGATTTCGACAAGTACCTGGCTGAGCAGCTCGTACGATTGGGCGTCGAACACATCGATTTCTATCTCCTCCATGCCTTGAACGCAGCCCGCTGGAAATCCGTCCAGGAGACCGGCGTTCTGGAGCGGGCCGAAGCGGCTGTCCGGGACGGACGGATCGGGGCCATCGGATTTTCCTATCACGACGGCGCGGAACTTTTCCCCAAAATCGTGGACGGTTATGACAAGTGGGCCCTGGCCCAGATCCAATATAACTACGTCGACATCGAGAACCAGGCCGGTACGCCCGGACTCCGATATGCCGCTTCGCGCGGCCTGGCGGTCGTGGTCATGGAGCCGCTGCTCGGAGGCCGATTGGCCGTCCCGCCGACGGCGGTGCGGGCCATTTTCGACGAAGATTCTCCTCCCGCCGCCGCGGAAAAGGATCTCCGGATAGGATCTGGAGCCTCTCCCGCGGATTGGGCCCTCCAATGGCTCT
>PMCY01000150.1 GCA_003154255.1 Candidatus Aminicenantota bacterium | reverse complement strand
TCACCCGCGAGCGCGAGATGGGCACCCTGGAAATGATCATCGTTTCGCCCATCCGGCCCGTCGAACTCATTCTGGGCAAGACCATCCCCTTCGTCCTGATCGGGTTTTGCGACATCTTCCTCATCATCGGCGTGGGCAAGCTGGTCTTCCAGGTGCCGATCCTGGGAAGTCTGCCTTTCCTCTTTCTCTGCGCGACGGCCTTCATTCTGAACGCGCTGGGCGTCGGCCTGCTCATCTCCACGGTCTCGCGGACCCAGCAGCAGGCTATGATGACGGCCTTCGTCTTCATCCTGCCGGCCATGCTCCTGTCCGGGATCTTCTCGCCCATCGAGAGCATGCCCCGGCCGGCCCAGATTCTGACCTACGCCAATCCCCTGCGCTATTTCGGCCGGATCGTGCGGGGGATTTTGCTCAAAGGCAACGGTCTGGATATTTTATGGCCGGAACTGCTCACCCTCTCTCTATCCGGCCTGGCCCTCCTGACCATCAGCTCGCTCAGATTCAAGAAACGGCTGGAATGAGGCACGCTCAGGCTAGACGCTGATTCCGTCCCACAATTGGTCAAACAGCCTTAATCCGGCGTCGGTGAGGTCTCCCCGCCGGCCGCCAATCGTCCAAAACGTCCAAGCCATCTGGATCGCGCCCAAAAAATGCACCGCCGCCATGGCCGGATCGACATCTCCGCGGACGGCTTTTCCCCTTTTTCCGGCGGCTACGGCTTTTTCCGCGGCGTTCATCAAGGCCCGGATCGTCTTGAGGCGTTCAAGCCGGGTCCGCTCGTTCGCCGTTTCCGGGGGCGGGTCATAAAGCGCTTGGGCCGTCCGGGCGTCGGCATTTAAAAACTCGAAATGTGCGGCCAGGAACGCGGTCAGGACGGCCCGCGCACCCCCATTCCTTTTCTCGGCCCGAGCCCACTGTGAACGGACAGCTTTCCGAGCCTCGACGAACACCTTCAACGGGACGGCGCGGGGATCCTTCAACGGGACCTTGGCCGGCGATCGTTTCGGCATGGCCGCCCGTTCACAACGGTCCCCATTTCAGGAGGACCGCCGGGACGAGCGCGAGCAGGGCGAAAATGAACCAGGCCACGAGAAGCGGGAGGAGCCACTTGGCCCATTTCTCCCAGCGCAGCTTGGCCAGGCCCAGGACCCCCATCGTCACACCTGACGTCGGCAGAATGGGATTGATATATTCGGCCAGCTGGAAAGCGAAAACCGACGTCTGGCGGGTGATGCCGACCAGGTCGCCAAGGGGGGCCATGATGGGCATGGTTAGCGCCGCCTGGGCCGTCCCCGAATGGACGAAGAAATTGATCCCGCATTGGCCGACGAACATGAGCTGGGCGGAGATGACCGGGTGGACATGAGAGATCGAGCGGGCCATTCCGTATAAAAGCGTGTCCATGATGCGCCCGTCCGTGGCCACGATGAGCAGGGCCCGGGCGATGCCGATGATGAAGGCGGTATTGACCATATCCTTGGCCCCGTCGACGAAAGCCCGGGCCATGTCATCCGTCTTGAGCCGGCCGATGATTCCGGCCAGGATCCCCAGCGCCAGGAACAGGCCGGCGATCTCGTTGATATACCACTTGAACTTGAGGATGCCCACGACCAGCAGGGCCATTCCGGCCAGGAACAAAAAGAGCACGGCCTTGTGGGCGAACGTCGAGGCCGTCTTTCCGTCAGGGCCGGCGTTCGGAGTCAGGGTCCGGCGAAACTCGAGATCGTCTTCGTAGGTCAGGCTTCTTTGAGGGTCTTTGCGGATGCGGGAAGCATAACGCGTGACAAAAGTGATGGCGATGGCCGTGCCGATGGCCCAGACGANNCCCGCGGCCGCGCCGATGAAGGGAATGGCCGTGCCGACGAGCCGGTCGTACCCCAGCGACATCGCCAGGGGCACGAAGACAAGGACGAAGGGCATGGCCTCCTCGCACATGCCGAAGACGGCGCCTCCCAGGGAGAAGACGATCATGGTCACCGGAATGAACAGGGCCCGCAGGGCCCGGCTGCGGCCGAACCGATCGGCCAGCCGGCCGATTCCGGCGTCGAGGGCGCCGGTTTTCTGGACGACGGCGAAAACGCCGCCCATGATGAGAACGAAGGCGATGATATTGGAGGCCTGAACGAAGCCCTGGATGGGCGAGATGAACAGCGCGCCCAAGCCCTGGGGCCGGCGGTCGACGAACTGGAAGGAATCCGGCACGGGGACCATCCGTCCGTCCTTCTCGACGCGCTGGTATTGCCCGCCCGGGACGAGCCACGTGGCGATCGCCGCGGCAACGACCATCAGGTAGATCAGAACAAGGGTATGGGGAAGTCGTAAGGTTTTGAGGCGCATGGAAGGTCTCCTCGGCGAAAAATCATATCACACCGGACCTCCCGGCGCGACTGACGGTCCGCTGCGGCTTTCCCCCCGATTGTTCAGGGAAAGGCTGGCCTTGGAGTCGTATTTTTCATATAATCAACTTTTTTAGGGGGAAACCATGGATCGCCAGAGAAAGGACTCGGACGCCGAAATCGGGGAATCCCCGCCGGCCGCCGCTGGATTCCGTCTGACGCCCGAACAAATACGGGCCCTCATCGACGCCATTCCGGACATCATCTATTTCAAGGACGGAGAGCGCCGCAACCGGATCGTCAACAAGGCGTTCGTCGAAACGTTCGGCTTGTCCCTCGAGATGGTCGCCGGCAGGACGGACGAAGAGTTCCTGCCCGCCGACCTGGCCGCGGCCTGCCGAAAAAGCGACGAAATCGTCCTGGCCACCGGCAAACCCTATCGGTTCGAGGAGACGTCCGTCGGAACCGACGGCATCGAGCGCGATTTCGAGACGATCAAGGCGCCGGTCCATAACGAGAACGGCCGGATTACCGAACTGGTCGGAGTCAGCCGCGATATCACCGCGCAGAAGCAAGCCCAGCGGACCCTGGAAACGGCCCTGGCCGAGAAGAGCATCCTCCTCAAGGAGATTCATCACCGGGTCAAGAACAACATGCAGATCATCTCCAGCCTGCTCAGTCTGCAGTCCCGCTACCTCAAGCACCCGGCCGACGTCGAGCTTTTCAAGGAGAGCCAGCGCCGCATCCGTTCCATGGCCCTCATCCACGAGATGCTTTACCGATCCGAGAGTCTGTCGCGCATCGATTTCGGAGCCTACGTCAGCAACCTCCTGGACTCCCTGCACAGCTCCATCGACTTCTCCCGCGGGCGGATCGCCTACCGGAAGGAACTCGAAGAGGTGCACCTGGACGTCCAAACCGCCATCCCCTGCGGCTTCATCGTCAACGAGCTTGTCTCCAACGCTCTCAAGCACGCCTTCCCCGGCGAACGACGCGGGGAGATCCATGTCAGCCTGCAATGTCTCGAAGACGGCGCCATTCACTTGACCGTCCGGGACGACGGCGTCGGCCTTTCCCCGGGCTTCGACATCCGGAAGGAGAATTCCATGGGCATGCAGTTGGTGACGATGCTCACCGATCAAATCGACGGGATGATCGAAGTAGACTGCAGCCGCGGCACGAAGTTTCGCTTAGCCTTCCGCGATCTTAAATACAAGCCCCGGATCTGATCCGCAGGCGGCGGCGCTAAAAGCCCGGCTTGAATTCCAGCGTCCGGCCGGCGGCCATCAGAAACGGCGCGGCCCAATTCAGGATGAATCGGTCGCCTTCCTGCCGGAAGGTCAGCTTGACGGACTTTCCGTCCATCGTTCCGACGACTTCGGCCGAATTCTTTCCGCCCATCGACGGGGGCAGACTGATCATGGTTTCGGAAATGGCCCGGGTCCCCTCGCGGATCGAGACAAAAGCCGTCTTGGCTTCCTTCCCTTTCAGGGAAGGCGGCAGGGTGACGGCGAACGAGGAAAGGGCCTGCGAACCGGATTCGACGGCCAGCGAATAATCGGCGCTTTTCTCCCCGGCTGTTTTTTGGGAAAAACGGCCCCAGCCCGAGCCGGTGCTCCAAAACGATGCGAAATCCTCGGCGTTGATCTTGGGCGCGAATTCCAGCCGCTTTTCGACGCCCGAATAGGAGAAGCCGGTCAGGGCGGGCAGAAGCCCCCACGAGGACATGGCCCGGGCGTAATGATGCCCGCACTCGACCTCATCCCAGGGATTGCGGCGCAGACCGTCGTAGCGGTCGCGGACGGCCTTGGCCACGGTCAGCCCTTCCTCGATCATTCCTTCGTAGATGAGGTGCGAAGCGACGTGGTATTCGATGCCCGTCCAGACCTCGTCGGAATAGACGAACGGCAGGGGCGGCCGGCCGCCCTTGGGCCAAGAGCAGAGCAGGAGGCCGCGCTCGTCGTTGAGGGCGTAGGTCCGCTGGCCGTTGCTGAATTCCCTGAAATCGGTCATGAAGTTGTACTTATAGATCGAGCCCAGGGTCGTCTTCAGCCGGTCCTCGGGCAGGAACCGCCCCAGCCCGGCGACCATGGCCAGCCACTGGCCGAGCATCTGGTCGGACAGACAGCCGTCGCCGTATTGGTATTTCTTCTCCATGACCTGGTCGTATTTCTGGACGTAGTATTCGCCGTTCCAAAGGAGCTTGTTGTAGTTGGCCTGGCCCTTTTCGAAGATTTCGCGATAGACCTTGGCGTCGGCCGGTTCGCCGACGGCGTCGGCCATCTTCGATCCTGCCAGAAGGGCGCCCAGATAGAAGCCGCCGATCATGCTGTTCGGCCCGTAGAATTCGATGTCGTAGGTGTTGTGCTGCATGCCCTCGATCAGTCCGTCCCGGTCCTTGTCCCATTCCCTCCAAACGTATTCGAAGATTTTCTTGGCCTTGGGCCAGACTTTCTTCAGGAACGCGGTGTCGCCCGATATCTGCCAGTCACGGTAAAGGTTGATGATCCGCCCCAGCGAGCCGTCGGCGGCCGGGCGGAATTTCCAATACTTGCCGCTCCAGAGCGGGAGCGAGGTGCGGAAGACCATCTCGCCGTCGTCCTTGGTGTTGCTCAGGAAATCGACTTCCCGCATGAACCGCTCCAGGCTGGGGAAAAGAAAGGCCAGCGACTGCTCGTAGTTCCAGACATGGGCGCAATTCAGAGGACAGCAGCCGCTCTTGTCGTTGCATCCTTCGAAGCCGAAGAATTGCCCGCCGGACAGCCAGAAGCAGGTCGTGGTGCGGGCGATGGCCGCCTGGCTGGAGAGGGCGTCCAGGATATAGGGCGGGAGCGTGGAATGGAAGAA
>PMCY01000171.1 GCA_003154255.1 Candidatus Aminicenantota bacterium | reverse complement strand
GAATGTTGAGACCTGCCCCCCCAGGCTGAGGGCGGCGCCGAGAGCGGACAGGATCTGGGGGTAAGGGGGGACGGTGATATCGCGTTTGAGCTTCCGGCGCAAGAGCCCGGCCATGCAGCGGCTCCGGGCCACGCCGCCGCAAAAGACGATTTCGCCATCCGTCTCCAGCCGGGAAATGAGGGGATAGACGCGGTCGACAATGGACTCGTACAACCCGAGGGCCAGCCGTTTCCGGTCCTCGCCGGCCGCCAGCATGGCCACGACTTCGGATTCGGCAAAGACCGTGCACATGCTGCTCACCGCTGCGGGCCGGTCGGCCTGCATGGCTCCCCGGCAAAAATCGTCCAGGCTGTAATTCAAAGCCCGGGCCATCACTTCGAGGAAACGCCCCGTGCCGGCCGAACAGCGGTCGTTGAGCTCGAAATCGTCGAACCCGCCGTCTGGCCGGACGCGGACCACCTTGGCGTCCTGGCCCCCGATATCGATAACCAGCCGGCAGGCGGGCCGAAGAAAGTGGGCGCCGCGGGCGCAGGCCTTGATTTCGGTCACGACCGAGGCGCTGGCGGCCTTTTCCAGCAGGCGTCGGCCATAGCCGGTGGCCATGATGAACGCGCCGGGCCAGGCGGCCAGCTTTTCGAGAAGAGCCGGAAGCGGGTCGGGAGTCGTGTCGAAGACCTCGGCATGGGCGATCGCCCCGTTCCGCAAGGCGACGATTTTGGTCGTCCGCGAGCCGATATCAACGCCGAGGCTGAGGTCAGGCTCCATTCCGGAACTCCAGACTTTCCAGAAAGGCCTCCAGGCGGATGCGCAACTGGCCGATGTCTTCTTCGGAATAATCGGTTTCGATGCGGATCGAAGGAATCCCGGCGCTTTTCAGAGCGTCGGCGACGGTGATGGCCTCGATGTTGAAAGTGTGACAGGCATGGAGGATGTACTGGACGACGCCTTCGGCCCGATACTCGCCGGCCAGCCGGAGGATATTGTCCGTCCGCTCCGTATTGGGGGAAAAACAGGAGCAATCGATACCCATATAACGCGCGGCGACGGCCTCGAGCTGCCGCTCAACGGCGGCCGGAGCCCCGGGACTTGCCTGGGGGTCGGCTGCGGCCATCTCCTCAACCTCGCCCCGAAAATAGCGCGTTCCGGTGCAGCTCTCGTCCAGGACGACGGTCACGCCGGCCGTTTCGAGAAGGTAATGGAGCTTCCAATTGCCCAGGACGGAGGGACAGCCCGAAACCATGATCCGTTTGCGGGCTCCCGGAAGGGCGGCCGTCCCGGCCGCGGCCCGGACGGCCAGCTCTTTGTTCAAGGATTCTAGCCGGCCCGTGAAGCGGGCCGGATCGTCGATGAGCGCGGCCTGCATGATGACCAGCGCATCCGTGCCGCTGATCGGCGGCGCATCCGCTTTGCGCCATTCGTGCATCCGGGCCAGGGCCCGGCGTTTGCGGTTCATCAGCCGGACGGCGCCGGCCAGCTTTTCAGGGGTCAGCGTCCGGCCGGTCAACTCCTCGATCCGCCGGGCGAAAGCTTTCACCTCTCCGGCCCACAAAGTCCGGTCGGCCGGTCCCTTTTTCTGGGGCAGCTCGAGGACATGGAACCCGCCGTCGCGGCCGAGCACGTCCCATGTCTTTTTTTTGGCGTCACAGGTCGTTTCCCCGACAGAGAGGTCCTCCAAAGGGCCATAGGGGCAGGTCCCCGAGAAAGCCAAGCCGAGCGTCGACTTGACCAGCGGGCACATATTGCGGGGGAAGGTCTTTTCCGCATGGGGAATGGTCACGGCCGTGCCGCCGCAAAGGGCCAAATAGACGGCGTCCAGGGCCAGCAAAATCTCTTCCGGCACATAGACGCAGAACGTCCCGACGAACTTGTCCCCCGCGGCCCGCCGGGCCATGATCTCGCGGACGCGCGCGGTGTGAGCCCCAAGAATCACGCTGTCGAAATAAGCCATCCCCGCCGGGCGGCCCGGCCGCGATGTCACCTGGCGTTCGAAGTGGGTATGGATCGAGTCGATGACCTTGGCGTGGAATTCCACGTCCAGGCCGAGCTCCCGCCAGAGCGCTTCGTCCTCGGGCTCNNAGGGGCAGAGCCATCCATAGACCGCCCATCAATCCGACCAGAAGGATGCCGATGCCGGTGGCGGCGAACCAGCCGCCCTGCATCAGGCCTTTGTACTGCGGGGGCGCCACCTTGGAGACGAAAGAAATGCCGATCGGGCTAAGGAACAGCTCGGCGATCGTCAGCATGAAGTAGGTCGTAATCAGCCAGTAGACGGAGACCTGGCTTGCGGAAGGAGCGACCAGCCCGCCCAAGGCTTTGGGGCTGGGCAAGCCCAAGGACCCTATGGTCAGAATCGTGAAGGCCAGGGCGGTCATGATCATGCCCATGGCGATCTTGCGCGGGGAGGACGGCTCCCTGCCTTTTCTATTGAGGAAGGCAAACAGCCCGATGATGAGCGGCGACAGGGCCACGATGAAGAAGGGATTGAAATGCTGGAAGCGCTGGGGCTGGAAGGGGTTGACGTCCGAATAGCCGTGATAGCGAAGATAAGCCAGGATGCCGAAGCCGAGGAACGCCGCGCCGCCGATGATCCGGGACAGCGGACGGGACTTCTTTTTCAGGAGAAACACCAGGCCGATGACGGACAGGAAGACGGCCAGAAGTCCGGTCAGATCGAACCACAGGTTGCTCAGCTTGCCGACCCCGGGCACGGTGTAATCGCGGGCGAAATAGGTCATCGTCACCGCGCTTTCCTGGAAGGCCATCCAGAAAAAGATGACGACGAAGAAGACCAGCCCGAGGGCGGCCAGACGTTCCCGCGTCTGCTGGGGCGTGATCGCCACAACCTGGGACCTGAGCGCCTCCGATTTGGCCTTCTGCTTTTCGGTGAAATCCGCGTGTTTGTAGTGCTTGCGGAATCCCCAGAAAATCAGCATGGACAGGATGAGCGCGAGACAGGCCACGCCGAAACCGAAATGATACGATTTGCTCAGAGCGTTCAGATAGCTTTCGGAGAAGCCGCGCAGTCCGTCCATCGTCACGGCGGAATCCTGGCCCCGGGCGATGGCCAGGAAGGGGGAAACATCCGCCAGCTTGCCCTTGATGAAGTCATTGGCCAGCGCCGGAATCCGGGCGTCATAGGAATAATGGGCCCCGGCCAGAACCCAGTTGACCACTTTTTCCGAGGCGGTCGGAGCGAACATGGCCCCGATGTTGATGCCCATGTAGAAAATGGTGAAAGCCCGGTCGCGCAGGGGGCTGTATTTCGGATCGTCATAGAGATTTCCAACCAGGGCCTGGAGATTGCCCTTGAAAAAGCCCGTCCCCAGGGCGATGATGGCCAAAGCCCCGATGACGAGGGGGAAGCCGGCGGCCATCTTGGTCGGGATGGTCAGCAGGGCGTAGCCGAGGAACATGACGACCATTCCCACGCTGATGGTCTTCCCATAGCCCAGAACTTTATCGGCCAGGAATCCGCCCAGGAGAGGCAGGAAATAGACGCAGGAGACGAAGATGGAATAAATCAAGGCGGCCCCGCCCGCGTTCAGGCCGTATTTGGCCTGCATGAACAGGACGAAAATCGAGACCATGGTGTAGAAGCCGAACCGTTCGCCCATGTTGGCGAAGAAGGCGATGAACAGGCCCTTGGGATGTCCTTTAAACATGATTGATCCTCCGCGGGACGGTGCGCATGATGAAAAACTATACCATGAATAGCGCCGGATTTGACAAAGAAAGGGAAGGGCGTATATTTTAGACCACTCTAGGAACGATCGAAACCATCATGTGGACGACGAGCACGCCTTATACGATCATCCTGCTGACGGCCGCAGCGATGACCGCCTTTTTTGCCGTTTACGGCTTCACCCGCAGCCGCTCGCCCGTAGCCCTTCCTTTCGCCGGGCTGGCCGTGGTCGCCACGTTCCACGCCTTGGGATCGGCCTTCGAGCTGGCCAGCGCCGACCTGGCCGGAAAGATCTTTTGGACGCGGATCGAATACATCGGGATCGTTTTCATCCCGGTCTTCTGGCTTCTCCTCACGGCGCGTTATTCCGGTAAAGACAAGGACCTGACCAAGACCGTCCTCGGCTCGATGATCTTTCTTTCCACACTCACCCTGACCCTGAACTATACGAACGATTGGCACCACCTTTACTACACATCGCTCGGACTGGATTTGAGCGGCGCTTTTCCGGTCATCGTCATCGGCAAGGGCATCTGGTATTGGGTCAACCAGGTCTACATCAACCTGGGCATTCTGGTCGGAACGATCATGCTCATCGCCGGATACGGCCGCGGCTCCCTGACCTACAGGCGTCAAACCCGCCTTATGATCACCGCCTCGCTTTTCCCCTGGATCGGTTTCCTCGTCTATCTGGCCGGAGCCAGCCCGCACAATATTGATCTGACCCCCTTCGGCATGGCCTTGTCCCTGCCCCTTTTCGGCCTGGCCCTTTTTCGTTACCGGCTTTTAGACATAGTTCCCATCGCCCGCGAGGCCGTCTTCTCCGGCATGGGCGACGGAGTCATCGTCATGGACGGGGCCTTCCGTCTGATCGACTTCAACCCCGCCGCGAACCGGCTCTTTCCCCAGCTGGACGCCCGGCTCATCGGCGAACCCGTCATCGCCATTATGAAGGACCATCCTCAAATCCTGGATTTGATCAAGATCGGCCAGGACACGACGGCCGAAATCAATCTCGATCAAAATGAGGGCCGGCCGTTCTACCACGTCCGCATCTCCCCCATCATGAACCGGCGGGGCCGGACGATCGGGCGGGCCCTGCTTTTCAGCGAAACCACGGAACAGGTCCTGCTCCGGGAGAAGCTGCGGTCCCTGGCCACCCTGGACGAGCTGACGGGAGCCTGCAACCGCCGCTATTTCACCGAACAGGGCCGCAAGGAGATCGCCCGGGCCAAGCGCCACAGCCGGGCCCTGTCGGTCATCGTCATCGACCTGGACCACTTCAAGGCCATCAACGACCGCTGGGGCCACGAAGCCGGGGATGTCGTCCTGCGGGGCGCCAGCGGACGGATCAGGAACGAGCTCCGCTCGGCGGATATTTTCGGCCGGCACGGAGGCGAGGAATTCTCGATTATGCTCCCGGAGACGCCGCCGGACCAGGCCGTCCTGGTGGCCGAGCGGTTGAGAAAAGCGATCACCGAGACGCCATATCGCCTCCTGTCCGGGGCCTCGGTCAATCTGACCGCCAGCCTGGGAACGGCCGGCATGGCGGTGATCGCCGAGCAGACGCTTGAAGACCTTATCCGGGCGGCCGACCGGGCCATGTATCAGGCCAAGGCGGCGGGGCGCGATTGCGTCCGCTCAGCGGCCGAAGTCACGTCCGTTCCCGTTTGACCGAGGAGGCCGGACGTCATATCGCCTCGTTGATTATTCCGCGTAATTTTTAAATTCCTGATTGATCGTCAACCCCGGCCGGCGTTTTCTGGACCGCATTCCCCCGTCCGGACTGAGGATCTTCCTATCTTTTAAAGAGGAGACTTGGTTCAGACCGTGGCGATGGCTCGATTCTTGGGACTTTTTTGCTCCGCCGGTTCTTGGGGCATCGATGGCCTTGGCTATTGACTGGGCC
>PMCY01000048.1 GCA_003154255.1 Candidatus Aminicenantota bacterium | reverse complement strand
TCCGCCCGGCGGAAATCGCGGGCCCGGCGGGCCCGCTCCCGTTCGTCGATCCTGGCCTGGATCGAGGCGTCCAGGGATTCTTTACGGCGCGGCGGCAGGACGGCCAGCACATCGTCCAATCGATAGACGAAGGAGGACAGGCGTTTTGCGTCATCGGCGCGCAGCCGGCCATCCTTGATGAGGACGTTGACCTTTTTGACCAGCTCGAATAGGGCCGTCAGGGCCAGGGCGATGTTGAGGTCGTCGGACAATCCGTCCAGAAATTTTTTCTCCGCTTCGGCCTCCAGGGCCTCGGCTTCGTCCGTCCGCCCGGGGGGAAAGGCCCGCATGTCCAGCTCGTAAAGAAAATCCTTGATGCGCTGCAGCCCGGCGGCGCTTTGCTCGAGGGTTTCGAAAGTGAAGTTCAGGATCTTGCGGTAATGGGTCGAGAGGAGGAAAAAGCGCAGGACGGAAGGCTCGACGCCGCGCCCCAGGAGGTCGCCCAAGGTGAAGAAATTGGCCTTGGACTTGGACATCTTCTCCCCGTCGACGACCAAGTGGTGGCAATGCAGCCAATAGCGGACGAAGGGCACGCCGAAAGCGGCTTCGGATTGGGCGATCTCATTTTCGTGATGGGGGAAGATGTTGTCCACACCGCCGCAGTGGATATCGAAGGTCGGGCCGAGATACTTGGAGCTCATGGCCGAGCANNCATTCGATGTGCCAGCCGGGCCGTCCGGTGCCGATCTCCGTCTCCCAGAACGGCTCGCCCGGCCGGGGCGCTTTCCATAGGGCGAAATCGTGGGCGCTCTCCTTCTCGTATTCGTCCGATTCGACCCGCACTTCGATCCGGGCGGTCGTCTGAAGATCGTCCAGGCGGATCTTGGAGAGCTTGCCGTAACCTGGGAACCTGGCGATCGAGAAATAGATCGAGCCGTCCTTGGGATAAGCGTAGCCCTTATCCAGCAATATCCGGATGATGCGGGCCATCTCGGGGATGTGCTCGGTCGCCCGGGGATAATGATCCGCCGGATCGATCCGCAGCGTCTTCAGCCCGGCGAAAAATTCCCGGATGAAAGGCGCCGTGTAATCGTTGAGGGCCAGGCCTTGGGCCGCGGAGTTGCGGATGGTTTTGTCGTCCACATCGGTCAGATTCATGATGTGCAGGACGCGGAACCCGGCCAAGCGCAGGGCGCGCTTGAGGAGGTCCTCGAAGACGTAAGCACGGTAATTGCCGATATGAGGAACGTTGTAAACCGTCGGTCCGCAGGTATAGAGTCCGACCCGGCCGGGGATGAGCGGCTCGAAATCCTCCAGCCCGTTGCTGAGCGTATTATGGAATCTGAACATCATCGTTCATTATAATGCCGCTTTCGTCATTCGCCAAGCTGTACTGAGCCCCCCTTGCCCCGCCCGAGGCTTTGTGCCATAATTTTTTCCAGGTCTTGCCATTCTCTTTTGAGGACCATATCCAGATGCTCAATAAAATCGGTATCCGCCGCGAGGACAAGAATCAATGGGAACGGCGCGTTCCCCTCATTCCCAGTCATATGCGGGAGATGCGTCTTGAACAGGGCCTGTCGTTCATCGTCCAGCCCTCTCCGATCCGCATCTTCCGCGATGAGGATTACAGACTGGAAGGAATGCCGGTCGATGAATCCCTTTCGCCTTGCGGCGTCGTTCTGGCCATCAAGGAGATCCCCTTGCCCCTGATCGAACCGGACAAGGCCTATCTGCTTTTTTCCCATACCATCAAAGGCCAGTCCCACAATCTGCCCATGCTCCGCCGGTTCATGGAACTGGGCTGCACGCTGATCGATTATGAAAAGATCACGGACGACCTGGACCGCCGGCTCGTCTTTTTCGGAAAACAGGCGGGAGAGGCCGGCATGGTCGATACGCTCTGGGCCCTGGGCGTGAAGCTGGACGCGGAGGGAATGCCCAACCCGTTCTCCGGGCTTCTCCAAATGTACCATTACACGAGCCTGACCGAGGCCAAGGAGGAAATCTCCGAGGTGGCCGGGGCCGTGCGGACGGAAGGGCTTCCCGAGGCGCTTGTGCCGTTCATTTGCGGCTTCACCGGCTACGGCCATGTCTCACAGGGCGCCCAGGAGATCTACGATCTTCTGCCGGCCGAGGAAATTCCGGCCGAGAAGTTCGCCGCGTTCCTCAAACAGAGGAATTTCTCGGCCCACCGCGTTTACAAAATCGTTTTTCGGGAAGAGCACATGGTCCGGCCGCGCAGCCCCCGGCGGCTGTTCGAATTGGCCGATTATTACGAGCATCCCGAGGAATATGAACCGCTTCTGGAAAGCTACCTGCCCCACCTGACCGTGCTGATCAACGGGATTTATTGGGCGCCCCGCTATCCGCGCTTCGTCAGAAAGGCTTTCATCCGGGAATTGTACGCCTCGACGCCGCGGCCCCGGCTCAGGGTGATCGGGGACATTTCCTGCGACGTCGGCGGGGGAGTGGAATTCACGGTCAAGGCCACGGATGCCTCTGATCCTGTGTTCACCTACGATCCCGAGACCGACACGGCCCGGGACGGGTTTGAAGGCCGCGGACCGGTGGTCATGGCCGTCGACAACCTGCCCGCGGAGATTTCCCTGGAATCCTCGGTTTTCTTCAGCCAGGCCCTCAAGCCTTTCATCCCGGCGCTGGCCCGAACGGACTTCCGAAATCCTTTCGAATCGATTGAGCTTCCCCCTCCCATCAAGAAAGCCATGATCCTCCATCGCGGCCGACTGACCCCAGGCTATCTCTATCTGCAGAAATTCCTCGATTCCGCTCCGGACAAGGAGGCTTCCCATTAAAACCATACTCGTCCTCGGATCCGGTTTTGTCGCCGGACCCTTCGTCCGGTATTTCCTCGACCGTCCGGATGTCCGCGTCCGTATTGGCGATATCGAACCGCATAAGGCGGCCGCTCTTGCCGGCGGCCACCCCCGGGCGGCTTCCTTCGGCCTCGATCTCAAAGACGAGAAGGCCCTCGCTGCCGAAGTCGCCGGGGCGGATGTTGTGGCCAGTCTCGTTCCTTATGTTTTTCATCCGCTCGTAGCCCGGGCCTGTATCCGCCATCAGCGGTCCATGGTCACGACTTCTTACGTCAGCGAAGCCATGAAAAACCTCGACGCCGAGGCCAAAGCCGCCGGCATCATCCTTCTCAACGAGGTCGGCCTCGATCCGGGCATCGATCACATGGAAGCCATGCGCATGATCGACGGCGTTCACAGGTCCGGCGGCCGGGTGCTTGGCTTCACTTCGTATTGCGGAGGCCTGCCGGCGCCCGAAAGCAACACCAATCCTTTCGGCTACAAATTTTCCTGGAGTCCCCGCGGCGTTCTTCTGGCGGGGAAAAATCCGGCCCGCTATCTCCGGGATGGCCTGGAATTCCAGATCGCGGCCGAGGATCTGTTCGAAAATTTCGCCCTTCGGACGGTTCCGGGCTTGGGAGTCTTCGAAGGCTATCCCAACCGGAACTCCATGCCTTACATCGACGTGTATGGCATTCAGGAAACGAAGACCATGTTCCGGGGCACGTTCCGCTACCCCGGATGGTGCGCGACGCTGAAGAAAATCGGCGATCTGGGCTATCTCGAACAGACCGAACGGGATCTTTCCGGCAAGAGCATCCGGGACCTGACCTTGGAACTGGCCGCCGCGGCCGGGGCATCCGACGCCCGCTCGGCTCTGGCCGCCCGGCTCGGTCTCGATCCGGGCGGCGCCGTCTTCGGCCGCCTGGAATGGCTCGGCCTGCTGGGGCGGGAGCCGGTCGGCCTCCAGAAGGGCTCGCCTCTGGACGTGCTGGAGCGGCTGATGCTGGCCAAGCTCCAATATGCGCCGGGGGAGCGGGACATGATCGTGCTCCAGCATGTCGTCGAGGCCCAGACCGCCGACGGACGCCGGGAACGGATCACGTCCACGCTGATCGATTATGGGATCCCGGGGGGAGATTCGTCCATGGCCCGGACCGTGGGCCTGCCCGCGGCCGCGGGCGCCCGGCTCGTCCTCGAAGGCCGGATCGGCGGACGGGGGGTTCTGATACCGGTCGTCCCGGAAATCTATGGCCCGATACTGGAGGAGCTGCGGGTTCACGGAATCGCTTTCCGCGAAGAGCGGGCCAACGCCTGAGAAGGGAGCGGCCATGATACGCAAAGCGGCGGTGGCGGGATCGTTTTATCCCCGGGATCCCCGGGAACTCAAAGAGTTGTTGGATCGTCTTCTTCCGACCGGCCGCCGGAAGACCCGCGCTTTCGGGGTCGTTTCGCCCCATGCCGGATACCAGTATTCGGGCGCCGTGGCCGGAGCGGTCTTTTCCTCGGTCGAGCTTCCGGACGCCTATATCATCATGGCCCCCAGCCACCGCCCCATCCAGTCCCTGTTCGCCATCATGACGGAAGGGCGGTGGGAGACGCCGCTGGGCGATTTTGCCGTTGATGCCGAGCTGGCCCAGCTCCTGGCCGCCGGATCGGACCTCGTCCGCGACGACCCCTCGGCCCATGAAGCGGAGCATTCTCTCGAGGTCCAGCTTCCCTTCATCCAAACCGCTCGTCCGGCGCCGACGATGGTGCCGGTGGCGATTTCCCACATTGCCAGCTATGAACAGATCGTCGAGCTCGGACATGCCGTCGCGGCCGCCGTCCGCCGGGCGGGGCGGGAGGTCCTCCTCATCGCCAGCACGGACATGAGCCATTACATCAGCGCGGAGGAGGCCCGCCTCAAGGATTTCCTGGCCATTCAGAAGATCCTCGATCTCGACGCCCGGGGTTTGTTTGAGACCGTCCGCGCCGAAGATATCACCATGTGCGGCTTCCAGCCCACGGCCGCCGTTATGGCCGCGGCCAAGGAGCTGGGCGCGACCCGCGGCGAACTGGTGATGTACGCCACCTCCGGAGACCGGACCGGAGATCACGACGCCGTGGTCGGCTATGCCGGCCTGAAAATCGTTTAAAGTAAAGTAAGCGGGAGGCGCCGGCCTTCCGTTTCTTTGATTTCCCCCCCGCGCGCGTTATAATGACCGGGGTATCATGTTGAAAAATTCAACGCTCCGGGAGAAGGACCGCATTGTCCTGCAGACGATCGTCGAGGACTATCTCAAACACGGCCAGCCGGTCAGCTCCGGGTTCATCCACCAAAAGAGAGTTCTCGGCGATTCGCCGGCGACCCTCCGCAACATCATGGTCAAGCTCGAAGAGCTGGGCTTTCTGGTCCAGCCGCATGCCTCGGCCGGCCGTATTCCCACGGACCGGGGCCTGCGTTTCTATGTCAACAGCCTGCTGGCCGAGGAGCCGCAGACCGTCGATCTGACCGGCCCCGCGGGGGGGAAACTGGTTTCCTCCAAGGACGATCTCAACGCCCTCCTCCGGGAAACCTCCGGGCTTCTGGCCGAGCACTCGGACAGCGTCGGGTTCGTCCTGTCTCCGCGCATCTCGCGCATCAATTTCCATCACGTCCGCTTCATCAAGATCGCGGAAGCCAAGGTCATGCTCCTGCTGGTGACGACCTTCAACATGGTTCTGACGGAAATCGTGCCCACCGAGTCGGAATTTACCCAGACCGAGCTGGATCGCGCCTCCCAATACATCAACCAGAATTTCGCCGGCAAGAACCTGGCCGTCATCCGCGACTACCTGCTCCGCGAGCTCCCGGTGAGCAAATCCCAGTTCGATCAGGCCTTCGCCCGGCTGATGGCCCTGCTGCGGGCCTCCATCCTGCAGGAGGAGCACGAGCTCCAGATGATCGTCCAAGGCGCCTCAAAGCTCATCGACAAGTTCGAAGAGACCGGCCTGGACAAGCTGAAGATGCTCTTTCAGAATTTTGAGGAAAAAGCCCACCTGGCCCGGCTGCTCTCGGATTTCATTTCCCTGGACAAGGTTAAGGTTTTGATCGGGGAGGAATCGCACCTGCCCCTGATTTCCGAATGCTCGCTCGTCCTGTCGCATTACGGCGACGACCGTCAGGTCCTCGGCTCACTGGGCATCATCGGACCGAAGCGCATTCCCTATAAGAAGATCATCCCCCTGGTCGATAACGTGGCCAAGAGACTGAGCCGGACCATCAGCCGGAATCCTTCCTGAAGCGGGAGCCAACATGAGCGACGATCGTGACGACAAGAAATCGGAGGAGAGCCCGGTTGCGGAAGCCGTAGAGAGCGGGCCGGAGGAAGGTCAAATCCCCGCGCCGGCGGCCGTTCCCGATCCGCAGGCGGACGCGCCGGCCGTGGAACCCGGAGTGGAACCCGGCGGCGAGGAGGGCGCGGACAAACCCGCCTCGCGCAAACACCGCAAACACGAGCACGATCCGGCCCGCCCGCTCAAGGACAAGTTGGAACGGCGCGAGCACGAGATCGAGCAGCTGCGCAGGGAGATGGCCGAATTGAAGGACAAATATCTGCGCGCGGCGGCCGAGATGGATAATACCCGCAAGCGGCTGGAGCGGGAAAAGAGCGAATTTCTGCAATTCGCCCAAGTCGATCTGTATAAGGAACTGCTGGCGGTATTGGATAATTTTGAGCGGGCCCGACGGACCGGCGAGGAGCTCGAAGGCAAGGGCTTTCAGGAGGGCATCGAGCTCATCCACAAGCAATTCACCGACCTTCTGCGCAAGCGCGGCGTCATGCCGCTGGAGCGGGCGGATCGCCGTTTCGATCCGGCCGTCCACCAGGCCATTCTGACCGAGGAAAAGGAAGGCCTGACCGAAGCCGAGGTCGGGGAAGAGCTGCAGAAGGGATATTTCCTCCATGACCGCCTGCTGCGCCCGGCCCTGGTCAAGGTCTGGCTGCCCAAGAAGGACTGAGATCATGGGGCGCGTCATCGGCATCGATCTCGGGACGACGTATTCATGCCTGGCCGCGCTCGTCGACCAGGTCCCCAAGGTCATCCCCAACCTGGAGGGCGCTTCCACCACTCCGTCCATGGTCTGCTTCACTTCCTCGGGGGAGACGCTCATCGGAAATCTGGCCCTGCGCCAGGCCGTCACCAATCCCGATAAAACCCTCTATGCCATCAAGCGGCTGATCGGCCGCAAATTCCGCTCGCCCGAAATCCAGGAAGCCCGTCGGCGCCTGCCTTACAACCTGATCGAAGC
>PMCY01000351.1 GCA_003154255.1 Candidatus Aminicenantota bacterium | reverse complement strand
GCCCGCGGCTGACGATCTCGATCCGGGCCTTGTCGCTTCCCGCGCCGGCGGTGAAGGCCAGAGGAAACGTCTTATAATCGGGCGTCGGATCGGGCAGGGCGATCGTCTGCCGCCCGGCGGGGCCGTTGCCCCAGATTAAACTGACTTCCACGGGAACCGCGCCCGGGTCCGCGGCCAGGACGATGCGGCCGATGTACGAGCGGCCGGAGACCAGCGCCAAGTCGTTTTGGACCAGGCCGGAGGGCGAACCGTCGCCCTTCATGTGGATTTCCGGAGCATGTTTTCCGACGTAGGGAAGAACGGGATTCATGCGCACATTCCCGGCCTCTCCGATGGCGCGCCAGGGCGACTCTTCGTCGCCGACGGGATAATAGAATTTTCGGTCCTCGAGCATTTCGGCCCAGAGGCCCTGGTAGATGCAGCGGCCGAGGTGTTCGATGAACTGGCCGTAAATATATTTGGAGATCGGCGCGAGCGTCTGTCCGGCCTCGACGATCGCCTGCGGCTTGAGCGGCTTGGCCGAGAGAAGCTCCAAGGCGATATCGTCAAACCAGGCCGCACCCTTGGCCTTGCCGAAGCCGCCGAACAGGCAGTTGACCGCTACGGCGTCGTTCAGGCCCGTCTCAAAGACGACCTCGACGCGGGTCCAATCCTGCGTCCCTTTGACGGCCGGCGTCATGATGTCGAGGGTGTGCAGGTTGAGGAGCGCTCCATTGCTTTCACCGGCATCGAGTCCCTGCGTCTTGATCCAACCGCTCAGGCGGTAACGGGCGTAGGGCTGGACCGGGACGACGGCTTGCCAGGAGGCATCCGCTCCGGTGGAGGATGAGATGCGCACGGAACGCTTCCCGGAATGGGCGATTGTCTCGTCGAGGGCGAACTCGCCCTTGGCCTGCCAGTCGGCTTTCGTCCATCCGACGGGAAGCCCGTTCGCCGCCTCTTCAAACGAGGCGTTCGGCAGGATGTTCCCGGCGGCGCCAGGATCGGACGGGGACGATCGCAAGGCCGTGGAAACGGCCGTGAGGGCGGCCAGAGTGAGGATTAAAAAGGCGGGGCGACGATTTTTCATTTCCGGCTCTCCCTCTCGAAGTACAAAAAATCGGAGACGCGGAGGCGTTATTTGCGCCGTCTGAGCTCGAATCCCTTTTTATCGGCCCGAGCGTCCAGGAGCGCGCGCAGGATCGCCGCGCGTTCCTTGAGCTCCAATCCCCGGCCGCGTTTCTCCGCCTCGACCAGAATCTTCTTCAGCCCGGCGACGTCCAGCACCGACGCGGCAAAACAATAATGGGCTTTTGATCGGCCTTCGTTGAACGCCCCCAGCATCTTTTTAAGGAGCCGCAGGCGCTCTTTCTGGAGCTCGTCATAGGCGGCCAAGCCCTTCCTTTCTGTCCATTCCAGATCCGATTCGAGCGTTTGGGAGCAGACCACCGTGTCCTTCTTGGCCCGCCACTCGCGGAACCGGGTCCAACGGGAGCAGGACTCATGAGCGGGACAATCGCCGCAGAATTCGACGCCCTGGCGCTCGATGGCGCAGGCATGGAATGGGCAGCCCGCTTCCATCCGGGCGGGGCTTTTACAGCCGGCGCAGCGGCTCGGCCCGTCGATGTGGAACATCGTGCACATCCGGCAGGGCAGGCCGCAGACCCCGATTTCGGGAAATCGGATTTTCGCCGCGGCCTTTTTGGTCTGGCTCATATTGGGTCGAAGCTCGTATGTTTCCGCCGCATGCTCCGAGCCTCTCCTATTTTACCTTCCACTCGATCACGCCGCCGGAGAACTTTTCCCGCAGCTTGATCTCGATCCGCAGGCCGGACGTTTTAATCGGCTTGAAGGCCGCGGTGTTGTACTTGTCCTTCTCAACGCCAAAGGAGCCGGCGGTTTCTACCGGAACCCACTTCTCGCCATCCTTATAAAAAGCCCGCCATGACGCCGGCACGCGGCACTCACCCTCGCCGGTATCGTCGAACCAATAGACGGATGTTTCCGACAACGGCACCGGGGATTCGAAATCGTACTCGATCCACTCCGTCGTCCCTTTTTTAGGCCACCAATCGGACCAGCCCGCGCTCTGATCGTTGGAGGAGGCGGGATCGAACAGGTTGTGAACGCCGTCCGGCTGCCTCAGTCCGGGCGAGGCGCTGACCTTGGCCTTGGAGGCGATCGTCGGCTCGGGTGTCGGCCGGGCCTTGGCTTTGTCCCGGGCCAGCCAGACGGCCATGTCGCCTTTGCCGCGGTGGGCCCAGGCAAAGTAGGGAATCAAGACGAGCGGACGCGGCTCGGAGACGATCGCGCCTCCCTCTTGACGATAAGCCGTGGCCTTCCCGGCGATCATCGTGATCCCGCCGAGTATGGAGGGTTGGGCCTCGGCGGTCAGCGCGGACTTGTCTTCGAGCACGAAGTTCGACGATCCGCCGCCGTTGTCCTTCCATTCCGCGCAATAAACCAGCGGGCCGCGCTCGATGGCCGTGCGGCCGACGTCATCCTTGATCGCGGGATTGGCCAACACCCGGCGAATCGGCATGGGCAGGCTTAATTCGACCACGTCGCCGGTCTTCCAGGAACGGGCGATGGGCGCGTAGCCTTGGCGAAGCGCATAAGCGACAGCCCGTCCGTTGACCTTAAGGACGGGCTTTTCTTTCGTTTCCCCCGCATACGAATACAGCTCGCTGGGAATCGGCCGGCCTTGGGCCCATCCGGGAATGCGGAGGAGAAGCGTCCAGGAGGCCGCCTTTTCGGAGGTGACCTCCAGCCTGACATCGCCCTGCCACGGATATTCGGTCTTCTGCTCGAGCCTGATCTTGCCGGAGGCCGGGAGGCTCACCTCGGCCGTTCCCGAAGCGTAGAGATTGACATAGATCGAATCCGCCTCGAGGCCGTAAGCGAAACCGCTCATCTCGGCAATGAAGCGGGCCACGTTGGGCGGGCAGCAGGCGCAGTTGAACCAGGGCGTGCGCTGATGCTGGCCCATCGACGCCAGCGGGTTGGGATAGAAGAAGAGATCGCCGCTCATCCCCGACCCGGAGAGGAAGGCGTTGAGCGTGGCCCGTTCAAACATGTCCATATATTTGCCGTCGCCATAGGCGCGGAACATCCGGTAATTCCACAGGGCATAGGCGATCGTGGCGCATGTTTCGGCATAGCCGGTGGCGTTGGGAAGATCGTAGGCCGGGCCGAAACCCTCGATGCCGCCGGCGGCGCCGATGCCGCCCGTCAAGTACAGCTTCCGGGAAACGATGTCCTCCCAGATCTTGTCCAGGGGCGCCCGATAGCGCTTGTCGCCGGTCAGGGCGGCCACGTCCGTGACGCCGGAATACAGGTACGCGGCGCGGACGGCATGTCCGACAGCCTCGGTTTGCTCGAGGATGGGTTTGTGGTCCTGGTTGTACTCGCCATAGAGCTTGTGGCCGGCGGCGTTGCCGCGCTGTTCAATAAAAAAGCGGGCCAAATCCAGATAATCCGTTTTTCCGGTCAGGCGAAAGAGCTTGACCAGGCCCAGCTCGATCTCCTCATGGCCGGGCACGCGTTTCTCCTGGCCGGGTTCCGGGCCGAACGTCCGGCGAATGAAATCGGCGCTTTTGACGGCGACGGCCAGAAGGGTTTTCTTGCCCGTGGCCTGGTTGTGGGCGACGGCGGCTTCATAAAGATGGCCGAGATTATAAAGCTCNNATCGTGCGGGCCGTGTAGAGATACCCGTCCGGCTCCTGGGCGGCGGCGATCTTGGCGATCCATTCATCGAGCTTCCCGTCCAGGGCCGGATCGGGCTTAAGCATGAGCGCGTAAGATGCGGCCTCGATGACTTTATAAACGTCCGAATCGTCGAAGGCATAGCTGGTGGCGAATTTGCCGCCCTTGGCCCCCTTCAGGGCGGCGGCGGCCAGCTCGAAATTTTTGATGCGGTTGGTGACCTCGCACTGCTTGATCTCGTGGGAGATTGTCACGGCCACGTCCGTAGCCTGACGGGCGCCCCAGAAGCCACCGACGAATTTGACGGCGGAGAGCGGAACATCCTTGATGGGATAATCGGTCCCGCTAAGTGGGTTGTCTTTGACGGAGTAATTGGTCCCGCTTAGCGGGACGGAACCGAGAACGAGCGCGCCGGCGAAGAGCAGGAACGCAGGGATCGGGCGGGTTTTCATGGGACAGTCCTCCTCCGGGGAATGGATGCCTAATATATGTCAGCCTCCCCGATCCGGTCAAACCGCCGCACCCGAACCTCCGAGCCCGTCTTGACTTGTCCGCTCCGCCCCCATAGGATTATGATAACGTATAAGGGATCATCAGATAAGAGGTATCCATGTCCACTCTCGGCAAGAGGTGTCTATTGATATTCGTCTTGGCGGCGATGCTGACGGCCGGATCGGTTTTCGGCCAGACCGCCGATCCACCGGCCAAACCGACCGTGTTCCGGGCCCGCTTCTTCACCGGAGGCGGGGGGACGATGGATCGGGTCCTGACGACCAAGATCGAGATCATAGCCTATTCGACAAAAGACGAAATCTACAAGCTCGCCGGCGCCTATAACACGAAGGGTGAGGCTGGGTTCCGCCAGACGTTCCGCAGTTTCAAAAAGGGCAAGATCCAGGTCATCGGCGCTTCGGGTCTCAACATCGAGTTTCATGCGGCCAAGGAGATCCCCAAGGAGAACGGCTACCAGATCCAGCTCATCGCCGAAAATACCGAATTCCAGCCCGGCGGCGGGCAGAAGTCGTATATCGGACTGATGTTCATGGTCGTCATCCTGGATCTCGATCTCAAGGGCAACGGCGAAGGCCGCGTCTATGAGGACACTGGCATCGANNCCTAGTCTTTGATATTGACAGGCTTCAGCATGCTGAAGGCCCAACCCGTCAGCTCGTTCAGGGAGGGGTGGATGACCATCGAACGGTCGATGGGAAAATATGTGCCTGCCTCGGCGCAAGCCGTCTGCTCTTTATTGATAGCGGCCGGGGCAGCGGAAGGGGCTCCAGGCATGGCCTGGGGGTCCGTTTCCGCCGCATTCGCCCCCGCATGAGAATCGCCTGCGGGCGGCGGACAGACATAGCCCGCATTCATCAGGTAGACGAAGGGCTGGACAAGGAGGGCCGCTTCCGGGCCCACGACATGGGCACCCAGAATCTTTCCGTTCTTATCGACGATCACCTTGACGAACCCGTCGTCGGGAGCCCCCGGGACGTAGCCCATGGCGTATCCCTTGGCGATCGACGAGTAATGGTTGACCGCGACCAGGATCTCATGGCCCTTGGCCATGGCTTCGCTCTCGGTCATTCCGACGTGACCGATCTGCGGATGGGTGAAGACCGCCCAGGGCACGGCGGAATAGTCGACCGGCTGCCGCGCCGAAACCGGCCCGAACAGGTTCTTGACCAGGATCTCGGCATCGGCATTGGCTTTATGGCGGAACTGGAAGCCTCCCAGCGCGTCCCCGACGGCCCAGACGCCGGGTTGGGACGTTTCCAGGTAAGCATCGACTTCGATCCAGCCGCGCCGGTCGATCTTAATCCCGCCCGCCTCAGGTTTAAGCAGATCGCTGTTCGAACGGCGCCCGACGGCGACGAACACCTCGTCGGCGACCACTTCGCCGATCTCCTGCGTCGTAACATCTTCGAAAACGACGGTCTTCGCCCCGCCCGCGGCCCGGACGGCCACGGCCCGTTTGTTCAGGAAAATATCGACCGACTTGCGGAACTCGTATTCAACCAGGGCCGAAACCTCCGGCTCTTCCGTCGCCAGCAGGCGCGGGAGCATCTCGACGATAGAGACTTTCGTACCGGCCGCGGAAAAGACATGGGCGAACTCGGCGGCGATGATCCCGCCGCCGATGACGGCCACGGTCGGCCAGGGCCGACGGGGATACTTCGGCCCGAAAAACGTCTCGGTCGTGACATAGCCCGCTTCCTCCAATCCGGGGATAGGAGGGACGAGCGAGCGGGCCCCGCCGGCCAGGACGATCCGTGTCCCGGCGATCTCTTCCTCCGGCCCGCCCGGGACGGCAGGCCGGACGCGCAGCCGTTTGATCGCGGTGAATTCCGCGGTGCCGCGGTAAAGGGTCAGGCCGGGCATGGCCCGCAGGCTTTCCTCCATATCGGCGTTCTTCCCTATCTTGGCCCACATCCGTTCGGAGAGGAGATCCCAATCGATGGAAGCCTCGGGGGCGGATACGCCGATACGGCGGGCAGCCTGGACCTCCCGGAGCAGATCGGCGGGAGTGGTCAGAATCTTAGTCGGGATGCAGCCGCGGTTGAGGCACGTGCCGCCGATCGGCCCATTCTCGACAAGGGCGCAGGTCCAGCCGGCTTGAAGGCCGGCCTCCAAGACGAGCAGGCCGGCGCCGCTACCGACGACGATCAGATCGAATTCTTTCATGGGGGCCTCACTTCAGCAGATCGACGGCCGCGCGGGGCGCGAACCAGACATTCGGGTCCGTGACGGANNGAAAACCGGATTGTCGGGGTCGGCCGCGTCGATCGACACCGCGGCGCCTTTGGCGGCGAAATCGCGCCCCGCCGGAGCGAACAGCCGCCCAGTCACGGAGCCCAGGTTGGTCCCAAGGAGGCGGGCCGTGTAAAAGGCCAGATCGGTGTTCTGGATGACTCCCCCGATGCGTTGATCGCGGGGATGCAGGCAATAGAACGTGACGTCCTCTCCGCCATGCCCGGTAAAAACCCAGCCGATCCCGGCCCGCCGCGAGACGGCGTGGCCAAGCTCGAGCTCGATCTTCTTGGCCGACCGCTCCTTGAGCGGGCCGGCCAATGCGGAAATCTCTTCGGGTTTGAGGTCGGAGATCCCCAGCAATCCGGCGATCAGGCCCCTGGCCTCATCCAGGGAGGGCGCCGGACCTTCGGTCAGCCGCTGGGCGATCTTGGTCGGCGTGGCTTTGGCCTTCAGGACGACTTCGGAGAAGCGAGCCACGGGCATATCTCCGATTTCGGGCGTGCCGATGCACATCCCGCCCGTGCTGTGGTCGGCGGCGATGAGGACGGCCGTGTTCCCATCGCGGCGGGCGAAGTCGAGGACCGCCTGGACGGCTTGGTCGAAGGCCAGGATCTCGGTGGCCGTGCCGATGGGATCGTTGGCGTGTCCGCCCCAATCGACCTGGCTTCCCTCGACCATGAGGAAAAACCCCTTGGGGTTGCGGTTCAGGACATCCAGGGCTTTTTGGGTCATCTCGGAGAGCGATGGCTCCATCCGCGGATCGCGGTCCAGGTCGCGCTCCATCCCCGTCGGGGCGAAGGCGCCCCACATTTTGCCCGGCTGGGCCGCCAGGAGAGACTCCCGGTCGGTGACATAAGCATAGCCCCGATCGCGCAAGACCTTGACCAGGTCTTCCTTGTCCTTGCGGGCGGAAGGATCGAGATACCGGCGGCCGCCGCCGAGAACAACGTCCATCCCCTGATAAACCTGCTGCTCGGCCAGCAGATCCATGGCGTTTCTCTGGACGTAGTGGCTGGAAAAGCCGGCCGGCGTGGCGTGGGGGAACTCGCAAGTCACGACCAGGCCGGTCGAACGGCCCTGCAGNNTAAGAGGTCTTGAAGCCTGTGGCCATGGCCGAGGCAGCCGGGGCGGAATCGGTAATTAGGCCGGTCGACCAGTATGTCCGCACCATGCCGCAGGCCAGGTCGTCAAAGGACAGCCGGTTCACGCCCGTCTTGGCGAACTTATACCAGCGCCCGACGGTGGCGTGGGCGGAGCCCATCCCGTCCGGGATCATGATGATGACATTCCGGACGCCTACGGCGCGGGCCTGGGCGTCGGTGAGGGCATTCAATTTCAAGACGGATGACTGGCCCGCCGCCGAGGAGGCGGCCGCCGGAAGCAGCAGAAAAAGCACGGCCGGGGCCGAAGCCGCCAGGATCCGGATCATGCCTTTGCGCACGGGATTCTCCTTTTCGGACTAGGATGATATGCGAAACGCGCTCTCCGCATCAAGAAGGCGGCGGAAGCGATCGAACGAGCCAGACGGCCATCTCCCCGGCGCCGCGGGGGGCCCAGGCGTAATAGGGAACGAGAATAAGCGGATTGCCGCCGGCCCCGGAGGCTGCGGATTTGAGCACGACAATCCCGTTGAGAAGATCCAGCCGCCATTCCGCGCGGAACTCCGCCCCTTCGGGAATGGCCAGGGCCGATCCCCTGTTGTCGACCCCCTCCGCGCAATAAACCAAAGGGCCGCGCTCGACGGCGGCGCGCCCCGCGTCGTCCTTGACCGAGGCCACGAGATCGGCGTTTCTCACGGCGACATCGAGAAGGGTATGTTTGCCCGTGGCCAGGAAATGGGCCACCGCGGCCTCGTAAAGATGGCCGGCGTTGTACAACTCGTGGCTGACCGTCTCTTCGACCCAACGCTGGGGGCCGATTCCCGGCCGGGGATGGGCCGGGTCGCAAGTCCGGGCGGTGAAGAGATAGCCGTCGGGCTCCTGGGCGGCAGCGATCTTGACGATGACCTCGTCCAAAGCGCGATCGAGAGCGGGATCGGGATGGACCATCAGCGAATAGGCGGCGCCTTCGATGGGCTTATAGACATCGGTGTCGTTGTAGCGCTCGCCCTTGTATTTCCCTTGGATCAATCCGCCGGCGATGGCAAAGTTGTCGATGCGGCCGGTCTCCTCGTTCTTTTTGAAGAGAAACGGAATCGTCACCGTTCTGTTCGTCTCCAGGCGCGGAAGCCAAAAGGCGTCTTTGACCTGGACTTGGGTGAACGGCACCGGCCGGATGGGATAGTCCTTGCCCTCGGCCGCGGAAGAAGGCAGGAGAATTGCGGCCGCACCGCCGCAGACGAAGAATCCGGCAAAGAACGCGGCAGTCGCGGACGGTCGACCCGCTCTCTTTTTTACAGTCATACGCTCATGCTCCCGGCATCGAGATAAACCCGAAAGAGGGCTCATAGGAATGATGCCCGCCCTCACCTCATTTATTTAATGCCAACCGGCAGGGGGCCGATCGTCCAACCCTGGCGGCCGCGGATGACGGCTTTCTTGGACTGCGTCTGTCCGCCGCAGTCCAGGGTGACGACGTACTCCCCCGGCTCGACCAGCGGGCCGCCGAAATATCCGAATCCCCCGCCCTGGTCGCCACGGCCGGCCGGCTGGATGCGCATCGACCACTCGACGGTGTTCAGCCCCGGCTCGCCCGGACCCGTCAGCTCGGCTAGGACCTTCCCGTAAGGATCGGCGATCTTGATCTTGACCGGAGCGGCGGCCTTGGTCTTCAAGGCGTAGCGGACGAGGACGGCGTTGGGCTCGTTGTCGGTGAACAGATGGCTGTCGCCAAGAAGCTGATAGTTTCCGACGCCGCCATAGATTCTCTGTGTGCGCGGCTTGACGTCGAATAGGTGGATGGCTTCGGCCCGCACCGCTTCGCTCATTTCCTGGAGCGGGGCGATGTCGGCGATCCAGACGCCGCGGCCGTAGGAAGCGACGATCAAGTCGTTCTCCCGTGGATGGATGACCAGGTCGGTCACTTTGATCCAGGGCATATTGGCTTTGAACGGCCACCAGCTTTTGCCTCCGTCGAGCGTGGCATAGACGCCCTGCTCAGTGCCGGCGAACAGCAGATCCGCGTTGCGGCGGTCCTGGACCACGGCGTTGACGGATTTGTCCGCGGGCAAATTCCCCGTGATCGGCGTCCAGGTCTCGCCGAAGTCGGTCGTCTTGAGCAGGCAGGGCCGGAAGTCGTCCAGCCGCCAGCCGGTCTTGGCCACGAAGCACGTGCCCGCCGCATGGGGCGAGGGGCAGACCCGGCTGACCCAGAATTCGGCCGGGCCGCCGGCCGCGGCGATCCTGGCCGTCCGGTCCAGCCAGTTGGCGCCGCCGTCGAGCGAAATCTGGACCTTGCCGTCGTCCGAGCCCGTCCAGAGAACACCGGGACGGACCGCTGACTCAGCCATCGTCGTCAGGGTGCCGTAGGGGACGTTGCCGTGGCCGTGCAGCTTGGCTTCTTCGTTGGTGGTCAGGTCGGGGCTGATCTCCTGCCAGTGGTCGCCGCGGTCGAGCGAGCGGAAGAGGACCTGGGCGCCGGTGTAGACGATGGCCGGGTTGTGCGGCGAGAGGGCGATCGGGGGCGTCCAATTGAAGCGCAGACTTGGCTGCCCGGCCGGGCGCCGCGGCGTGATGGTCGTTTGGATCCCCAGCTTCTGGTCCAGCCGCCACATCGTCCCCAGCTCGCGGTTGTTGTAGACCCAGCGGCTGTCGCTCGGGTCGACGCAGTTGTACATGCCGTCGCCCTCCCCCACCGTGACCCAGTCGGCCGGCCCGATCTGGCCGGTCCAGCCGTTGGACGGCCCTTTCCAGGAATCATGGTCCTGCAGGCCGCCATAGACGTTATAGGGATCTTCCAGGTCCACGCCGACGGCATAGAACTCCGTGAGCGGGATGTTGTAGGCATGGTGGGAGGTTCTGCCCCGGTCGTAGGAGATGTTGACTCCGCCGTCCGAGCCGAAGATCAGCCGCTTGGAATCGAGGGGATCGATCCACAGGCAGCGCCAGTCGCCGAAGGCCCGGGGCATGACGCCCTCGGAGGGCCAGCCAAGACCCTGCCAGGTCTTGCCCCCGTCGTTGGTGCTGGCCAGCGACTGGGCCGTGATGTAGACGGTATCGGGATCGTTGGGATCGATGCGCAGCTGGTTGAAGGAATAGGGGGCCTTGTCCATGGCCGCCTCGTTGCCGGGATTGATCTTGCGCCACGTCGCGCCGGCGTCGTCGGAGCGGAAAACCTCATTGCCCATCGTCCGCGCCGGCGGCGGCCCGCCTCGCTTTTTATCCAGCTCCGCCTCTTTGGCGGTAGCCGGCCGGGGATTGCCGTTCTCGACCACGGCGCAAAGGATGGCCGGATTCTTCTGGTAAACGTCGAGCCCGATGCGGCCGATCGTTCCGGAAGGCAATCCGGTGATCCGCGTCCAGGTCTTGCCGCCGTCGGTCGTTTTATAAACGGCGCTCTCCGGGCCGCCCAGCTCATAGGTCCAGGGCAGGCGGATCTTGTCATACATCGCCGCATAAAGAGTGTCGGGCGC
>PMCY01000076.1 GCA_003154255.1 Candidatus Aminicenantota bacterium | reverse complement strand
CGGGACATTCCGCTCCATCTCGAGCACGGAAAAGGGCGGCGGGTAGGGATCACCGTCCTTTCGGACGGACGCGTCCGCGTGATCGTCCCCCGGCGGGTCGGCCTGGACCAGGTGCTTGTCTTCGCCCGCGAAAAGGCCGGCTGGATCGAGCGCACGCTGGGCAAGGTCGAAGCCTACACCCATTTGATTTCGCCTGAAAAGTCCGCCGAAAGGGGAATGATCTCGATTCTGGGCCAGACGTACCCGGTGAAGATCGAGCCGGGCCGGGGCCGGCGGGCGGCGTTCGTGGACGGCGTCCTCATCGTCCCGGCCGCGGATCCGAACGATGGCGACGCCATCCGGCGGAGGATCGAATCCTGGCTCAAGCGGCGGGCGGAGCAGGTCTTGGCCATGGTCCTGAGCAAAGGCTTGGAGGCGGCTTCCGCCCATGGCATCGCGTCCCCGCCCTGGTCCATCCGCTGGATGAAACGGCGTTGGGGAGGGTGTGCCCTCGACGGCCGGGTGGTTTTCAACGTCCGGCTGGTCCAGACGCCGCTGCCGCTCATCGAATATGTCGTCCTGCACGAACTTTGCCACCTCAAGCACCACGATCACGGCAAATCTTTTTATGCGCTTCTGGCCAAATGCCTGCCGGATTGGAAGGAGCGGCGCAAGGCTCTCCACGCCATCGTCGTGGAATGATTTACATTCCCGCATGATTTTTTTCGCCTGACAGGCTTTTCTTGACTCTTGACACGGTCCTACGGCCGCGGCCATACTCTTTTGGCCTGGGAAGTCGGGGAGATTTATCGCCTGGAGCCGGATAAGAACGATGAAGAAAAGAACGCACCGATTTTGCCTTGGGTCGCTTCTGGCGATCTTGCTCGCGGCCGGCTTTTCTTTCGCCCAAGACCCCGCGGCGAACGGGGCGAAACGCCCCGACGGGAGGCCCGCCTTGCTCCGGGTTTTCATCGACGGCAGCGGAAGCGGGGGCGGAGGCGATTATGTCCGGACGGAGATTCCGTTCGTCGAATATGTCCGCGACCGCAAAGACGCCGACGTTCACACGATCTCGACTTCATTGTCCTCGGGCGCCGGCTCGGAGACCCAGATCGAATTCATCGGACTGGGAGCGTTCAAGGACATCCATTACACCCTGACGTACTTCGTCGACCGGCTGGCCACCCGTGACGAGCGGCGGGAGGCCATGGTTCGCGTTTTAAAGAAAGGGCTGATGCCGTTCGTCGCCCGTACCGAAGTCGAGGAGCAAGTCAGCGTCTCGTTCAAAGAATCGGCCGTGAAGCCGGCGGTCCCGGCCAAGGACCCCTGGGATCGCTGGATGTTCGGCGTCAGCCTGAACGGCTCGCTGAACGGCGAGAAGCTCCAGGGTTCGAGCAGCTATGACGGCGGCTTTTCGCTCAATCGCGTGACGGAAGACCTCAAGATCAACGCGTCCTGGCAGAAAAGCGTTTACGACAGCCGGTTCACGATCGAGGACCAGGAGATCCGCACGTCCTCCCGGAGCTGGCGGTTCGGCGGCCTCATGGTCAAGAGCCTGAACGATCACTGGTCGGTCGGCGGGTGGGTCTCGGCCTATTCGTCGACTTACAGCAATGAAAAAACCTCGTTCCGGATCGCCCCGGCCCTGGAATTCGATGTGTTTCCCTATGCCGAATCGACGCGCAAGCGGCTGACCTTCCTCTATCGGCTGAATTTCGGCCGCTACAATTACCTGGAGGAGACGATCTACGGGAAGCTTTCGGAGAATCTCCTCAGCCAATCCTTGTCGGTCAGCTTGAACGTGATCCAGCCCTGGGGAAACGCCAACGCGTCGGTGGTCGGCTCCCATTACTTCCACGATTTCTCGAAGAACCGGCTTTCCCTCTATGCCTCCCTGTCGGTCCGGATCTGGAAGGGATTCTCGGTCTACAGCAGCGGCGGGTTTTCCATGATCCACGATCAGCTTTCGCTGGTCAAGGGCGTGCTCTCCAGCGACGAGATCCTGCTCCGGTTGAAGCAGATGTCCACGACCTATAGCTACTATATGTCCTTGGGGATCTCCTATTCCTTCGGCTCGACGCTCCGCGGGGCGGTCAATCCCCGCTTCGGCAGCGGCTACTACGAATAAGGGAAGGCGGGCCGACCCCCGCGCGCCGCGCTTTACACGATGGGGCGGATTCTGTATAAGAAAGAAATCCCATTGAACGGAGGCGCGCATGTCCGATGATCCGAAAAACACCACCCGCCGGGATTTCCTGAAAACGGGCGCCGCCGCAAGCATCGGGACGGCCCTGGCCGGCCTGGCCTTGAGCGCGCCGTCCGAGGCGCGGGCCGGCGAGGCGCGCTCCCAGTTCAAAACCAAGCCCATCGAGACCGTCCGGGTCGGCTTCGTCGGCGTCGGCGGAATGGGTTCGGCCCACGTCCAGAATTACCTCAATATCGACGGCCTGGAGATCAAAGCCGTCTGCGACATAGTTCCGGCCAAGGTCGAGCGCGTTCAAAAGTGGTGTAAAGACGCGGGGAAGCCCGTCCCGACCGGGTACTCGAAGGGTCCCCTGGATTTCAAGCGCCTCTGCGAGACCGAGGACCTGGACCTGGTCATGACCGCGACGCCCTGGGAATGGCACGTTCCGGTCAGCCTGGCGGCCATGAAAAACGGCAAACATGCCGTCACCGAAGTCCCCGCGGCCATGTCATTGGACGATTGCTGGGAGCTCGTCGAGACGGCCGAAAAAAACGGCAAGCATTGCCAGATGATGGAGAACTGCTGCTACGATCGCATCGAGCTTATGACTCTCAACCTGGTCCGTCAGGGCATTCTGGGCGAAGTGTTGCATGCCGAAGCCGGCTATCTCCACGACCTGCGCGACGTCAAATTCTCCAGCGAGGGCGAGGGGCTGTGGCGGCGGGCCTGGGCCCAGAAGCTCAACGGCAACCTCTATCCCACCCACGGCCTCGGCCCGGTGGCCCAGTGCATGAACATCAACCGCGGCGATGCCTTCGACATTCTTGTTTCCTTCAGCAGCCCGACCCGCGGCCTCCATGAATACGCCGTCGAGAAGTTCGGCCCCGATTCGCCCCAGGCCCGCGAAAAGTTTGTCCTGGGCGATGTCAATACCAGCCTTATCCGGACCAAGCTGGGCAAGACGATCATCCTCATCCACGATACCAACCTGCCCCGCCCCTATACCCGCATCAACCTCGTTCAGGGGACGAAGGGCCTGGCCCACAAGTGGCCCGATCGGATCTACGTCGAAGGCAAGTCGGCCAAGCCCGATAGCTGGGACGATTTCGAGAAATTCGCCGCCGAGTTCGACCACCCGCTGTGGAAAGCCATCGCTTCCAAAGGCGAGGGGCGGGGCCACGGCGGCATGGATTATATCGAGGACTACCGGCTGATTTCGTCCCTGCGCAAGGGCGAGCCGCTCGATCAGGACGTCTATGACGCGGCGGCCTGGAGCGCCATTGTCGGGGCCAGCTGCAAGAGCGTGGCCAAGAGCGGCCGGCCGATCGAGATCCCCGATTTCACCCGCGGCTTGTGGAAGACCAACCCGCCGCTGGGGATCATCACGCCCTGACGGCGGAGTGGCCTCGACGGGGGCCCCAGGCCTTGTCTGGGGGCCACTTCCGCGGTACCCGCTCGCGATAAGCAGCGGGCGAGTGCCATCGGCTAAGTCAGGGCTAGTGAGATTATCGACATGACTCCGTTGATTTCAAGGGTGCTCATAAGCCCGCTTTAAAAGTGCGATATCCAGTTTTTTCATTTGCAGCATAGCCTTCATGACCCGTCCCGATTTGACGGGATCGGGGTCATTCAACAAGCGGCCTAATAGGACGGGGACGATTTGCCAGGAGATGCCATACTTATCTTTCAGCCAGCCGCATTGTTGCTTTTCTCCCCCCGCGGAAAGCTTCTCCCAAAACGCGTCGATCTCCGGCTGGGTTTCGCAGCTCACGAAAAACGAAATGGCCTGGGAAAACGTGAAAACCGGCCCCCCGTTCAGGGCGTAAAATTCCTGCCCTTCGAGCTGGAACGTCCCGCTCATGACCGAACCGTTCTTTCCGGGCCCCTCCTCCCCATAGCGCGTAACGCCGAGGATCTTGGAGTTCTTGAAAATGGAGACGTAGAAATTCATGGCCTCTTCGGCCTGCTGATCGAACCATAGGAAGGGTGTGATTTTTTGCATGTGTCTATTCCTTTTTCAAAATCATGTTGATGACATTATAACGCATAATCGTTTCTCCCATCGCTGACTTCGGCCGAAGTCGTTTGTTCGGCCGCTGCCTGTTCCGGATCCTGCGCGAGGTCGAGCCGCCCGACGGGGACTTCGATGGCGCGTCCGTTAAGAAACCGGGTTCAGAGAATCAGCATGCAGTCGCCATAGGAAAAAAAGCGATAGCGCTCGCGGACCGCTTCGCGGTAGGCGTCCAGAATCAATTCGCGGCCGGCGAAAGCCGAAACCAGGGCCAGCAGGGTGGACTGGGGCAGATGGAAATTGGTCAGCAATCGGTCGACTACCCGAAATTCAAAGCCCGGAAAGATGAACAGGCGGGTCGATCCTTTACCCGGTCGCACTAAGTCCTTCCCGGCTTCTTCATTATTCTTTATTAAAAGCGGCACTGCAGGAATTTCTCCAACTAAAGAAGGAACGTCGGAAGGAATTTGTCCTTCGCCTCGGGTAACCTGCGCCGCGCTTTCCAGCGTCCGGACGACGGTCGTTCCGACGGCCAGGACGGGGCGGCCGGCGCGCTTGGCCCCATTGATCTCCGCGGCCGCTCCCGGCGAAATCTCATAGGATTCCTCGCCCATCCGGTGGTCTTCCAGGTTTTCGACGCGGACGGGTTGGAACGTGGCGGGCCCGACATTCAGGGTAACGCGGACCTCTTCGACGCCCTCTTTTCCCAGGCGCTCGAGCAGGGCGGGCGTGAAATGGAGCCCGGCCGTGGGCGCGGCGATAGCCCCCGCGCGAGCCGCGAAGACGGTTTGATAGCGGTCCAAATCGGCCGGGCGGCGGGCGGCGTCGAGTTTTTTGCGCTTGATATAATGCGGCAGGGGAGCGTAGCCTATCTCGGAAAGCCGTGCCAGTACATCGGATGCCTCGAACCGCAGGATGCGCCTTCCCTCGTCTCCGGTTTCGATCACCACGGCTTCGAAATCGGGCGCGAACACGATCCGGTCTCCTATTCTGAGACGCCTGGCCGGGCGGCAGATGACCTCCCATTCGCTTAACGCCCGTTGCTTGACGAAAAGGAATTCGATGGAAGCGTCTCCCCGATTGCCCCAAACCTTTGCCGGGATGACCTTGGTATCGTTGAGAACCATGAGGTCGCCCGCGGCCAGATAATCCGGCAAATCCCGGAATGAGGCATGGGCCCAGCGCCTTTCCTTTCGAAATACCACCATCATCCGCGAAGCGTCCCGCTCCGGAAGGGGGTCCTGCGCAATGAGCTCCGGCGGCAGGTCAAAATCGAAATCGCTGATTTTCATGACCTCGCGTCGGGAGACGTCCTTATCCTATGCGGCCGGTTTTCGCCGCGCGGAGAACACGGTCCACGAGTCCGCCCGGCTTGGCCGGCGCTCCCACATCGCGGCCCTCGAACGCGGCGGGCAGGGACCACAAAATCATGTTCTGGACGTAATCCTGCCCGAACGACCTCTCGCCCGTGTCCGCGTCGCCGCGCATGATGTTCGGGGCGTCCCAGGCGTATCCCTGAATGCAGGTCAAGTTGTACCAGACCCGGTAGGCCAGTTCCTGCCCGAACGCGGGCTGGCCGTTATACATATAGGTCATGGCCAGCATCAGCGCTTCGACCGGGAAAAAGCCGTATGTCCCGTAGTCCCAGGATTTGCCGTCCGCCGGGGGCCGGGGCGTGCCGTCGGGATTGGCGTAATTCACGGCCCCATACTTGGTGATGGCGATGTTGCAGCGCTTGATCGTTTCCAAGACGGTCTTCACCCGGCCTTCAGGATAGACGCTTTCCAGCCCGTGGAAGTCGGTGATCCACTGACCGTCCAATTGGTAGCCGAAAACGTATTCAGACTTTTTCCCCTCGGCCGGTTCGAAATAATTGAGGTAGTAGCCACGGCGGTCCCAGAGGCGCTTTTCCATGGCTTCGGCCCCGGCCCGGATCCAATCCGCGCACTGGCGGGCGAATTCGGGATCGCCGGCCTCCCGGGCCATGCGTTCGGTGATGCGCAACTGGGCCAGGTGCAGGCCGGCCACGTGCGCCGTCATCCCGGCCCAGCCCGGCTGGGCGGCCTCGAACCACTCCGTCGGGAAGCCGATCGTTTCCCCAGTCCCGGGCGCAGGCATGGCGATGATCCTCTCCCCGAGCGAATAGGAAGGGGTCGTTCGAAGCCCGACGGTCCAGGCCATGCATTTTTTAATCATGGGGTAGAATTCGCCAAGCAGCGCTTTCCTGTCATCGCCGCGGCACATCAGGAAGCGATCCACAATTCCGGCCAGGCTGATTCCGTTGGTGGCCCATTGGTAGCCTTCCGTCGGATAGGCCAGGTCGAGATAAGGGCTGCCTTTCGTGCAGCCGCCGAAAATCCACGTCGGCATGCCGCTCGGGAATTGGTAGCCCTGGTAGGCCCGGATCGTCGATAGCTGAAGCTCCGGGAAGAAATAGGCCAGGGGCAGGCTGCCGTAAAAGCTGCAAGGCAGGCATTCGATCTGCGGGCAGGAGCGGGGGCATTCGTTCATGCCCCAAATGCCGTCTTCTTTGCGGACCCAGGCGGGAACGGGATCTTTTTTTTGGCCCCACAGCCCGTCCTCGGTGATGATGTAGAGGATATTGACGAGCGAATCCCGGAGCCAGATCGGGAGCTTGCTTTCGGAGTAGATGACGCCCTGCCAGGCCAGGATTCGTTCGAGAAGGCGCCGATGCTCCCGTGCCGCTAGACGGGCGGTCTCGACCGCATCCGGGTAGGATTTGGAATACATATGAGTGAAGAGGCGGGGCTTGGTGGTCTTGTCGACTTCCCCCAGCCCGTTGAAAACGGTCGCGGCCCAATTGTAGCCGGCGCTGTTCCAGGTCGGCGCCGCCCAGCTCAGGACGAAGCGGATGGTTTTATCGGCCCGGGGCGGCAGGACGAAATCGACGGCCGCCGAAGAGCCGGGACGGCCGGAGGCCGGGGGCAGGGCGGAGGCGATGACCGCCCAGGCGGCGCCGCTCGCGCCCAGCTCGCCTCCGAAGCGCGCCGGTTCGTTCCCGATCACGCCCAGCGTGTAGGAAGCCAGCGGGCCGTTTACGGCGACGCCGTTCGCTTCGCCCGAAAATGAAGAACGCCGGAAAGTCGCGGCGCCGGCCTCTTTGGGATCCGGTCCGGGGAAGGAGAAGGCAATCGTCCCTTTTTGGGCTGCTTCCGTTGTATTCCGCAAATGGACCTCGAAGATGATCGCCGGAATCATCGATCGGGTGACGTCTCCGGGCAGGAACGGCGACCAGGCCCGAAGGCCGACGGCGACGGGAGCGTCGGTCTCGAATTCCAAGTCGGCGATGGGATAATGGCCCCAATACTGGATTTGCCTGGCCGTCCGGACGCCCTCCAGCTTCAAATCGGTGAAGACGGGCAGGACGGGCTTGCCGCTGTTCCCATCCTGGAACCAGCCCTCGCCTTTCTTGGGACGTTTATCGCACAGAACCCAGGTCGTTCCGCCCGTGCTCAAGCCGAGGATGGGGAGATTGAGCGGGCCGCGGCGGGGGACGTGGGTGTTGAAGATCGTGCAGTACCCGAGAAGGCCCGACGTCTCCAGATCGAGGCAGCCGGTGTCGACTCCTCCCAGGGCCATTCCGCAGGTGACCGGATCGCCGAAGCGGTAAATGACACCGCAAGCGGGCTTGCCGAAGCCTTCGGCCGCAAAGCTCACCCATTGCCGGTTGGGAAGGTTCGCTGGAAACAGCGTGGCCGGCGCCGCCTGGCTTTGAAGAGCGGAAAAACCGAACGAGGAGAATAAAATCAGCGGGAGAATTCCTCGAGCCAAAGACCTGGCGCGGTCGACGGCGAGGCTTGAAGCGGCGATGATCGGCATGTTGAATCCTCTTCCCATCTTTCCCGCGATCCGTCGGAAGACTCTTCCGCGTGTCAGAAAAGTTTTTTCTGCTTGGGCCAGGGCTCGCTCTTTGTATCCCCCGGCGGGGCGAAGCCCAGGTGGCGGTAAGCCCGGGCCGTCAGCTTGCGGCCGCGCAGGGTCCGTTCCAGATAGCCGATACGCATCAGAAACGGCTCGTAGATGGACTCGATGGTGTCCTTGTCCTCGTCGATGGCCGCGGCGATCGTGGAGATGCCGACCGGGCCGCCGCCGAAGTTTTCGATGATGGTCGTCAGGATCTTGCGGTCGACCTCGTCCAGCCCCATGACGTCGACCTCCATCATGTCCAGGGCGTAGCGGGCTTCCGGCCCGGTGATCATGTCCCGGCCCCGCACGTCGACATAGTCGCGCACCCGCCGCAGCAGCCGGTTGGCCACGCGGGGCGTGCCGCGCGAGCGCAAGGCGATCTGGGCGGCGCCCTCGTCGTCGATGCTGACTTTCATCAGACCGGCCGAGCGGAAGATGATCTTCTTCAGGTCCTCATCCTTGTAATAGTCGAGCCGATGAATGATGCCGAAGCGGCTGCGCAGCGGTGCGGTGATGCGGCCGGCCCGCGTCGTGGCTCCGATCAGGGTGAACTTCTTGAGGGCCAGCTTGTGGCTGCGGGCGGCCGGGCCCTGGCCGATGACGATGTCCAGGCAGAAATCCTCCATGGCCGAGTACATGATTTCCTCGACCGCGGGCTGGAGGCGGTGGATCTCGTCGATGAACAGGACTTCCTTGGACTGTAGGTTGGACAGGATGGCCGAGAGGTCGCCGGCCCGCTCGATGACCGGCCCGGACGTGGGCTTGATGCCGACGCCCAGCTCCTTGGCCAGGAGATAGGCCAGGCTGGTCTTACCCAACCCCGGCGGGCCGTAAAGCAGGACGTGATCGAGGTGTTCGTTGCGCTTTTTGGCCGCCTCAATGAAGATCTTGAGGTTGGCCTTGATCGTATCCTGGCCGATGTATTCGTCGAAGCTGCGCGGCCGGAGGCTGTCTTCGAAAAGGAGGTCCTCCTTGGTCCGGACGGGGTTCAAAACGGCGGGCGCGTTCATGGTCTCACAGCTTGGCCAGCTTGTTCAGGCATTCGCGGAGGAGCTTCTCGAAGCCGACCTCCTTGTCCTTGTGGGCCCGGACGGTGTCCTCGACGACGCGCTCGATCTCCTTGCGGCGGAAGCCGAGATTGAGCAGGGCGGAGATGAGGTCCTCGGTCTCCTGGGCGGCCTTGCCCTTGAGCAGGTTTTCCTTCTTTTCCAGCTTGTCGGCCAGCTCCATGGCCAGGCGCAGGGCGGTTTTTTTGCCGATGCCCGGGACCTGGGAGATGCGGGCCACGTCGCTCGTGCGGACGGCCTCGGCGAATTCGTCCGGGCCGATGCCGGACAACACGGCCATGGCCAGCTTGGGGCCGATTCCGGACACGGAAATGAGCTTGAGGAAAAGATCTTTTTCATCGGGCGCCATGAAGCCGTAGAGGGTGAGGGCGGTGTCAGTCAGGTGTGTGTGGATGTGGAGCTCGATGGGCTGGCCCTCTTCGCCGAGCTGGAAGAACGTGGAGAGCGGGATGGTCACCAGATAGCCGACCCCCCGGCAGTCCACCACGACCTGATGGGGCTGCTTGCGCCGGAGGACTCCTTGGAGATAGCCGATCATGCTGATGGCATTGTAAATTAAACGCCCGGCCAAATCAAAAGCCCTGTGAATCCCGGTTTGATTCCCGGCCCGGCCTTGGCTATGATATCGCCACAGGAGAGAGCCATGAAAAAAATCGGTTTTCTGGGTTGGATCTGCCAGCTGATCGTCATCGTCGCGGCCATCGACTGGGGCTTGATCGGTATTTTTAAGATCGATCTGGTCACCAAGCTCTTAGGTGTCGGAGACATCGTCCGCATCGTTTTTATCGTCGTCGGCGTGGCCGGGGCGTATCTGCTCCTGGATCTTATTTTCGCCAAAACCAAAAAAGCGTAATCGGCTTCTCCATCCGGGTCCTTGCCGCCGAGGGGGATGTCTGTTTTAATAGCCGCATGGACGGGGTGACAAAGTGGTTCCGAGCGCGCGCGGCGGCGATGGCTTATGCGGCCATTTTTATGAGCTTGGCCGGTTCGGCGGAACTTCTCGCACAAACTGCGATGCCCCGGACGCTCGTCGAAAACGGTCAATCCGTTTTTGCAATCGTCATACCCGCGGGGGCGGACGAGATCGATCGCCGGGCGGCATCGATCCTCCAGGACGCGTTCTTCAAGATGAGCGGGGCGCGCCTTTCGATCGAGGAAAAAACCAAACCCGGCCGGATGAACGAAATCCTTATCGGCTTTCCCAAAGCCCAACTGCCTCGTTCTTTCCGATCTTCGTTGTCCAAACTCAAGCCGGACGGATTTCTCGTGACCCTGGGGCGCAACCTCTACATCGCTTCGGGCGGGGGCAAGGGTTCGATTTATGGCGTGGTCCATCTGCTGGAGATATTTTTCGGCTGCCGCCGCTACAGTCCCACCGCCGAAGTTTTCCCTAAACGGGATAAGCTGGTCCTGCCGCCCCTCTTTGACGCGGAAAACCCCGTCAATGAATTCCGGACGGTCAACGGCGAATTCTCCAAGGATCCCGATTACCGGGACTGGAACCGGCTGAACCTGACCGACGAAGTTTTCGCCCAGGGCTATTACGTCCACACCTTCAATAAGATTGTTCCCTGGGAGACGCATTTCGCCGGGCATCCCGAATATTACGCCTGGATGAACGGGAAGCGGATCAAGGACCAGCTCTGCCTGTCCAATCCCGAAGTCCTCCGCCTGGCCGTCGAGAAGCTGCGGACAGAAATGGCCGCCCAGCCCGATAAAAAAATTTGGTCGGTCAGCCAGAACGATAATTTTTCCTATTGCCGATGCCCCGAGTGCTCCCGGGTCACCGAAGAGGAGGGCTCGCCGGCCGGGCCGATCATCCGCTTCGTCAACGCCGTGGCCGCAGCCTTCCCGGACAAGACCATTTCCACCCTGGCCTACCAATATTCGCGGCCGGCCCCGAAGAAAACGAAGCCCGCCGCCAACGTCCAGGTCATGCTTTGCACGATCGAGCTCGACCGCGGCCTGCCCATCGCCGAGGATCCGGACAGCCGCTCGTTTCTGCGGGACATCGTCGATTGGGGCAAAATCGCCAAAAATATCTATCTCTGGGATTACACCGTCAATTTCGCCCACCAGGTCTCTCCGTTCCCCAATCTTCATGTTCTCCAATCCAATATCCGGCTCTTTGTCCGCAACGGCGTCCAGCAGCATTTCCAGCAGGCGAACACCGGCCCCGGCCACGAGTTTTCCGAACTGAAGGGTTGGCTTCTGGCCCGCCTGTTGTGGAACCCGGAGATGGATTTCGAAGCGGCTTTGGACGATTTCCTGGGCGGCTATTACGGCGGCGCGGGGCCCTGGATCCGCCGTTATATCGCTTCGCTTCAGGATGCGCTTCTCGAGTCCGGGGCCAAGCTGGACATCTACGAACCGCCTAATGCCCACGCCGACGATTATTTGTCCACTCCCAACTTCGAACTTTACGACCGCCTCTTCGACGACGCCTTGGCCGCCGTAGCCGGCGATCCGGTCCTGAGCGGGCGCGTCCTGACCGCCCGCCTGCCGCTCCAATACGCCCTGCTCGAGATCGGCAAAAACGACATGTTCGGCCCACGCGGCTTCTATGAGGAGCGGAACGGACGCTTTACGGCCCATCCCGAGATGACACGGCTCCTGAACGATTTCTACATGGCCTGTCTGGCCGGCGACGTGGGCACGCTCAATGAATCCGGCCTAACGCCCAAGGACTATTACGATGCCAGCGCCCGTTTCATCGACGTCCAGACCGAGGGCAACCTGGCCTTCCGCAAGCTCGTCCTGGCCGATCCGCCGCCCGCGACGAAATACGGCCGAGGCGACCTGGCCCTCCTGACCAACGGTGTGCGCGGGGCCAACGATTTCAAGGTCCATTGGCTGGGCTGGGAGGGGGTCGATTTCCTCCTCGATCTCGATCTGGCGGGCCTCAGCGCGCCCAGGACGATCGCCCTCAGCACGCTCTACGATCCCAAGAGCTGGATTCTCCATCCGCGACGCGTGACGTGCCTTGTCTCGAGAGATGGACAAGCGTATCAACCCATCGGGACGACCGAGCTCGACAGCGACCAGCGCCGCGAAGACGTCGTCCGGACCTGGACGTTCACGACGTCGCTGGCGAACATCCGTTATGTGAGATTCCAGGTCGAGGGGACCAAGCGTCTTCCCGATTGGCATCCCTCGGCGGGCGGGTTGTCCTGGGTTTTCGTCGACGAAATCGTCGTCCGCTGACGCCGCCGTTCATTCCCAGCGGAAGGTGCGGGCGGCGATCAGGGAAAAGACGAGCGTGATCCCGGCCAGGAAGAGGACGTCGCCGCCATGGCCGGTCCAGCCGTCTCCGTTCCACAGCCCCCTCAGCAGATTGACGACCGGCGTCATGGGCAGGAATTTGGCGAAGCTCCGCACCCCCGCGGGCAGGACCTCGCGGGGGATGGCCGCTCCGCTCAGGAACATCATCGGGTAGTAGAGGATCATGGCCGCCACCTGGGCCGAGCGTGCCGTCGGCATGAGCCCGGCCAGAACGAAACCCAGGGCGAAGAAAGCCGCGCAGCTCAGGGTGAAGCCGGTCCAAACGTTGAGGACGTTACCGGCAAAACGTAAATGGTAGAGGATCTTTCCGGTCAGGATGAGCAGGACCATGCCGCCCGCGGTCATGAGGTAAAGGGTGATGACCTGCGCTCCCAGAAAAGCCAAAGGCCGCAGGGGTGTGGCTTTGTAGCGGCGCAAAACGCCTTTCTCCCGCTGCGAGGCCACCGAGATGGCCAACGATATCAGTCCGGTCGTGCCGATGATGATGGCCGTATAGGCCGGCACGCTGGTGTCGACGAAGCCCAGCCCGCCGAAGAAGGCGTTGGGCTTGTTCCCATAGATGTTCCCGAAGAGGACCAGCAGCATGATCGGGAAGGCCAGGGTGAAGAAGGAGGCGATGGGCTCTCGGATGTAGAGCTTCAGCTCGGTCAGGGCCAGTTTCCAGAATCCGCGCATGATCTCGGCTCCTCAGCCCCGCATTTCCCGGCCGGTCAAGGCCAGGAAAACGTCTTCCAGGTCGGCCTGTTCGGTGCGCAAATCGCGGAACTTGATCCGATCCAGGCTCAGGGCATTGACGACCTCGACGACCAAGCGGTCGTCCCGGCCGTAGACGATCGTCCGCTCGCCCACCGGCTCAACCCGCGTGACGCCGGGCAGGGCCCGGAACATTCCGGGGTCCACCGGGGCCTCGGTCGAAAAAACCACGCGGTTCTCCGCTCCCAGACCGCGGATGAGGTTTTCGGGAGTATCCAGGGCGGCCAGCCGACCGTGGTCGATCACGGCCACGCGGTCGCAGAGGCGTTCGGCCTCCTCCATATAATGGGTGGTCAGAAAGACGGTTTTGCCGGCTGAACGCACGGCCCGGATGAAATCCCACATCGAGCGGCGGGCCTGCGGATCGAGGCCCGTGCTGAGCTCGTCGAAGAAGACCAGGGCCGGGTCGTTGACCAGGGCCAGGGCGATGAAAAGCCGCTGCTTCTGCCCGCCCGACAATTTTCCGAAGGCGGCATTGCGTTTCTCGGACAGGCCGAGCTGTTCGAGCAGCGGCTCCCAGGGGACGGAATGGGCGTAGAACGAGGCAAAAAGATCCAGGGCCTCCCAGACCCGGATGCGGTCCGGGAGGGCGCTTTCCTGGAGCTGGGCGCCGATCTTTTCGCGTAAGGCCGGGCCGTCGCGGCGCGGGTCCAATCCGAGGACCTGGATCTCGCCGCCGTCGGCCTGGCGCAAGCCTTCCAGGCATTCGATGGTCGTCGTCTTGCCCGCGCCGTTGGGGCCGACGAGCCCGAAGATCTCGCCGCGGCGGACCTCGAAGGAAACGCCGTCGACCGCGGCCAAATCGCCATACGTCTTGCGCAAGCCGGAGATGCGGATCACGGGTTGATCGCTCATGGCCGGATTATAACAGAATTGTCTCCGGTCAAGGTTTGTGAATTCCCCGGGCCAGGCGCAGGCGGATGGAGGATTCGATTGAAGCGCCGGGGGCGAGCGGCTTGCCCGACCCGTAGTTGCTCACCCATTCGGAGAGGCCGCAATTCGTGCCGCCGTACCAGTCGTTGATGAAAAACGCGATGCGGTCCGAAGCGACAAAGGCCCGGGC
>PMCY01000164.1 GCA_003154255.1 Candidatus Aminicenantota bacterium | reverse complement strand
CATCTCGACCATGAACGTCGACTGCCCCAGGCTGAGGAAGTCCATGGCCCCGATTCGGGTGAAAACGCGGTCGACCAGGCCGATCGAAGCCTCCCCCGCCGGGACGAAGGAGCCCATCTGGGCCAGGATCACGATGAGGGCGGTCTGGCGCAGGAACGTCGACTTCCCGCCCATGTTGGGGCCGGTGATGATCAGGATCTGGTCGGCGGTCCGGTCGAGGTCGACGTCGTTGGGGATGAAGGGCTCCCCGGTGGCGGTCTCGATCACCGGATGGCGGCCGTCGCGGATGCGGATAGCCTCGCCCTCGTCGATGTCCGGACGGCGGTAATTCCGGCGTGCGGCCAGCTCGGCCAGTCCGGCCAGGACATCGATCTCGGCGACGGCAGCGGCGATCGCCTGCAGGCGCCGCGTCTCGACGGCCACCCGATTGCGGACGTCGGCAAAAAGCTTCTCCTCGATCTGACCGATGCGCTCCTCGGCGTTGAGGATCTTCTCCTCGTACTCCTTGAGCTCGGGGGTCAGGAAGCGCTCGGAGGAGAGCATGGTCTGCTTGCGGATATAGTCGGCCGGCACCTGGGGCAGGTTGGGCTTGGTCACTTCGATGTAATAGCCGAAGACCCTGTTATAGCGGACTTTGAGGGAACCGATGCCCGTCCGTTCCCGCTCGCGCTTTTCCAACAGGGCGATGAAAGACTTCCCTGAACGGCTGACCGCGCGAAGTTCGTCGAGATCCCGGTCAAAGCCGTCCTTGATGATGCCTCCCTCGGTCAGAAGGAAGGCCGGTTCGTCAAGGATGGCCCGCCCGATGAGCTCGACGACGTCGGAGGCCTCGTCCCAGCGGTTCTTGATGTCCATTAAAAGGGCCGGGGCCAGGGGCTCCAGAATCCGGCGCAGGATGGGCAAGGGTTGGAGCGAATGCTTCAGGGAAACGAGATCGCGGGGGTGGGCGGCGCCCAAACTTATCTTTCCGGTCAGCCGTTCCAGGTCGAGAATCCCCTTAAGCGCGTCGCGCAGCTCCTGGCGGACGATCGAATCGTCCAACAGGCCTTCGACGGCGTCGAGCCTGGCCACGATGGCCGGCCGGTCGAGGAGGGGCTGGAGAAGGCGGGCCCGCAGGGCTCGTCCACCCATCGGCGTCACGGTGAAGTCGATCACGCCGAGCAGGGAGTTCTCCACCCGGCCGTCGCGCAGATTGCGGATCAATTCCAGGTTCCGGATGGTCGAGGCATCGAGGAGAAGCCGGCCGCCGGATTGGAGGGAGGATAGGCGGCCGATGACGGCCAGGGAATCCTTGCGGACCTTCTTGATATAAGAAAGGAGGGCGCCCGCGGCGGAGACGGCCAAAGGCTTATCTTCGAGCCCGAAACCGGCCAGTGTGACAACCTGAAAATGATCCAGCAGGGCATGGCGGGCCCGGGCCGGATCGAACATCCAGACTTCGACCGGACTCTTCAGCACCTGGCTCAGGTCGCCGCGGAAGAGCGGCGCAGCCGCGTCCTCCTCCCCTTCCGGGACGACGATTTCCCGGGGCCCGGCCCGGAAGAGCTCGTCGGCGGCCGTTTTGAGGTCGTCGGCGGGACCCTCCGCGGCGCGCATCTCGCCCGTGGACAGGTCGATAAGGGCCAATCCCCAGCCCTCCGGAGTCATGAGAACCGCCGCGATCGAGACGCTCTCTTTGGCCGCCTCCAGATCCACCTCGACGGCCGTCCCCGGCGTCAGGACCTTGATGATCTCCCGCTTGACGACCCCCTTGGCCGACTTGGGGTCCTCGACCTGCTCACAGATGGCGACCTTGAAACCCTTCCTGAGGAGCTTGGACAGATAGGATTGGACCGAGTGATAGGGAACCCCGCACATCGGAACTTTCTGGCGCGAGGTCAGGGTGATCTCCAGGACCTGGGAGCCGACTTTGGCATCCTCATAAAACATTTCGTAAAAATCTCCCAGGCGGAAAAAAAGGAGCGCGTCCGGGTTTTCCTTTTTGACCCGGAAATACTGCTCCATCATCGGAGTCAGGGCGGTCTTTTCCACGGCCGGATTATACCAAATCCGCACGATCGGGCCAGCATCGAAAAGAGAGGGAGAGCGCGAACGCAGCGTCTTCAGCGTTGGCGAAAAGAAGGGAAGCGGATATACTGGCCAACGAAAGGACGCGCCATGAGAACGAAACCGGCCTATCCCCCGGCCATCCTCCTCGCCGCCGCGATCGGGTTCCTATCCCCCGGCCCGGTCGGCGCAGCCGACTATCGCATCACCCCCGCCCCAACGGCGGTCGATGGTCTGGAAGCCCCGCTCCTTCCGCTGAGCGGCGCTTGGAGGTTCAATCCGGCCCCGCCCCGGGATTTTTACGCGCTGAGCGAACGGGGGGCTTCGGCCTGGAAGACGATTCAGGTTCCAGGCGATTGGACGATGCAGGGATTCGCGGTCAAGCCCTGGACCGCCGCGGGTTACCTGAAAACAGTCGTCATTCCCAAGACCTGGGCGGGCCGGCGCGTCATCCTGCGATTTGATGGCGTCCAGAGCGAAATCAAGGTTTGGGTCAACGGCCGGCCCGCCGGCTCGCACCAGGGCGGGTTTAACGCCTTTGAGTTCGATGTCACCTCTCTGGCCCGGCCCGGGCAGGCCAACTCGATCGCCGCCGCCGTCCAGAACGAGTCCGTGGCCGACGAGCTGGCCAGCGGGACCCAATACGCGGCCTATCAGTTCGGAGGGATCACCCGCAAGGCCGCGCTCTACGCGGTTCCTGAAAACCATGTCGCCTCTCTGCATATCGTCACTTCGTTCGACGAAAAATACACGGACGCCCGTCTGCGGGTGATCTTCTCTATCCGGAACGACGGGACCCGGCCGTCCGCGGCAGGCGAAGCCGATCTGTCGATGATCGACCCGAATGGGAACGCGGTCTGCGTTTTTCCGGGGTCGGTGGCCCTGGAAGCGCTCCGACCGGGCGCCGAGGCCGAGAAGATCTTCGAGGCGGGGGTCGTGGCCCCGCGGAAATGGGACGCCGAGCACCCCTGGCTGTACCGCCTGGTCATGGAGTTGAAATCAGGCGGACGCGTCCGCCAGACGATCGAGCGCAGGTTTGGCTTCCGCCAGGTAGAGGTCGCCGGCAGCCAAGTCTTCGTCAACGGCGCGCCGGTCAAGGTCCGCGGCGTTAACCGCCACGAGACCCATCCCCTGTCCGGACGCAGCCTGACCCCGGAACTCTGGCGCAAGGACGCCGAGCTCTTCCGGGCGGCCAACGTCAACTACATCCGGACCTCCCACTATCCCCCCGCGGAGGAGTTCCTGGACGCCTGCGACGCCTTGGGGCTCTTCGTCGAATGCGAGGCCCCGCTAGTCTGGATCAACCACGGGGCTAACGAGAAATGGAAGAAGGAGAACCCCGACGATCCGAAATTCTATCCATTTATAGAGCGGGCCATCGGCGAGATGATCGCCTTCCATGCCGACCATCCCAGCATCCTCTACTGGTCGCTGGCCAACGAATCGGGCTGGGGCCCGAACTGGGCCAAGGCCAAGGAATTCGCCGACCGGGCCGACCCGACCCGGCCGAAGACGTTCCACGACCAGACCTATGGCGCGTACAACAACCTCGGCTCTGCGGCGATGCCCATCGCCAATTACCACTATCCGGCGCCCAACGGGCCCGAAATGATCGCGGAGTTGAACCGTCCGATCCTATACGGAGAATACTGTCATATCAACTGCTACAACCGGACCGAGCTGGCCGCCGATCCGGGCATCCGCGACGAGTATGGCCGGCCCTTTCTGCGGATGTGGGAGCTCATCAACGGCTCCCCCGTCGTCCTGGGCGGAGCCATCTGGGCGGGAATCAACGACATCTTCTTGCTGCCCCAGGGAAAAGCCGTGGGATACGGCGACTGGGGTCTCATCGACGGGTGGCGTCGGGAGAAACCCGAATACTGGCACGTCAAAAAGAGCTATTCGCCGATCCGGGTGCGGCCCGGAGCGCTCCCCGCGCCGGCACTTGGGCAGCCCCTGCGCCTGCAGATCGAAAACCGCCACGATTTCACCAATCTGAAGGAAATCGGTATCCGCTGGCGGATCGGCGGGGAATCCGGCCAAGCCGCGGTCGACTTGGCCCCGCGGTCGAGCGGCATTCTGCTTCTCAAGCCCGCCTCGGCCTCCTTCGACGGCAAGATCCTGCACATCGAGTTCTGGAGCCCGCGCGGATTCCTCATCGACGCATACGACATCGCGATCGGCAAGCCCGCGGCCGACGCGCCGCCGTTCCAGTTCCTCCCGGCCGGCGGACTTTCATCGAACGATGACGGCAGCCGGATTATCGTCGAAAGCAAGACTTTCCGTTGGGTGTTCGACAAGGCCATGGGGACGATCACCCGGGCCGAACTGCAAGGCGTTCCGGTTGTGACGGGCGGACCGGCCCTCATGCTCCTGCCCCAGACAACCGGCCCCTGCGTCACGGATTACAGCCTGGACATCAAGCCCTTCAACGAAGTCTCGCCCGGCTGGACGGTGGAAGGCGTCGAAACCAAGACGGAAAGCGCTGGCCCCCGGGCAAAACCCGGGATGCCGACCGGCGTCACTATTACGGTTCGGGCCCGGGTCAAGAATACGGCCGGGCAATATGCAATTCGCTTTGACGAATCGGGGCGGGCCCAATTCGATTACGAATTTAAGGTTTCCGAGGCGGTCAATCCCCGCCAATGGGGGCTGGTTCTCTATCTGCCCCGGGAATTCGACACACTGAGCTGGAGCCGCAAGGGACTTTGGTCAGTCTACCCGGACAATCACATAGGCCGCCCGTTGGGCGCCGCCAAAGCCCTGGCCGAGAGGCGGACCTTCAAATTCCGGGAAATGCCGGCTTGGGACTGGAAGGACGATCAAACCGAGCTCGGAAGCAACGATTTCCGCTCGACCAAGAGCGCTCTTTTCTGGGCCGCCCTGACCTCGCAGAAAGGAGCGGGCCTGTTGTTGGTTTCGGACGGGAAGCACGCCGCCCGGGCTTTTCTCGACGGAAACCGCATCGGCTGGCTCATCGCCGATTTCAATACGGGGGGCGGCGATCTTTTTTTTGCCGGCCATCATAAGCTGGACGACCGGCCCCTGGCCGCCGGCGAAGTCATCAAAGGGTCTTTCACGGTCCAGCTTGTTCGAAAATAGAAAAGGAGGACCGTCATGACGCTGCGCCGGACTTTGTTCCTTATCTTGATCCTGGCCCCGGCCGTTTCGGGTTCCCTGGCCTGCCGATCGAAATATCCGCGCGGTCTCTACGCGGAAGTGTCCACCAATAAGGGCCTGATCGTGCTGCGCCTGGAATTCGAGAAAACCCCCATGACCGCGGCCAATTTCGTCGGCCTGGCCGAAGGAACGATCGACAACACGGCCCTGCCTCCCGGGACATTCTACTTCAACGGCTCGAAGTGGCACCGCGTCGTGCCGGGCCACGTCATCCAATGCGGCAAACCAACGGACGGCAAGATCGAAGGGCCGGGCTACCAATTCCCCAACGAGATCGACCCCGCGCTGAACCACGACAAAGCCGGCATGGTCGGCATGGCCAATTCCGGCCCACACACCAACGGAAGCCAGTGGTACATCACTCTTGCCGACCGGTCCTATCTCAACGGCAGTTACACCGTCTTCGGCGAAGTCATCCAAGGGATGGACGTGATCAAGACGATCGTCCAGGGGGACGACGTCATTGCCGTAAAGATCGTCCGCATCGGCCGGACCGCCGGACAATTCCGTCCGACGACGGCGTCCTTTAAGATAATGGTCGCGGCGGCCGAGGACCGTGTAGTCAAGGAAACGGCGGAACGAACAGCCCGGGAGGAGGAACTCGTCCAGTCCCGATGGCCGAAGACGATCGCCGGCGAAAACGGGGTCCGCTTCATGATCCTGACCGGAGGCCAAGGAAAGCCGGCCGCCGCGGGCATGATTATCAAAGCCGTCTATTCGGGACAGTCTCTGCTCGGCGGTTTGACGTTCGTCAGCACGGCCGACGCCGGAAAGCCGTATCGCGGAGAGATGCCCGAGCCGTTTGAATTCGAAGTCGGCAAAACCAAAATCAACCCCGGTCTGGACGCCGCACTGGGCCAAATGGAAAAGGGCGAGAAGCGGATGTTGATCGTCCCGGCCGAGCANNTGGTCTACGAGGTCGAAATCCTGGACATCCGCTGAGCCCGGCGGGCTTCCCTTGACAGGGCCTCGAAGTCGGGGCTATGCTCGGGTTGCAGCCGAAAAGGAGGATCGATCATGAACCCTGAAATCATGTCCCTGGAGGACGACTTCGCCCGCGGCCGTCTGGACCGGCGCGAATTTTTCGCCAAGCTGACCCGGATCGCGGGCGGCGCCGCCGCCGCGTCCGCTTTTCTGCCCCTTCTCGAGAACAATTACGCCCTGGCCCAGGTCGTGGCCAAGGACGACCCGCGCTTGATCACGGAATCCATTTCCTATCCCGTCGAAACGGGCGGCATGAAAGCCTTCCTGGCCAGGACCAAGGGAGACGGAAAACGCCCGGCGGTCGTGGTCATCCATGAAAACCGGGGCCTCAACCCCCATATCGAAGACGTCGCCCGCCGCATGGCGCTGGAAGGTTATCTGGCCCTCGCTCCCGACGCCCTGTCTCCGCTCGGCGGGACGCCGGCCGATCCGGACGCCGCCACGCCGCTCATCCAGAAGCTCGACCGGTCCGCCAATATCAAGAATTTTGTCGCCGCGGTGGCCTATCTGAAAACACATCCGCTCTCGACCGGAAAAGTCGGCTGCATGGGCTTCTGCTGGGGTGGCGGCGTGACCAACCAGGTCGCGGTCAACTCGCCGGACCTCGCGGCCGGGGTCCCCTTCTATGGCATCCAGCCGGCGGCCGAGGACGTCCCCAAGATCAAGGCCGCGCTCCTTCTTCAATACGCCGGCCAGGACGACCGGATCAATGCCGGCATCCCGGCCTACGAAGCCGCCCTCAAGAAAGCGGGCATCGAATACACGCTCTATATGTACGAGGGGGCCGGGCACGCCTTTTTCAACGATACGAGCGCCGCCCGTTATAATAAGGAAGCGGCCGCCCTGGCCTGGCAGAGGACGCTGGCCTTCTTCAAGGACAAGCTGAAGACTTGATCAGGACTTTTTGTTCCTCCGGCCTGGAATCCGCGGGGACCCGGACTTCGCGCTGGCCCGGCCCGCGGACTCTAGTGCCGAGGCCGGCCCCTGCGGATTCCCGCGCCTCCACTCCGAGGCCACGGCCTCGACGAAAGGCCGGCAGTGGCTGAAGAAGTCCTTGTAGCCGGCACAGAGATAGTTCAGCCCCGCTTCGCCCTCCGAGGACATCAGAAAACGGTTCTTCGGACACTCTCCATTGCACATCGCCAGGACCGGACACGCCCGGCAGATGCGCGGCAGGGTCCCGGCTTTGGCCAGGCCGAAGGACTGTTGGGCCGGACTATCGATGAGATCGGCCAAGGAGGTTTCCCGGATGTTGCCCAGGCGAAGCTCGGGCCGGACGAAGTGATCGCAGGGATAGAAATCGCCGTTCCGTTCGACGACGGGGCTGCCGCCGCAAACGGGTCGGAAAAGGCAGAGCGAATGTTCCTGGCCGAAAGCCGTCCGGGCGGCTTCCTCGAAGATCTGGACTTTGATGCGGCCGATGTCTCCGGCCAGCCATTCGTCGAAGACCGCCCGGAGAAAGGATCCCCAAACCGCGGCGGAGACGCTTTCGGGGCTGACACCGCGGGCCGCGTCGGCCCTTCGTTCGACGAGGGGAAGGAAACTGATGAAAGCGGCCCCGATCGATTTGAAAAATCCATAAACATCGGACGGATGGCCGGCGTTGTCGGCATGAACGACGCAAAGGATATCGGTCGCAACGCCATGACGCTTTAGGATTTCAAAACCGCGCAGGGCCCGGTCATGAGTCGGGCGGCCGTCTCTAAACCGCCGCAAGCGATCATGGAATCCAGCGGGCCCGTCCAAGCTGAGCCCGATCGAAAATTCCGCCTCGGCCAGGAAGCGGCCCCAAGAGTCGTCCAGGAGAACCCCGTTGGTTTGCAGACCGTTGCGGATTATCCGGCCGGCCGGTTTGTGCCGTCGCTGCAAATCAATCGCTCGGCGATAAAAATCAAGCCCGGCCAGGGTCGGCTCCCCGCCGTGCCAGGAAAAGCGAATAATCTCGTCTGTCGAGGCGGCGATCTGTTGGACGATGATAGCCTCGAGAAGACCGTCATCCATCAGCAGCGGCGCTCCGTTCTGGGGCGGCGCGGCCTTCCCCGAGTAATAGCAGTAAATGCAGCCCAGGTTGCAGGCCGGGCCGGCCGGCTTGACGAAAACCTGGAAATCGCGCGAAAGATCGGGGTCGCGTCTACAATTCGCTAATTTTTCCGGCAACATCGGGCAACCAATTTTAAATAAATCAAAAATTAGCGAATTGTAGATGCGACCCCATTGTTTACTTCTGCAGGATCGACGGATCGTCGATGGCCCACATCCCGCGGCCGTTGGTGGCGATGACGATCATGTTGTCGCGGGGATGGATCTGGAGATCCCAGACCGGGGCATTGGGCAGGCCGGCGCCCAGATAATTCCAGTTCCTGGCCCCGTCGGCCGTCACGTACACGCCAAAGTCCAGCCCGACGTAAAGCACGTCCTTCTTTTTGGGGTCTTCGCGGATGACGTTGGTCGGGCCGCCCGGCAGATTGGCGGCGATGCTGACCCAGGTCTTCCCGTAGTCGGTCGATTTGTAGATGTACGGGGCGAAGTCGTCGTCGTGGCGCCCGATGAGAGTCACATAAACCGTGGCCGGATCGTATTTCGAAGCGACCATCGACCAGACGTGTTTGTTATAGGGGAGGCCGGCCGTGATCTCGGTCCAGGTCGCCCCGCCATCCTTGGTGATATGCACCCGCCCGTCATCGCTGCCGACATAGATCAATCCAAAATTGAACGGCGATTCGGCGATGGCGGTCAGCGTGGCGAAAGGAATAGCGAAGGGAAGTCTCCCCTGCTTTTGGGGATCGAAGGCCGTCAGGTCGGGGCTGATCCGTTCCCACGTGTCGCCGCGGTTCATGGAGCGGTAGAGATACTGGAAGCCGTGATAGACCACGTTGGAGTTGTGGGTGGAAATGATGGTCGGGGCCAGCCATTGCCCCCGCAGACCGGGTTCGCCCTCGGCGGCCTTGGGATAGATGTCCTTGCTGGTCCAGGCGCCATCCTTATACTCGGAGCGCTGCAGGCGCCCGTAGAACGTCGAGGAATATTCGATGGCCGGATTCGTCGGATCGACGGCGACGTGCGAACCTTCGCCGCCCGGAGCCAATTCCCAATGAAGAGAAGCGCCTCGGAACCGCCGCCCCTGCCCGCCTCCGCCCTGCGGGGCCAGGCCGGTGACCCGATGGGTGAAGTGGTCCTGCACGGAGCCGTACGCCGCAAACGGCTTGTTCATGTCCAGAGCGACATTGTAGAACTGGATTGTCGGAATGCCCTTGTGGAAGTCCCGCCAGGTCTTGCCGCCGTCATAGCTGAGATTGGCTCCGCCGTCGTTGACGTTGATCAGGTAATTGGAATCCGTCGGATCGATCCACAATCCGTGGTGGTCGCCGTGCAGATTGTCATAATTGATGCCCCGCCAGGACTTGCCGCCGTCCGTGGATTTATACAGGCCCAGTCCCATGATATAGACCGTGTTGTCGTCGTTGGGATCGACCCGGATCTGGCTGAAGACCCAGCCATACGTCCCGCCAAACTCTTCCATCAGGGCGTCGGAAACGCTGACTTTATGCCAGGTCCCGCCCTGGTCGTCCGAACGGTAGATCTCCGCGCCGATGATCTTCTTGCCCGTTTTCAGACGGCCATAGGCGTCTTGTTCGCCGGCCGCCGCTTCGCGTCCGGGATTGTGGTTGTCCACATAGGCGTACACGACGTTGGGCTTGGACCGGCAGATATCCAGGCCGATGCGGCCGGTCAGGTTCGTATCGGGAAGACCCGCGTTGCAGGGGGCCCAGTTCTTGCCGCCGTCGGTGGTCTTGAAAAGCCCGTCCTCGCCGCCGGGCATCGGGTCGCTCCAACGCTGGCGAATCCGGTTCCAAGTCGCCGCGATCAGGGTATCGGGCTTGGAGGGGTCCATG
>PMCY01000159.1:1788-7816 GCA_003154255.1 Candidatus Aminicenantota bacterium | reverse complement strand
AGGGCGATGGCGACAATGCCGATGATCAGCACGCCCAGGCAGCCCAGGGCCATGCTTCTCATCTTGATGGGGTTCTTCTGAACGGGGGTGGCGGGTGTGGTTTCCATGATCTCTCCTTTCTGGATGGGCCGATTTTAGCGGCAAAGCCGCTCCGGCGCAAGGGGCGTCCGCCAGGGACGTTTCTTGGGCCCGGATAAAACCAGAAAAACTCCCTTCCTTAATACGGAAATCCCGGTCTCCGGTTCAAGTCCGGCCGGGTCAGATGACCGTCCCGTCGGGAATGACGGCGTTTTTGGGGACGACGATGATGCCGCCGACGATGCAATAATTGTCGGCCCGCTCGTCCTGCACGCCCCGGGCATTGATCAGGCGAACGCCGTCGCCGATGCGGGCGTTTTTGTCGATAATGGCTTTGCGGATCTCGCAGTTCCGGCCGATGCCGATCGGGGGCAGGCCCATGTCCGCATGGAGGGCCAGTTCCTCGCCCGATTCGAAAAAATCCGCTCCCATGATCACGGTCCGGTCGAAAGCGCACCCTTCCCCGACCCGTGAGCGGATGCCGATGATGGAATCGTAGATGCGCGAATTGTTGATGATGCTGCCCTCGCAGAGGATGGAGCGGGCCACGTCGGAATGGAGAATCTTCGAGCCCGGCAGGAATCGGGCCTGGGTGAAAATGGGCTTTTCCTCGTCGTAGAAATTGAATTTGGGCAGAGGCTGGGTCAGGTTGAGGTTGGCTTCGAAGAAGCTGGGGATGGTTCCGATATCCTCCCAATACTCGTCGAAGAAATAAGCGAAGACTTTCTTGCGCTTGATGGCCTCGGGAATGATCTGGCGGCCGAAGTCTTCGGCCGACGTCGTTTCCAGCATCTCCTTGAGGACGCTCCAGTTGAAGACGTAAATGCCCATCGAGGCCAGATGCGTCCGGCCGGCGGCGGGCACTCCGTACTCCTCGAACACCGATTCCTCGACCCGCATCGCTTCAATCGACGCCGGGTCCCTGGGCTTTTCCTTGAACTCGGCGATGTGGCCGCCCCGGCCGACTTTCATGACCCCGAATTCATGGGCCTGTTCGGCGGCGACGGGCGTGACCGAGATGGTGATGTCCGCGCCGCTGCGGAGGTGGAACTCGACGAATTGCCGGTAATCCATGCGGTAAAGATGATCGCCCGAGAGGATCAGCACCAGGTCGCCCTGGTTCTTGATGAAATTCAGGTTTTGCCGCACCGCATCCGCGGTGCCCTGGTACCAGTCGCCGCTTTCCAGCGTCTGCTGGGCCGAGAGAAGGGTGACGAAATCCTCATGAAAATTGTCGAAGCGGTAGGTCAGGAAAATATGACGGTGCAGCGAGACACTGGCGAACTGGGTCAGGACGAAGATGCGGCGGTAGTCGGAATGAATGCAATTGCTTATGGGGATGTCGATGAGCCGGAAGCGGCCGGCGATGGGGACGGCCGGCTTGCTGCGGATCTTGGTCAGGGGAAAGAGCCGGCTCCCCTGCCCGCCGGCCATGATGACGGATACGACCTTCGGCATGACGCCCTCCCGCATCGATCGGTGAACCAGGGCTAGTATAGCAGAGTCGCTTTGACATTTCCCGTCCGTCTGGGATATTTTATAGGCAGGGCAAAAAAGTCAGGAGCGCAGGATAACCGGCCCAGGGAGGCGGAGATGCCAGAGGAAGGACTCGAAAAACGGGGTTGTGTGCGGTTCCGGATTCCCGGAGCGACCACGGCCTATAAAAAAGATAAAAGCCTGTTCCATCGGAATCCGGATTACAGCGGCGAATTCCTCCCTGTCCTGGACATCAGCCGGGGCGGCATCCGCTTCCTGTCCAACGAAAACATCGCCCTGGACACGAAACTTCATTTGCGGGTCCAGGTCCCCGGCGACCAGAGCCCGCTCCAGATCGACGGCGTCGTCCGCTGGGCCGCGCCCAACGTCGGGCAGAGCTTCAAACACCAGGTCGGCGTCCAGTTCTACCCCTATGGGGAAAAGAAAGGGATGAACTATCCCGGGACGCTGGTCAAGATCATCGCTTACGAACAGAAGTTTCTGGACAACTCGACCATCATCAACGAGGACACGGGCGGCCGGGGCAGCACGTTCTCCATCTGATCCCCGGCCCCGGCGTCACTTCTTTTCCTTGGCCTTCTCCCCTTCGACCACAACCTGGCTGTAATCGGCCATGGGGTCGAGGATTTTCTTGATGCCCAGGAGCAGGCCGATCCGGTTCTTCCGCAGCTTCGATTCCTTGGCCATGACCATGACCTGCTCGAAAAAGGAATCCAGAAGAGGCTGGAGGCGGAAAACCATTTTCTGGGCCTGGACAAAATCGCCCTTGGCCAGCATGGGCGCGGAATTGGTCTTGATGATGGAGAAGGTGGAGTAGAGATCCTTCTCGGCCTTCTCGGTGAGAAGTCCCGGATCGACCTTGGAGGGGGATTGGCCGCCGACGATGTTGTTGACCCGCTTGGCCATCAGGATGAAAGGCTCGAACTGGGGACTGGCTTTCAGGGCATCGAGGGCTTTGAGCCGCAGCAAGGTTTGGTGGATGTTCTCGATCCCGGCGCCCAGGGCGGCATTGATGAGGTCGTAGCGGTAGCCCTGTTTTTCGTAGATGTAGCGGAGGCGGCCGGCGAAGAACTCGGTGATATAGGAGAGAACCTCGGCCTTGGGCCGCTTGATCTTGTCGCCATAGGCGGCCATGACCTTGTCCACCAGCCGGGGGAAAGACAGGGCCAGCCGGCGATCGAGGATGATTTTACAGACGCCTTGGGCGTTGCGGCGCAGGCCGAAGGGATCGCTCGACCCGGTCGTCTGGATACCAACTCCGACGACGCCGACGATGGTATCGAGCTTGTCGGCCAAGGACAAGAGCGCCCCGCCCAGCGATTCCGGAGGTTCGTCCTCCAGGCTGACCGGCTGGTAGTGCTCGTAGATGGCCCGGGCCGCGGTCTCGGGAAATCCTTCGGCCCGGGCATACAATCCGCCGGCTTTTCCCTGCAGGGAGGGGAATTCGCGGACCATGTCCGTGATCAAATCGACCTTGCATAGCTCGGCCGCCAGCACGGCGTCCTTGGCCAGGGACTTGGCCTCAGCCTTCTCGGCCAAATAAGCAACGATCTTCTTCAGCCGCTGGGTCTTGTCATCGTATGTCCCCAGCTTGTCCTGGAAGACCACATTTTTCAGGCCGGGGGCCCGTTTCTTGAGTCCGGTCTTGAGATCCTGTTCCCAGAAGAATCGGGCGTCGGCCAAGCGGGCCTTGAGGACGCGCTCATTCCCCTTCCGGATGTACCCTTTGGGGTCGCCGGACGTATCGGCCACGCCCAGAAAGAGAGGCAGCTGCTTCCCGCCCCTGACCACGGAGAAAACGTTCATCCCCTCGCGCAGGGCCGTGCTGAGGATCTCCAAAGGCAGCCGAAGGTACTCTTCGGCGAAAGCGCCCATGACGACAAATGGACACTCGATGTCGCTGGCCAGCTTGTCCAGCAGAGCGGGATCGGCATAAAGCTCAGCCTCGATCGGAGTCAAGTGTTCGGAGATCCGGGCCAGAATGACGGCTTTTCTCTCCTCGGCGTCGATGGTCACGCCATGCGTTTTGAGGGCCTCGCGGTAAGCGGCGAACGAGTCCACGAGAAGCGGCGCGGGGGCGCGCAGCTTGTGGCCGAACGTCATCCCCCCGGAAGTCAACCCTTCGAAAGAAAAGACCAGGGCTCGGCCGCCCAGGAGACAAAGCAAGTTGCGGATGGGCCGGCTGAATTTAAACAAACCGGTGCCCCAGCGCATCATGCGCGGGAAAGACAGTGAGGAAATGACTCGGGGAAGAAGGCCCGGGATGATCTCGGCGGCGGGTTTGCCTTTGACCGAGGTTTTAAGCCCCATATACTCGCCGCGCTCGGTCGTCAGGACCTGGAGGTCCTCGACGCGGGCTCCCTTAGAACGGGCGAAGCCCAAGGCGGCGGGCGTGGGCGAACCGTCCGCGGCGAAGGCGGCGGCTTTGGGCGGACCGGTGACGACCATGTCCCGGTCGGGCTGCCCGGCAGGAATTTCGGCCAGGACGACGAGCCTGCGGCTGGAGCTGAAGGTTTTCAGAGAGGATGCCGGCAATTGGGCGGCGGCGAATTCCCGCCCCAGCTTATCCTGAAGGTCCTCGACCGCCGAGCGCACATGCGACGGCGGCAGTTCTTCGGTCATGATTTCGAGCAGAAATTCCATCAGCGGGCCCCTTCCGGCTTTGTTTCGCGGGCGGTGAAATCCTTGGCGATGCGGCTCACCAGGGCCCGGATCTGGGCGATCATCTTGACCCGCTCGGTGACGCTGATCGCTCCCCGGGCGTCGAGCAGGTTGAACGTATGCGAGCACTTCAGGCACATGTCGTAGGCCGGAAGAACCAATCCCTTCTCGATGAGCTGGCCGGCCTCGCGCTCGTGCCCGGTGAAAGCCTCCCGGAGCCCCTTGACCGAAGCCTGATTGAAATTATATTCCGAGAACTGGCGCTCCTCGTCAAGCCGCAAATCGCGGTAAGTGACATCGTCCGACCACTGCAGGTCGTAGATGTCGTCCTTCCCCTCCAGGAACATCTCCAGGCGCTCCAGGCCGTAGGTGATTTCGACCGGGATGGGGAACACGTCGATGCCGCCGGCCTGCTGGAAATAGGTGAACTGGCTGATTTCCAGCCCGTCCAGCATGACCTGCCAGCCCACGCCCCAAGCCCCGATGGAGGGCGATTCCCAATCGTCCTCATCGAAGCGCAGATCGTGTTCGGCCAGGTCGATCCCCAGGGCTTTCAGGCTGTCGAGGTATATCGACTGGATGTCGGCCGGGGACGGCTTGATGATGACCTGGAACTGGTGGTGTTTCTGGACGCGGTTGGGATTGTCGCCGAACCGGCCGTCCGTCGGCCGGCGGGAAGGTTGGACGTAGGCCACTTTCCAGGCGCGCGGGCCGAGAACGCGGAAGAAGGTGTCCGGGGTCATCGTCCCGGCCCCGACTTCAACGTCGTAGGAAGGGGCCAGGTAACAGCCCTGGCCGGCCCAGTAATGCTGGAGACTCAGGATGAGGTTCTGCAAGCTCATGGAGTTTTCGGTCTCTCCCATTTGACGATCGGATTGCGGGCGGCGGCCGTCTCGTCCAGGCGGCGGACGTAGGAATGGTGAGGAGCGGCCTTGAGGATCTCCGGCATCTCCTCGGCCTCGCGGGCGATCGTCTTCATGGTCTCGATGAAATCGTCCAGGTCCCGCTTGCTTTCCGTTTCGGTCGGCTCGATCATGAGCGCGCCGTGGACGATGCTCGGGAAGGACATCGTCGGCGGATGGACGCCGTAGTCGATAAGGCGCTTGGCGATGTCCAGGTTGGTGATGCCATGGGCGTCCTTCTGGAACTTGTCGTCGAAGACGATCTCGTGCAGGGTGGCGTCGTTGTACTGAAGGTGGTAGATGCCTTCCAGGCTCTTGCGGATGTAGTTGGAGTTGAGGACGGCCACTTCGGCGATCTCCCGGACGCCCTGCGGCCCGAGCGAGAGGATATAGGCCAGGGCCTTGACGATGACCAGGAAGTTGCCGTAGAAGCCGCGGACGCGGCCAATCGAATCGGGGCGGGCGAAGTTCAAGCTGAAGCGGCCCCCCTTCTCTTCGACCAGCGGCACGGGCAGGAAGGGCTCCAGGAACTTTTTGACGCCGACCGGGCCCGATCCGGGGCCGCCCCCGCCGTGGGGAGTGGAAAAAGTCTTGTGCAGGTTGATATGCAGGACATCCACGCCCATGTCCCCCGGCCGGACCATGCCGGTCAAGGCGTTCATGTTGGCGCCGTCCATGTAAAGGAGGCCGCCCTTGGCGTGGACGATCTCGGCGATACGGCAAATGTCGGATTCAAAGACGCCCAGCGTGTTGGGATTGGTCAGCATCAGGGCGGCGACATCGCCGTTCATGCGCCGGTCCAGCTCCTCGAGATCGACCATGCCCCGGGCATTGGACTTGATTTCCTGCACGGTGTAGCCGCTCAGGTGTGCGCTGGAAGGGTTGGTCCC
>PMCY01000159.1:0-1717 GCA_003154255.1 Candidatus Aminicenantota bacterium | reverse complement strand
TTGGGGTTGTACTTCATGGTGCATGAGCCGAGCGGATAAAACCCGACGTCGACGCAATAGTTCTGTTGGGACAGACGGGTGAAGTGGCGGACCAGCTCGACTTCCGAGACCTGGGGAAAATCTTCAATCTCGGCCCGCACGGGCAGGCCGCTCAGGGCCTCCTTGGCCTCGGGCACGTCGAGCCGGGGCAGACCGAAGGCACGTTTGCCTTTGTCGCTGATTTCAAAAATGAGCGGTTCGCGGATCATCGCAGGACCTCCTCGAGGGCGGCCGCCAGGGCATCAATGCAGGCTTTGGTCTTGACCTCGGTGACGCAGACGAGGAGGGCCCGGTCCATGTCTTTGTAGAACGGTTGAAGGGGCAGGCCGGCGAGAACGCCCTTGGCCTGCAGGGCCGCGGCAACGAGGGCGGCCGGCTTGGGCAGGTCGAGGACGAACTCGTTGAAAAACTCTCCGCTGAAGCGGAGCTTGACGCCGGCGATCTTGGTCAGCCGCTCCGCGGCGTAGCGGGCTTTGTGCAGATTCTGCGCCGCCATCTCGCGCAAGCCGTCGTGGCCTAGCGTTTCCAGGAACATGGTCGCCCGCAGGGCGCACCAGGCCTGGTTGGTGCAGATGTTGGAGGTCGCCTTTTCCCGGCGGATGTGCTGTTCGCGGGTGGACAGGGTCAGGACGAAACCGCGCTTGCCGTCGACATCCTTGGTCATCCCGGTGATGCGGCCGGGCAGCTGGCGCAGGTAGTCCTTGGCGCAGCCCATAAAGCCGAGATAGGGGCCTCCGAAAGCCGGAGGCATGCCGAACGACTGGGCTTCTCCGCAGACGATATCGGCACCCATCTTTCCCGGCGCCTCCAATAGCCCCAGCGAGACGGCTTCGGCCACAACGGCGATAAAAAGGGCTTTGCGGCCGTGGGCCAGAGCGGCGAACTTGGCCAGGTCCTCGACCACACCGAAGAAATTAGGCGATTGGACGATGACTCCGGCCACGTCGGGCCCGAGCTTGGATTCCAGTTCGGCCGTGACCAGGCCGCCGCATTCGCCGAACCCGACTTCTTCGAGGGTCAGGCCGAGGTTGCGGGAGTAGGTCCGGATCGTCTCCCTGTACTGGGGATGGAGTGAGCGGGCCATGAGTATTTTTTTTCGGCTCGTCACCCGCTGGGCCATCAGGACGGCCTCGGCCGCGGCCATGGCCCCGTCGTAGAGCGAAGCATTGGCCACGTCCATGCCGGTGAGCTGGCAGATGAGCGTCTGGTACTCGAAGATCGACTGCAGCGTGCCCTGGCTGACCTCGGGCTGGTAAGGCGTATAGGGGGAAACGAATTCCGTCCGGGAGCTCAAAGAGTCGACGACCGCGGGAATGAAGTGGGCATAAACCCCCGCCCCCAGGAAGGAATTGAAATCGCCGTAGGTGTTGCGTTCGGCCAGCTTCTCCATATGCCGGACGAGCTCGGGTTCGGACAGGGCGGCCGGCAGGTTGAGCGGCCGATCCAATCTTAGGGCCGGCGGGAGACAGGCGAAGAGTTCCTCCGTAGAGGCGATCCCGATGCGGGCCAGCATCTCCCGCTTGTCTTTTTCGCTGAGGGCGATATAGCTCATTTTAGTGGGCAAGCCCTTCCAGGAACTTCTCGTAATCGGGGGTTTTCATCAGGGCCTTGAGGTCGGCCGAGTTCTTCATTTTCAGCTTGATGATCCAGGCTTTGCCGTGGGGGTCCTGGTTGATCG
>PMCY01000181.1:23078-23782 GCA_003154255.1 Candidatus Aminicenantota bacterium | reverse complement strand
ACGTTCGGGATCGGCCTGGAAAGCGTCCTGCCCAAGAGCGTCGTTTTCTCCAAGTACCAGACCGAGGCCAAGGGCGCCCGGGTCCAGAGCGAGGTCCTGAGCAACATCAACGGCAAGCTCGACTTCGTCGTCATCGTCGGCTCTCTTCTCAGCCTCTTCGCCGTGCTGTATGCGGGGACGATGGCCTGCGGGGAGAAGGAGGCCGGGACGCTCAAGCTCCTCCTGGCCAATTCGGTGAAGCGCAGCACGGTCATTGCGGCCAAATTCCTGGGCGGCTTCAGCGTGCTGCTCCTGCCCTTCGCCGCCGCCGTCCTGATCGGGCTCCTTCTGCTCCTCCTGCAGGGATTCCCCTTGTTCGCGGCAGGCCAGGCCGGCCGGGTTTTGGCCNNCACAAGGCCAGCTTGGCCCTCCTGGCCGGCTTTTTCGTCTGGATCTTTCTGACATTCATCATTCCCAAGACCAGTGAGCCGATCGCCGGCCTCATCCGCAAGGTCCAGAGCGAAGAGGCCATGAAGGCCAACCGGGCCCAGGTCCGCGGACAGATCGAGAAGGAAAAGGGCCGGGCCCTGAAGCCCCTGATGGACAAGTATCTCGGCAGCCAGGGCGCCGGGTGGGACTGGAAGGGATACACCAAAGCCCGCGGCCCGGTGGCCCAGAAATTCGAAGAGCAGCTCGACCAGACCCTGCAGAAATTCGATGCCGAG
>PMCY01000181.1:10501-23051 GCA_003154255.1 Candidatus Aminicenantota bacterium | reverse complement strand
TCGTTTTCCGTTTTCAGTTCAACGACGAATACAGCTCCGAGGACGGCCATACGAATATGGGCTACAGCGGGAATTCCCGCGAGGACGACAAGATCGTCTACCCCCAATTCCGCTACGCCTTCCCCCGGTTCGAGGAGACACTGCGGGCGACGGCCCCCGACATCCTCCTGCTCGTGTTCTTCAACCTGGTCTTTTTCGCGGCCGCCTATGTCTCGTTCACCCGATATGATGTCCGATAACCAAGGAGGTCCGGTATGACGACGCAATCCCCCATTCTCANNACGACGACCATCAACCTCTTCCTCAATTTCATCCCGCCGACGACCGGCACCTGTTTCATCACCGGCATCGACGTCACCAAGGACCCACTGGAGGCCAAAAAGTATGTCGCCTTCGTCTCGGAAAACGTCATGCTCTACGGCAACTTCACGGCCCGCCAGAACCTCGACTTCTTCGCCAAGCTGGGCGGCAAGCCCGATCTGACCAAGGAGCAATATTACCAGGTCATGCGCCGGGTCTCGCTCCAGGAGAAGGCCTTCGAGCAGCGGGTCAAGAACTTCTCCAAGGGCATGCGCCAGAAGCTGGGCATCTGTATCGCCATCATCAAGAACGCCCCGGCCATCCTGCTGGACGAGCCGACCTCCGGCCTCGACCCCAAGGCGGCCGAAGAGTTCCAGGAGATCCTGTCCGAGCTGCGCAAGGAAGGCAAGGCCATCCTGATGTCCACGCACGACATCTTTCGGGCCAAGGATATCGGCGACCGGGTCGGGATCATGAAGGAAGGGCGTCTGGTCATGGAACGGACCCGCGAGCAGCTCCAGTACGAGGACCTGGTCAAGATCTACATCGACTACATGAAGTCCGAGCCGCTGACGGCTTAAGGCGGGCGAGCCGCACCCCGCCGCCGCCGACCCGGAGTCCAACCCATGTTGAAAACGATCGTCAAGAAAGAGCTTCTGGAAAATATTTTCAGCTACCGGTTTCCCCTCTTCGCCCTCCTCTGCGTCGTCCTCATCCCCCTGAGCATGTTCGTCAACAACGCCCAGTACACCAAGCACCTGCGGGATTACAGCGAACAGGTCCGCCTGTCCGAGGTGGGGGCCGCCGGGCTCACGATGCAAGATGTCATGGCCGGGCGTGTGGCCATCAAGGGCTTCCGCCGGCCGGCCCTGCTCTCAATCTTCGATCAAGGCTTCGAAAACGCTATGCCCCGCTATTATCAGTTCACTCAAGACGGATTCAGCCAGGGCGAATCGGCCAGCGGCGACGAATCACTGCTTTCGACACAGGGCAAGTTCGATTTCGTCTTCCTCGTCCAGATGGTCATCAGCCTGATCGGCCTGCTGTTCGCTTCGGACGTGATCTCCGGGGAGAAAGAATCGGGGACGCTGCGGGCCATGTTGTCCAACCGCCTCCCCCGTGACGCCTTGCTGATCGGAAAGATCGGCGGAGGCTTTGGGTCCCTGCTGGCTCCGTTTCTCGTGGCCTTCGTACTGGGCGTGGCGCTCCTCGTGCCGAGCGCCTTCCCCCTATTCGCCGGCGATATCCCGGCCCGGCTGGCCATCCTGGCCCTGGCCTCATCCGTTTTTATCCTGATTTATTACGTCATCGGGACGATGATTTCGGCCAGTTCGGCCAAAGCCCGGACTTCGCTCGTGGCCATCCTTCTCATCTGGTCGGGCTTCCAACTGGTCATCCCCAAGCTGAGTGATATGCTCGCCGCCCTGATCTCCCCGGTCCGGACGGAGACGCAGGTTTCGCTGGAAAAATCCCTAGTCAATAATACGATCGAGACAGAGACGGCCAAGGAGCTCGGCCGCCAGTATGACCTCATCTTCGGCAGCGCCAAGCCGGGGGCGGCGGACGATACCAAATCCCCCGAACGGAAGAAGTGGGATCCCCTGCGCGACGACATCCAGATGCGGGCCCGGGAAAATAAAGCCCAGCAGATCGCAGCCATCGAGGAGACGTATGCCCAGCAAAAGCGCCGCCAACAGAACCTGGCGGTAAACCTGTCCCTGATATCCCCCAGCGCGGCCTTCGGGCGTCTCGTCGCCGACATCTGCGAGACCGGGGATTTGGCCCGGACCAAGTATCTCGAAGCCGTGCGGTCCCACCAGAAAGCGCTCGACAATGCCCTTTTCGGCAAGGTCAAGCGGACGCTCATGATGCATAAAAACGGGGGCATGTCCCTGTCATTCCAGGCCGAACCTGTAGATCCCAAGAACCTGCCCAAGTTCACGGTCGCGCCGGCTTCACTCCCGGACACGTTCAAGGAGAATTGGCGGAGCCTGCTGGCCCTGGCCTTCTGGCTCATCGCCCCGTTCGTCGTCGCCTACACCCGTTTCCGGAATTACGACGTGCGCTGAGGGACACGGAGCGTTTGGGAGGAGGTCGGACATGATCGGCGTCATTTACAAGCGCGAGATCCTCGACCACCTGAAATCGGCGAAGTTCCTGATCGGCTTTGGGCTCACGCTGGCGATAGCGGTCGCGGCTACGATCATCAATACGCAGGACTACGGCCGGCGCTTACAGGATTATCGAGCCGCGCAGCGCGACCTGGAGCGAAATAAATTCGAAGTTCAGATCTTCCGGCCGCCCGAGGTTCTGAGCGTCCTCGTCCAAGGCAAGGACCGATCCCTGGGCAACACGGCGTCCGTTAACTATCTGAACATTCCCGACCGGCTGACGGGCTACATGTCCGAGCAGAGCACGCCCCGCCCCAAGTCCCTTTCGGGATTCGGATCGGTGGATTTCGCCTTTCTGGTGCGCGTGATCTTCAGCCTGCTCGTGATCTTCCTGGCCTACGACACCGTGGCCGAGGAGAAGCAGTCCGGGACGCTGATGCTAGTCCTGGCCAATGCCCTGCCGCGATCGAGCCTCCTCGTCGGCAAGGCGGCGGCAGGGCTGACGGTGGTCCTGGGCTCGTTCGCGGCGGCAGCGGCGGTCGCCGTCCTGATCATGATGGTCCACCCGGCGGTCGATTTATCGGGGGCGGACGCGGCCCGAATCCTTAGCCTGGTTGCGGCATCGGCCCTCTACCTAACCGTGTTCTATATGCTGAGTCTGCTGGTCAGCACGGTCGTGAAGCGGCCGGCGATCGCGCTCATGGTCCTGCTCCAGCTCTGGATCTTCCTCGTGGTCGTGTATCCCAATCTCGGGGTGAGCATTGCCGAGAACTTCTATAAACTGCCGACTAACCGCGAGATGGCTGAGAAGAAGGTTGCCGCGTTCGCGTCCTACGGCGACGAGCTGAAAAAGGTCCAGGCGGCGCATTTCGGCGGGGACAGGTCGACGTCGAACGGGATGCGCTATCTCGAGCTTCAGTCGCTACGGTCGCGCCTCTGGAACGATGTCGACCGGGAATTGAGCCTCCGCTTGAGCGGCCAGCTCGAACGGGCCCGGTGGATTTCCATCCTCTCCCCGGCGGCGCTCTTCAATCGGGTCGTGGAGCGCTACGCCCGCACGGACATCGAGGAGTACGACCGGTTCCTGGCCAGCGTGGAGCGGTACTGGAAGACGAAATACATGGACCTTCAGGTGCTTTTCTACAAGGACCTGCCGGCGTACCGGAAGGCCGCCACGCCGCCCTTCGACCACCCCGCCGAAGGGACGTCCGAAGCCTGGGCGGCCGCGGCCCCGCAGATCGTCGTGCTGGCGCTGCTGGCCCTGATCTTCTTCGCCGCGGCCTCGACCGCGTTTCTCCGGAAGGACGTGAGGTAGGCCCATGCGAACCATCGTCTTCCGTGAAATCAAGGATCACATCCAGAGCCTGCAGTTCGTCGTCCTGCTGCTCTTCAGCGTCGTGCTCTTTGCGGCCAACGGGATCGTCTTTGCCCGCAAATTCCAGGCGGAGAACGCCGCGTATTCCGCGGCGGCCGCCCAGTTCGCGCCGAACACGCAGCATCTTTTCTTGGCGCGGCAGCCCAACCCGATCCTTTTCTTAGCCGAGGGCGGGGATCTCGGCCGCCCCACGTCGTATTACATGATGGCCAAAGGCTATTTCAGCGCTTCCGCGCCGCGGCCCCGCGATTACAAGCTACCCGACATCCCTAAGCTCGACTGGTCGTTCATCGTCAAGACGATCTTCAGCCTGTACGTTGTGCTGCTGGGCTACGCGGCGGTCTGCGGCGAGAAGGAGCAGGGCACGCTCCGGCTCGTCCTGTCGAATCCGGTGGGACGAGTGCGGTTCCTTGCGGCGAAATACGCGGCTATCTTGGCCACGGCCCTGATCCCGCTAGCCGTGGGATGCATCATCAGCCTGGGAATCCTGGGCGTCAGCCTGCCCCAGATTCTGACCTGGGGACTGGCCTCGCGCGTGCTGGCGCTTTTGGCGTTGGGCGTGGCGTATCTCTCGTTCTTCGCCTTCCTCAGCCTGCTCGTCTCGTCGGTCCTGCGTCGCTCATCGCTCGCTTTGCTGTGCCTGCTCGCGGCGTGGGTGCTCTTCGCCGTCCTGATCCCCGACACGTCGGGCATCCTGGCTGAGAAGTTCGCGAAAGTGCAGAGCGACTATGATGCGGCGAAGAGCATCGGGCCCATGATCGAGAAAGAGGTTTGGGCCAAGATCGGCGCCCTTCAGCCGCGGATCGACAAGGGCGAGCTGAAGACCGAGGAAGCGATAAAGGCCGAAGCAGACAAAGCCTTCGAGGAGGGCCAGGAGAAAGTGCGGTTCTTCGAGAAGAGCTACGAGGATTCGCTGGCGCAGCGGGCGGCGCTCGCAAGAAGCCTGGCCCGGATCTCACCGGTCGCGCTGTTCCAGTACGCGGCCGAGGACCTGGCGGGGTCGGGCGCGCATCGGGAAGAGGCGTTCCGGGAGGATCTGCGGGCGTATTCGCGGCAATTCGACGCTTACGTTCTAAAGAAGAACGGCAAGCTGGTCGGCCAGTCAAACTGGTCATTCAGCACCACGGTCAAGCTCGCCGGCAAGGACGTCGAAATCCGCTCGCCCCGGGCGGAACCCTACCGCGGCGACATGTCGGATTTCCCGCGGCTCGTCGAGCGGGCCGCGCTGCTCGGCGGCGGGTTGAAGAACGCTTTCGGGGATATCTCCGGGTTGCTCCTCTGGAATATCGTTATGGCCTTCTTGGCCTTCGCCGTGTTCCTGCGGGCGGATGTGCGCTAGAGGGAGCGGCGGGCGCGGATCGGAACGAGGTGCCACATGATCGGAACTATCGTTAAAAAAGAAATCTCAGCCAACCTGCTCAGCTATAAATTTTTCGTCGTCATCCTGCTGGCCTCGGTCCTGATTTTTACCAGCCTGTTCGTCATGGCCCGGGACTACAAGGCCCGTCTGGCCGATTATCAGATCAATAAACCCGCGGTCGGGGACGCCACGGCCGTCCTCCCCCCCAACCCCCTTTCGATTCTGGCTAAAGGCCTGGATGAGTCGATGGCCCGCTCCATCGGCGTCAACGTCACCGGCTTCGACGTCCAGTCCGGGCAGAAATCCGGGAACGTCGTGTATGCCTTCTTCCCCGCCCCCGACTTTGTCTATGTCGTCAAGCTCGTCATGTCCCTGGTCGCCCTGCTTTTCGGATTCGACCAGATCAGCCGGGAAAAGGAAAACGGGACTTTGAAGTTGATGCTGGCCAATTCCGTTTCCCGGGCTTCCCTAATGGCCGGGAAATGGATCGGCAACTATCTCAGTCTGGCCGTTCCCTTCACGCTCGTCACTCTTCTGGGGATCGCGTTGATCGGTCTCGATCCGGCCATCCGGCTGTCGGCCGGACATCTCGGCCGCCTGGCCCTGCTCATGGCCCTGAGCCTTGTCTACATCGCGCTGTTCCTGAGTCTGGGGCTTCTCGTCTCCGCGCTGACCCAGCGCTCGGCCTCCTCCCTGGTCGTTCTCCTCTTCCTCTGGGCGGGGTTGGTGTTCATTCTGCCGAATTTGGGGACTCTTCTGGCGCGCCAAATCGTCACCGTCCCCTCGACCAAAGCCTTGAGCGAAAAGCGCCAGCAGATTTGGACGAGCGAAATCCTGATGGTCTACTCCAAAAACGGCGAATGGAACGGGCAGGCCTGGAATGAACGGAGGATCTCCATGAATCGGGAATTCGATCGTTTGGAGGAGGATTATCGCCGCCAGGCCGCGCGCCTCGTGCGATTGAGCAAGACGATCAATAGGATCTCGCCGGCCGCCGGTTTCATTTACGCCGCGACGGACATCGCCGGTACGGGCATCGGCGAGGATAACCGGCTCAAGCAGGATATTATCCGGTACAAGAACCAGATTCTCGCCGACCTGATCGGAGAAAAACGGCCGTACCCGGCCTTCCGATACCAATACCGGCCGATGGGGCAGGTTCTCGCCGAAGGCGCCCTGATCGACATCGCCTGGCTCCTGGCGGCCGTCATCCTCGTCTTCGGCGCCGGCGCATCCGTCTTGAAACGCTACGACGTCCGCTGAAGGATGAATCGCATGTTCCGAACCCTTGTCCTCAAAGAAATCCACAACCACATCCTCTCCTTCCGGTTCGTCGTGACGTCGCTGCTTCTCCTCATTGTGGTTCCGGCCACGGTCCTCGTCCTGACCAACGATTACGTCCGGCAGCTGGACGATTATTCCCGCCGCCAGGTCGAGATCGAGCGCTATCTCGAGCGATACGCCCACTTCAACCGTCTCGGGAATATCGTCCAGCCCACCCAGCCTCCAGTCCCCTTCATGACCCTAATCCGGGGGCTGTCGGCTGACGTCGACATGTCCGCCTTCGACAACGACCCGCTGCCGGTCGTCTTTCCCCTCCTCGACCTGACGTTCATCGTGGCCATCCTCTTCAGCCTGGCCGCGCTCGTGTTCACCTACGATTCCGTCTCCGGCGAGAGGGAAGACGGCACGCTGAAGCTGATGCTGGCCAACGGCCTGCCGCGGGCCAAAATCCTGCTCGGCAAGATCGTCGGCGGAATGGCCACCCTGCTCATTCCCTTCCTGATTTCCACGGCCGTCGGCCTCTTCATCATCCTCCTCAATCCGCGGGTTGACTGGAAGGGGGCGGATTTCGGAGCTTTGGGGGGGATCTTTTTGGGGATTGTCGTCTATCTCGGGCTCTTCACCGCCCTGGGGACCTTGATCTCCACCCGGCACCGATCGAGTGCCTCCTCCATCATGACGTCGCTTTTCGTCTGGGTCCTGGCGGTGCTCGTCGTTCCCAACCTCAGTCCCTACGCCGCCTCGTTTCTCCGGCCTGCGCCGTCCTCCACCAAGGTCAATCGAGAAGTCTTCCGCTTGACCCAGGACGAACGCGACGTGCTGGGCCGCCGGCTATCAGGAGAGAAAACGGCGGCGGTTCTGAAGGATCATCCCGTTCTGGCTGGCATCGAACGTATGTCGGAGAAGGATATCAAGAACACGATGATGAAAGATCCCCTGTTCGCCAAAGCCTATAGCGTCTATCGGAAGGCAGGCCAAGAAGGATGGGACGAGGCCAACGCCATGCAATCCGCGAAGGCGAAGGTCCTCCAGGACGATTTGGACCGTAAAGAAAAGGCCCAGACCGGGCTCGCCATCCTGCTTTCCATGGCTTCCCCCTTGGCCGATTTCACCTATCTGGCGACTGACCTCTCTAATACCGGCATGAGGAACCAGCGCCAATTCCGAGCTTTGAGCGGAGGTTGGAATCAGGCCTACTGGAAATATTCGGAGCGGCGCATGGACGAGTTGAAAAAGGCCAATCCGACCGCGGACGTATGGAACATCGCCGCTGACGTCCACGACATGCCCCGCTTCGCTTATAAAGAAGAGGACCTGGCCGGTCGGCTGAAAGGGACCCTGCCGGCCTTCGCCGTTCTGGCCGGTCTGGCCCTGGCGGCTTTCTGGGGAGCCTATTTTTCGTTCCGGGGATACGACGCCCGCTGAGGTATAATCGGCGGTGATGAGCGCGCCGGCGATTCAAGATCTCCTCACCCTTGCGGTGCGGGCCGCTCTGGACGCGGGACGGGAAATTCTCGATGTTTATTCCGGCGCCGATTTCGGCGTGGAAACCAAGGCCGATCGCACTCCCCTGACGATCGCCGATCGCCGGGCTCACCGGGTCATCAGCGACGGGCTGGCCGCCTCGGACCTGCCGGTATTGAGCGAGGAGGGCCGGAACATTCACTACGAGGAGCGGCGCGTTTGGACCACCTTCTGGATGGTCGATCCGCTCGACGGGACCAAGGAATTCATCAAACGGAACGGGGAATTCACGGTCAATATCGCCCTGGTCCGGTCCGGGAAGCCCATTCTGGGCGTCGTCTTCGCTCCGGCTCTGGGAATCATTTACGCGGCATGCGAAGGGTTCGGCGCTTATAAAATCGGAAAAATGAGTCCGGCCCCGGAGGATTTCGGTTTCGAGATGATCATCGCGGCCGGAGAACGGCTGCCGGCCCCGAGGAAGGACGGCATTTTCCGGATCGTCGCCAGCCGCTCGCACATGACGGCGGAGACGCTGGCCTTCATCGAAACCGTGAAATCCGCCCACGCAGACGTGGAGATCGTCTCCAAGGGCAGTTCGCTCAAATTATGCCTGGTGGCCGAAGGGACCGCCGACGTCTACCCGCGTTTCGGTCCGACCATGGAATGGGACACGGCCGCCGGCGACGCCGTGGCCCGGGCCGCCGGATGCGCGGTGACGCAAAGGGACGGGATTTCCCCGCTTCTCTACAATAAAAAAGACCTTCACAATCCCTGGTTTATCGTAAAAAGCGAGGGCCGCTGAGAAATCGTAGCCCCGCCGCGTGGGGCTTCCGGCGGCGCCTCAATCCCAGAATCCGCTCTGGACGAAACGAAGCGTCATCTTCCCGCACTGGGGGCAGAGATAATTCACGTTGGGAAGGCTGAACGTCCCCTTTTTGTCCGTGTTCCAGGAAAAAATAATCCCGGGCTTGGCTCCCGGAGGAAGCTTTTCCTGGAGCGACGGGTCGTTATAGAAGACGGGCTTGCCGGCGCAAGCGGCGCATTTCGGATCGTCATCGAGATAATTCAGGATCTCCAGTTTTTTGCAGGCCGCACAGTAGGCGGGAGCGGCGCAGAGCGCCTTGAAATTGGCCATGCCGCCGCCGGCCATGATGTTGTCCGCGTGAAAGCCGCAGGGGCAACTGGCTTTGAGGATGGTCCCGGCGAAAACCGGGGCGGCCACGGCCAACAGGACGCCGAGGCCGACCGTTCTCAAGCGAAGCTTTTGGGACATGATCATTCCTCCTTCCGGGGACGAGGGCGGATCAGCCTTCCCGCTCTTCCATGTATTGGATGTAGAGCTCGGTCAGGTCCTCGCCCTCGAGCTCTTTCCGCGTTTTGAGCATGACCAGCCGGCCTTTCTTCATGAAGCCGACCCGGTCGGCGATCAGCTTGGCCCGGAAGATGTCATGGGTGGACATGAAGACGGACTTGCCTTGGTCGCGCATCTTGACCAGCAGGTTGAGGAGCTCCTGGCCGGACTTGGGGTCCAATCCCGACGTCGGCTCGTCGAGCAGGATATTCGGGGCGTCCTTGATGATGGCGATGGCCAGGCCGAGCTTCTGGCGCATGCCCTTGGAGTAGTTGCGGCTGCGCGTATTGAAGGCGTCCTCCTGCAGTCCGACGCTCTTCAGGGCCCGGGCGTAATCGGCCTTGGTCAGGCCGCGCTTGCCGGCCAGCTTGGTGAAATAATCCAGGTTCTGGTAGGCGGAGAAGCTGCCGTAGAGCATGACGTTTTCAGAGACGAAGGAGACGAAGTCCTTGGACCGCAGTGGCTCCTTGGTCACGTCGATGCCCTCGATCAAGGCGGTTCCCTCGGTCGGGGGGATGAAATTGAGGAACAGATTGATGGTCGTGGTCTTGCCGGCGCCGTTGGCCCCGAACATGCAGAAGATCTCGCCCGGTTCGACCTTGAAGCTCAGGTGGTCGACGGCCAGGTGGCCGTCCTCGTATTTCTTGGTCAGGTTGATGGTTTCCAGCATGGCGGGCTCCTCAGCGGACGTCGTACTTCAAAAAGGAGGCGTAGGCCCCGGCAAAGAAGATGATGATCAGCACGATCATTACCCCGAAATCGGGCAGCGTCCGGGCCAGCGATTTGCTCAGGGACTCCGGTTCGAACTTGTGCAGGGGCATGTCGGCCAGGTTGACCTTGCCCTGCTCGCCGGTGGAAAAGTTGATGCTCTTCATCATGCGGGAGTTGACCCAGCGGGTGAAGCTGGGCTTATAAGCCCGGATGGAGGCCAGGAACTGCTCGTGATCGTCGAGCCCTGTCCGGGCCAGGCTCATGGTCGAAAACATCAGAGCCGAGGCCGGGGAGATGCGCGAGATGTTGATGGCCAGGCGCTCCTGGGAGGTCTTGCGGGCCTGGTAGTCCCGCTCCAGGGCGGCGTTGTTCTCGTCGATCTTGGAAGTCAGATCGTTCTGGTAGTCTTCCAGGAACTTCTTGAAGTCCTCCTGGTACTTCTTCTGGTCCTTGGCCGCATTGGGCGCGTTTTCCTTGACCCAGTCCAAGACTTTTTTCTGGGCCCCTCCCTGGACCTGTTGGAGGAAGGCGTCCTTCTTGGCCGTGATCTCATGGACGGAGGGAATGGGGTTGAGCTGGGAAGCCGCCAGGACGGACACCTTGGGGATGATGGTGACAAAGACGACCCAGATGAAGAGCAGGACGAGGAAGCTGGTCGAGCTCTTGTTCGTCCGGGCCGAGACGAGCAGGCCCAGTGTGAAGAAGACCGAAAGATAGAGGAAGAACATCAGGAACATGAGCAGCAGCCGGCCCCAGTCCTGTCCGGTCAAGGAGACGTTGGGGTAGACCAACAGGATGAGCATGCTCAGGATGAGCGGGATGATCAGGGGGATGAGCAGGCTGATGTAGCCGCCGACAACCTTGCCCATGATCAGCCGGTCGCGCGGCACACGGTTGGACAGGGTCAGCTTGAGCGTCCCGCGCTCCTTCTCCCCGACGATGGCGTCGTAGGTGAAGAGAATGGCAAAGAGGCTCAGGACGATCTTGACGATGAACGTCAGGTCCAGCGCGCCGAAGACCGAGAAGACGGGGTTGCTCTCATACTTGGAATCGACCAGGTTGGGATCGTAGGCGATGTTGACGCTGGCCACCCGGCCGACGGCTTCGGACACGCCGCTGGCGATGGTGCTGAGGACGTGGGGCGGCTTGTTGATCTTGGGGCCCAGGCCAGCCAAGGCCTGGTAGGACTGCTGGCTCTCCAGGTTCTTCTTGTTGAGGGCCACGGCCGCGTTGTACTCCTTCTGCTCCGACCGGTACGTGGTGATCCCGGTGTAGACGGACAGCAGGATGAGCACGGCGCAGAGCAGGAAGGTGAAGACGAATTTCGGGCTGGTGATCGTCTCCAGGATTTCCTTTTTGATGATGTCTTTGAGCATGATGCCGCCTCCCCGCGTTGAGTTCAGTCTATAATAAGGCGCCGATCGAGTCCACCGGCAAGCCTTCCCGCATGCCTCTTCCGAATTCCTCGCCCTCAATGGAAAAACAAGTCCAAGGAAAACCCGGTCCTCGTTCTCTCATCGATAAAATTTACGTGAATGGAGAAAAAAAGTTCAGGAGATTGGAGGGCGGCCTTCCATTTAAAGGTTGAGCTTGGGGACGACCATCCGGTAGGGCAGGTTCTTGATATTCAGCTTCATTGATATCTTGGTCATGTACTCAAGGCCGTCGAAGTCCTTGGAGTTGAAATTCAGGGTCAGGTCCTGGACGGTTTCGATCCGCGGCGGCGGGGCGTTTTTATCTTTCCGCTTGGCCAGCAGATCCTTGAGCAGCTTATAAAGAGTGCTGACGGCCTGGACGATGTCGATGGAGTTGAACGGGTTGGGCTTGTCCCGATTGAGCATGTAGTCGGGCTTGAAACTGTATTTCAGGGTGGAGGGCTTGACGTCGATCTTCAGGGGAATGGTCCGGATGGTCTTCTGGTTCGTCCAGACGGGTTTGCCGTCGATAAAGAGGGTCAGCCGGTATTCCAGAGGATGTCCCGTCTGGGCCTGCGATCCTAAAACCGGCTTGGGCCGGGCCGTGGACACGTCGATGTCCAGCGTGATCTCCTTGGTCAGAATCAGGTTGGCGGAGCGGACTTCGAGAGTGTAGAGGCGCCGGCTCGAGTTCAGGAAAAGGACGTTGGCGTCCAGTCCGAGGACGTTGAAACCCGGATTGAGAACCCCGGCCTTGAGCACATTGCCGTTCTCGGAAAATTTATAGAGGACCGTATTGGTCGTTTCAACGACCAGTGGTACGATGCCCTCGGGCATGATGATCTCGTCTCCGACGCCCTTGATCAGAGAGATGCCGCTGATCCAGGGAAACTTCACCCGCCAGCCGTTGAGGTAACCGATGACGTCCGATTGCGTGACCAGGTCGAGAAAGGCGAAACCGCCGTCCTTGGTCAGATAGGTTTCGAAATATTCGACAATCCAATGGATCTCGGCCGGCCCGTCGCCGATCCGGTTGGCGCAATACGCCAAAAGGGCCGCCGCATCGCCTTTCTCGATGGCGGTGATTTCGGCCCAGCGCCGATCGATTGCCGCGGCCGCTTTGGCATATTGTTTGTCCGAGCCGATGAGCTTGGCCGCCTCTTCGCGCCATTGGGCCCA
>PMCY01000181.1:0-10487 GCA_003154255.1 Candidatus Aminicenantota bacterium | reverse complement strand
ATCGATCACGACGGCCAGGAGATCGCCGTTTTTGGCCACCAGAATGGATATGCCGACCTCGCCTTTCCAAGCGGTGCCCAGGCCGGCATCCAAAGCCCAGTTGCGCTGGATCTTGTTAAGGACGATCTCTCCCCAAGCGGAAAAATCGACGCCGGGCAAGTCGAGGGCCACCGATCCTCCCGGCGCCGGGCGCCGCGCCCTCTGGCCGGCCTGCCCGGGACGGCCGCTTCCCGATCCGCCGGGCCCTTCCCCCAAACCGCCCGCGGACAGCGAGCTCGGCAGCGCTCCCTGACGGGCATACTTGGAGAAATCGATGTCCGTGCGGGTTCGGTAATGGGAGGGCGGCGGGAGAAATTTGTCCTCGATTTTGTCAGCCGACCTGGATAGGTTGATCCGGGCGTCGGCCGGGTATGAGAGCTGAAAATTCGTATATGGGCCGGGAAAACCGCCCGACGCGCCCGGTGCCGCGATCGGGCCGGGTCCTCCGGGAGCGATCGATCCGGGACCGCGCGGCTCGACCGGCCCGGCGGGTCGTACGGCCGCGCCGCCCTTGGCCGCCGCTTCCGCAGGGGGAGCGGCCAAGGCCGGCGTCGCGGCATTCCCGCCCGGGCGGATGCCCGGACGGCCGGCTTCAGCCTTGGAAAGAGGAAAACGGGTCAGCTCGCGGGGCACCAGAAATGCTTCGCGGGATTTCTCCTCGTAAGTGAAGATTTTATAGTGCCAATGGGACGTGAAAACGCCATAGAGGACGAGGCCGTGGAGAGCGGCGGAAGTGAGCAGGAGAAGGACCTGCCGTCGGCGCCGTTCCTTCGTCGAATCCGATTCAAATTCGAAAATGACAAAAACTCCCTGGTCGGTGAAACGATTATTTTACCACAAACTCGCACTCATCCCTTTAGAACACGTCCGGGCCGAATCCGTTGCGGCCGCCTGATCATCGGCATGTTCCTCGTCGCCGGCTACGGCTTCGCCGGGATCATGACCTACGGCGGGTTTTTCACTCCTGGCGGAGCGGTCCTGATGTATGTTTTCGTCGGCGTCGGATTGGGCATCGCCGGAGCCTTTCTCAAGGAGCAGGGCGCGCCGTTCGGCTATTGGATCTTTTTCGCCTTCCTGATCGGCTTTCCCATTCTAAAGCTCATCCTGCCGCGGACGGCCTGGGGGCGTGAGCGCATCCGCAAAGCCGAGGCCGCAGCTAAAAGCTCGATCGGCGGCGGACACGTCTCGACATTCCACTGGTCGTCGGGCGGCTCGCGTTCGTCCGGAAGTTCCGGCGGCGGAGGGTTTTCGGGCGGCGGAGGAAGCTTCGGCGGCGGCGGGGCCAGCGGGAGCTGGTAATCAGCGGCCGAACGAAATTTCGAAGAGGACGATCTCGGACGTGCTGCCCAGGCGGACGGGCGGGCCCCAGGTCCCGGCCCCGCTGGTGACATAGATCCAGGTCGGGCCCTTCTTCAAAAGCCCCCAATTAAGCTCGTAGATCCCCTTGTTGATGAGGTTGATGGGAAAAACCTGACCGTTATGCGTATGGCCCGAGAGCTGCAGGTCGATCCCCGCGGCAGCCGCTTCCTCCAGGTGGACGGGCTGGTGATCGAGGAGGATGACCGGGCGNNCCGCCGGCCCGGATGGCCGCGCAGGTTTTTTCCAAGCCGCCGTAATATTCGTGATTGCCGGTGCAGGCGAAGACGCCCAGGGGCGGATTCAGCCGGGTCAGGAATTCGGACATGCGCACAAGCTCGCGTGCCGGCGTATCGTCGCTGGCCAGATCGCCGGTGATGAAGACGATGTCGGGCGCCAGGGCGTTGACACGGTCGACGATGCGGGCCAGGCGCGAGGCCGGCAGGACGGGACTGACGTGGACGTCGGAAATCTGGACGGCCCGCAGCGTTTTCAAAGAGCCCGCCGGCTTGGCGATCGAAAGGGGCACGATCCGGGTGCGGAAGCGCAGAGCCTGGACGGTCCCCGCCGTCAGCGCGATCACCACCGTGCCGACGACCAGGGCGAAGGCCAGCCGTCCGCCCGTCCGCGCGCTGCGCCAGGATTCCGGAAAAAATGGAACGACGAAGTCGACGAGCCGGATTAGATCGACCAACACGGTCAGGAGGAAGAGGTAAAGGATGAAAATGAGATACTCGTAGCCGAAGGCCGTCACGGCATCGGCGAAAAGAGAAGGCAGGCTGCGCTCCAACAGGCGGCCGGCGACGACCGAAACCGCCCCGGCCAGCATCACGCCCAAAAGGACGGTCCGGAAAGCGCCCGTCCCGGCCAGAGCCCTCCATCCGCGGCGCAGGACGTAGTAATTGAGCAGTCCATAAACGGCCATGGTGATGGCGATGCCGACCCATAAAGGTCCTCCGCGGTGGGGCATATCGATCTCCGGTCCCTTACTATAAGTCAAACCCTCAAACGCCTCCAACCGGGAAAACGCCCTAAGGCCGGCTCAGCCGCGAAAAGCGTTGGTCCGGACGATCTCCTCGAGTGGTTTACGGATGCCCTCGCGGGGCGGGCGGCTGGCCCCATAGCCCAGCGAGATAAGGGCGACAATTTTATATTTGCGGGGGATTTTAAAGAATTTGCGCGTTTTGCGGATATTGAACCATCCGATCCAACAGGTGCTCAGGCCCAGCTCCTCGGCCTGCAGAATAAAATGTTCGCCGGCGATGCCGAGGTCGAGCAAATAGAAGTTAACTCCCTGGAGCTGACGGCCGACCCGGTTGGCCAGGAAGTCGAGCTCGGCCAGGACCAGGACCAGGACCGGGGCCTGGGCCGCGAACTGGGTCATCTTATAGATTCCCGAGAAAGCCGCCTCCGTGTAGCGGGCCTTGATCGCGGGATCGTCGATGACCAGGAATCGCCAGGATTGGGCGTTATGGGCCGATGGGGCGATTCGGGCAGCCTCCAGGCAGGCCAGCAGTTTTTCCTTCTCCACCGGAGCCGGCAGGTAGCGCCTGATGCTGCGCCTTTGCCGGATGAGCTTCTGGAAAGGGGTCAGTTCGGCGGCCATGGCTAACGGATCAGGAGGAAGTTCGTCTGGCGAACATCCAGGAAACGCGCTCCATGCGGCTCGAAAGCCGCGTCCTGCTCGAGGGCGAATTGGACGTCCTGGCCGTCCCACTCCGGCACGGCGGCCATGATGTTGAGTTCGATGGAATAGCATGTCTCGGTGAAAAGCGGATAATCCCCGGCTCCGGGCACGCCGTCCTGGCGGTCCCAAAGTCCGATGGTCGGTCCGGCGGCATGGCCATGGACGCCGAGCGGATGGGTGTAAATGCTCGGGCGCAATCCGCTCTCCTTGGCCTTCTTCAAGGCCGCGGACAGGATCTCGTTGCCCGAGCGCCCCTCCCGAAACTCGGCAACGAGGATGTCCTGGAGCCGGTTGCCTTGGGCCAGGCCCTCCTTCAGCCCCTTGGGCGCGTCCGTCTCCCCTTCCCTCAGGACGTAGGCTAATTGCTGGGTATCCGTGCACAGTCCGAGATAAACGATGCCCATGTCGCAATGGAGCATGTCTCCACGATGGATGACGTCCGAATCCTTGAAAGGGCTCGTTTTAGGTCGTTGGACGGAGATCGAGGGCTGGAACCAGGTCGCGAGCTTCAGTGCGGCGATCCTGTCCCGCATCCACCAAACGACATCCTCGGTGGTCGTCGCGCCGGGGGTGATGACTTTGTCGGAAAAGGCCTCGGCGATAATGGAGTGAGCGACGGCGACGATGCGGGAATAGACCTCCAACTCTTCAGGAGTGCGTCGTTCCAGCCAGCCGACGGCCAGCCGCTCCGCCGATACGAGGCGCTTGGAGAGCTCCGGCCCAAGGGCCTTGATCAAGGCGGCCTTGTTCGATGCCGAAAGCCCGTCGCCGAAGGCGAAAACTTCGGACTCATCGATGCCGATGCGCTTGGGGTTGCGTTCTTTGACCACCTGGGCCAGACGCTCCCATTGGCCGATCTTGTCGGGGTCCCAGACTGCCTTGTAAAGGTCGCCGATCCCGTAACGCCCGACCGTAAATTTTTCCAAACCCTCTTTTCCCCGGTCATAGAAGACGAGCATGCTCAGGCGCCGGGCCGAAAAGGAATCCAGGGGCACNNAGCCATCGGTCATAGATCGGCCCGCGTTCGCGGAGCGGCAGGACGGCGGGCATCTGGGCGGTCGCGAGGATGGGGGCGAGGGAGCCGGCCAGGACGAAAAGCATGAGGAGCGGGACGGATCTGTTGGCGCGCATCGGGTCTCCTTTGTCGAAGAATTTATATACCCCAATTCGCCCGCGGATTAAAGACCAGATGGTCCTTCCCGCGGACTCTTATCTTCTCTTCGTCCGGGGCGAAGGGCATGAGATCCGAAACCCGTCGACAGGTCTTGCCAGTCCTACGCCTTAGCAAGGACGACGGAGCGGAAGATTATAGAGGAGACTCGCCCGCGCCCCGTTTCAATCTCATTGATATCACCACCCCAACGCCTCCTTCGAAGGAGGGGATTCGTCCGCGGGCTCGTAAATGTGCGAAGGAGGAGCGGAGAGAAATTCCTCGCTGGGGAATTTCTCGTGTTTCGGATTTCGTGCCCGAGCCCCATGTTGTCAGGCCGATTCGCGCTGTGATATAGTGACGCAGAACCCTGAAGGGGATTTTTGCGTATTAGGAAGAAGAGGAGAAACTCCATGAAAAAACTATCGCTTTACGGTTTGTCGCTCGCTCTCCTGCTGACGGCTTTCGCCGCCTGCACGAAAGTGGGCCCCCCCACGGCCGGGTCGGCCAAGGCCGCCGATATGCTGACGATGCTGCCCAAGGACACGACGGGCATCATCCTCATCGACATCAACCGGGCCCTGAATACGGAAATCGTGTCCAAAACCCTTAACGAAGGCGATAACGCCGAGAAATACCGGGACACGATCAAGAAGCTGGGCATCGATCCCCAGAAAGATGTCTATTTCCTGGCCATCGGCCTGACCGGCAGCTTCAGCGGCGGGACTACGTCCGGCGTAGGCGTCATGAACCTCAAGTACGCCAAGGATGCCGTACTGGCCAAGATGAAGGAAGCCGGCGCCAAGTTCACCGAAGGCGTCTATGAGGGAGTGGCGACGATCACCGTCGCGGAAGGCGAAAAGGCGGATTCCGGGACCGATAAAGCCGAGGAGGCCGAGAAGAAGGAAGGCGGAGAAAAGGCCGAAGCGGCCGAGAAGCCCATGCAGGCCGTCGCCCCCGAGAAAGTCATGATGGGCGCATTCCTCGACGCCTCCAACATCGCCGTCGGACCGGAGAAGGAAGTCAAGGCCGTCATCGACGTCCTGAAGAAGAAGGGCGAGAACGTCACGTCCAACACCGAGCTTATGGCCCAGATCAAAGGCGTCAACAAAAACGCCATGGCCTGGGGCGTCTTTGCCTTCAAGGCCGAAGACGTCAAGAAGATGGTCGAAGCGACACCGATGCTGAGCTCGCTGGCCTCGCTCAAGGCCATCATCCTGGCCTTCGATTATTCCAATAAAGTCCTCGATATGGAGATCAAGGCGGTCACGTCCGATGCCGGCAAGAACAAAGACATCGCCGACATGCTGAACGGCTTTAAGGCCATGGGCAGCATGGCCGTGGGCGGAAAACCGGAGATCGGCGAACTCCTGGGCAAAATCGAGATCACATCGGCTTCCGACAACGTCCGCATTCACGCTGCGCTCCCGGAAGAGCTGCTCAATAAACTGGGCAAGATGGCCCAGACCGAGCTCATGAACAAGATGGGCGGCATCAAGACCGCAGAGCCCGCCAAGGGCGAAGAAAAGAAGGCCGAAGAAATCAAGAAGTAAGATCGGCGGCGCGTCCGCCGCGATCACCGACATCAACGAAAGGCGCCCAGCCGCAAGGATGGACGCCTTTTTTTATTCCTCGAAAAGATATTCCCTGCGGGAGAAGAGGACCGCGGCCAGGACCAGGGCGCCTGCCGTGAAAGCGACCAGCGTCAGAACCGCCGTTCCGGCCGGGCTGGGTTCGAGACGGAAGAAAAGGAAGGACTGCAACCCGCCTTGGGGCTGCATCTCCGGTCGAAGGATCGATTTGAGGTAGTGGATCAAGGTCAGGCGCTGGGTCGTTCCCGGAAAGTACTGGACGATGTTCTCCCAGCCGAAACAGAAGAAGAGCCCGAAGAGGACGGATTTTTTGAGAAAGGTCCCCAGAAACGCGAAAAAGGCCGTATAGGCGATGATGGCCAGGACCAGCACGGCCAGGCTTCTCAGCAGGATGAGCCAGGCCTCCCCGTCGTTCAAATGCTCATAGTCCAGGATGAGAAAGGCGGCGACGACGCCGGCGGCGACCAGAACGATCGAACGGGCCGTGTAGGCGCCATACTTGCCCAGGAGAATGGCCGGCTTGGCCAGCGGCCGCGTCGTCAGATACGTCAGGGTCTTGTTTTCGACTTCTTCGGAAACGATCGAAGTGCCGTAGAACAAAGCCAGCATAAGAACGATGAATTGCAGGTAAAACGTCATGATCAGGTCGGAAAAGACCCGCGGCCCGATNNAGGAGCAGGGCCCGATTTCGCCGGGCCCGGCGGGCGGCGAACCAGAAAAAAGCGAAGACGGAGCGGACGGCGGAGAACATGGTCATTTTCCTATGAGGTAATCGAAGACGGCTTGCAGGTTGTCGTCGGGGGAGGTGATCTCCTCGATATCCAGGCCGTTCTCGACGGCCAGCCGGGGCAGCAAACCATAAAGGCGGTCCCGGTTGCGGGTCTCCAGGACGACCGCCCCGGCCTCGCCGAATCGGATGTCGACGACGGCTTCTTCACCGACCAGCCGGGCGGCGAGATCGCGGGGCCGGTCGCACTTGACGGCCACGACGTGGGGGTGGCCGTCGATGAGGTCGCGAATGTAATGGATGTCGCCCTGGGCCAGGATCTTGCCCTGGTGGATGAGGATGATCGAGCGGGTCAGGGCCTCGATCTCGGGCAGGACGTGGCTGGAGACGATGACCGTCTTGCCCTGGCTCTTGAAATCCCTGATCAGCTTGATGATCTTGCGCTTGCTCAACGGATCGAGGCCGTTCAGGGGCTCGTCCAGGACGAGGATGTCGGGATCGTGGGCCACGGCCTGGGCGAATTTGAGGCGCTGCCGCATCCCCCGGCTGTAGCCGCGGATAAGCCGGGCGCCGTCACCGGTCAGTTCGACGAATTCGAGCGCCCGCCGGGCCCGCGCCGCGGCCTCGTCCGCGGATCCGCCGTAGAGACGCAGCAGACGGTAGAGAAAATCCCACCCGGTCATGTCCTCGTAGAAGGCGTCCTGTTCGGGGCAGAACCCGAAGCGGGAGAAGAGGGCGGTATTGTTCCAGACGGGCCGGCCGTCGATGAGGACGCCGCCGATGCTCGGCCGCAGCTGCCCGGTCAGGAGCTTCATGAACGTCGATTTCCCGGCCCCGTTCGGCCCGAGCAGGCCGGTGACGCCGGGCTCAATGTCGAGCGTCACGTCGGACAGGCCGAGAACGTTGCCATACCACTTGCTGAGCTTGTCGGCGCGGATGCGGGCGGTCATTTGATGACCTCCACGCTGTTGATCTTGCGCAGGAGGACAAAGACCGCCGCCGCGGACAGCCCGGCCAGGACGAGGGCCGAGTACATCCAGGGGAATTCGTAAGGCCCCGGAACTCCAAAAAGGGCCGCTCCGACCTGCTGCAGGTCGGCCTTGAGGGAGAGAAGGCAAAACGCCGGCAGGTGGAAGATCCCATAGAAGACGCCGAAGAAGATGTCGGAAAAGAGGTAGACCAGGAAGATCAGGATGGAGACGAAACGGCGGTTGCGGCCGAGGGACGAAAGGACGAGCGTATAGAGGCCGAAGAAAACGATCAAGAGGAGCGAATCCAGGACGACCGCAAGCGGGATCCGGGGGTATTGGGTGAAGAACTTGAAGCTGCCCGAAAAAATGAGCTTGAGAAGAAAGAAAAGAAGCCCGGGGACGAGCGTCTGCAGGAGGAGAAAAAACGACACGACGCCCAGCTTGCCCAGCAGGTAATCGCGCTTGCGCAGGGGTCGGGCGAAATAGAGTTGCAGAGAGTTGTGCTTCAGGTCGTCGGCGATGAGGCCAGCCCCGGCCAGAACCATGATCATGACCATCATGAAGAGCAGGAAGTCGCCGGTGAAATAGGCCTTGAAATAAGCCGGATCGACGGTCAGGAACCGGTTGCGGCCCCGGATCATGAACTTGAAGTCCTCGATCTTCTCGGAAATGTAGATCCCGACCGTGAAGATGAGGGCCGGCAGGAGCGAAACGCCCAGCACGAATTTGAAGTACTTGCGTTTGAAGGCCAGCTTGATGCCCAGGCGGGTGATGGGGGCCCACGGCCGCCGCCGCCCGATGAGCGTCCCTTCCCAGTGCCGGTAACCCTGTTCGGAGATCGGCATCAGTCCACTCCTACGGTCTTGGCAAAAAGGTCTTCGAGTGAAGTCCGGCTCTGGACGAAATGGCGGATCTGGATATTCTCGCGGGCGGCGATCCGGAACAGGCCATCCCGCCGCAGGTCCGGCGGCATATAAACTTTGAGGAGGCCCTCCTCGGTCTCCTCGACCCGGCAACCGCTCTCCCGCAGGGCCCGGATGAAAGTCTCAGCTTCACCTTTGATCCTCATCTCATAGAGGCTGTAATCGACCTGTTTGAGGGCCTGGATCTCGCCTTGGGCGGCGATGCGCCCCTTGTTCAGGATGACGACATTGGAACAGGTGAATTCGATGTCGGAGAGGATGTGCGAGGAGATGAGAACCTGGATATCCTTCCTGGAGGAGATGTCCTTGATCAGTTCCAAAACCTCACTCCGGCCTTGGGGGTCGAGGTTGGATGTCGGCTCGTCCAGGAAAAGGAGCTTGGGATCGTGAACCAGGGCCTGGGCCAGCTTGATGCGCTGTTTCATGCCGGCGGAGTACGTTTCCAGCAGGCGGTAACGGGCCTCGCCCAAGCCGACATAGAAAAGCACGTCGTGGGCTCTCTTCATGGCCTCCTGCCGCGGCATTCCGGAAAGCTCTCCGAAATAAGCGGTGAAGGCGACGGCGTCCAGGCCGGGAATCAGACAGTCGTCTTCGGGCATGTAGCCGACCAGCCGGCGGATGGCGAACTGGTCGTGGAGGATGTCGCGGCCCAGAATGCGGCCCTCGCCGCGATCCGGCCGAAGGAACCCGAGCAGGATGCGCAGAAGAGTGCTTTTGCCCGCGCCGTTGGGGCCGAGCAGGCCGCAGGCCCCCTCGCCGATCGAGAGGTCCACGCCGTCGAGGGCCTTGACCGAGCCATAGCTGAAATGGATGTCCTTGAGTTCGATGTTCATGCCTGCCTGCGCCTGTCCGTCGGCAAATTCGCGACTATCATAGTTAAATACGAAAGGCATTTCCAATGGTTCCGTTTGCCCGCCCGGCCGCGGCTGAATTATAATTCGGGCTGCCCGATCGCCTTTCCGGGAGGATCCTCATGACCAAACGCGCGCCGGCCGTCCTGATGGCCGTTTTGACCGCCGTTCTTTTCGCCGCGGCCCTGGCCCCGGCCCAATCCCTCAAACCCCTGACCTTCGACGATTTCATCAAAATCCAGCGGGTGACCGATCCCCAACCGTCTCCGGACGGGAAATGGATCGCCTATGTCGTCACCGTCATCGACAAGGAAGCCAACAAGGGCAACAGCGATATCTGGATCGTGCCGGCGTCCGGAGGAGATCCGCGTCGTCTGACGGCCTCCCCCTCCACGGACAATACGCCGCGTTGGTCGCCCGACGGCAAAAAGATCGCCTTCATCTCCGGCCGAGGCGGGACGCCCCAAATCTGGATGATCAGTCCCGAGGGCGGCGAAGCCTGGCCCGTGACGACCATCTCCACGGGAGCCTCAGGTATAGTCTGGTCGCTCGACGGAAAGAAACTGGCTTTCACATCCTCGGTTTATCCGGACTGCACCGATGACGAAGCCAATAAAAAGAAGTCCGAGGCGGCCGAAAAGAGCAAGGTTCACGGCCGGGTTTACGATACGCTCTTCTGCCGCTACTGGAACGCCTGGCGCGACGGCACGCGCAGTCACGTCTTCGTCGTCCCGGCCGAAGGCGGCAAGGCCGTCGATGTGACCCCGGGCGATTTCGACACCCCGCCGATGGACCTGGGCGGGCACCAGGACTATGCCTTCTCTCCGGACGGGCGGGAGATCGCCTTCGTCCGCAACGTCGATCCTGAACTCAAGCAGGCCATCGGGACGAACAACGATGTCTTCACGACACCGGCCTCGGGCGGGCCGATCACGGCGATCTCGACCAGCAAGGCCAACGACAACCAGCCCAGCTACTCCCCCGACGGCAAATACCTGGCCTACAAGGCCATGGCCCGGCCCGGATACGAATCGGACAAGCTGGACCTGATGCTCTACGACCGAGCAGCGAAGACGGCCGTTAACCTGACCAGGACAATCGACGTCTCGGTGGACGAGACCTTCTGGGCGGCGGACGGCTCGGCCGTCTACTTCAATACCGACGAAAAAGGCCGCAACGCGCTCTACAAGG
>PMCY01000135.1 GCA_003154255.1 Candidatus Aminicenantota bacterium | reverse complement strand
CGGAAAGGAAGCTGCCATGAAGGAAGAGATCCTGAAGCTCCTGCCCGAGATCGGCAAGATCAAGGATGCCCACCTGCGCGATCTGACCTTGACGGTCTGGACGGACGCCGTTCAGCGCGGCGGCTGGTCGATGGACGACTTGGACGCGATGCCCTTCACCTTGCTCATCAAAAAGGTCAAGGTCAGCCTGATCGATCACACCCGGGCCGTGACCCGGACTTCGCTCCAAATCGCCGAAGTCCTCAACGAAACCTATGCCGGCAAGCTGTCCGTGAACATCGATATTCTGCTGGCCGGGGCCATCCTGCATGACGTGGGCAAGCTTTTCGAGTACAAACGCGAAGGCGGGGTTTTCGTCAAGAGCCATGAAGGCGAGCTCCTGCGCCACCCCATCTCCGGCGCAGCTTTCGCCTTCAAGTACGGCCTGCCCCAGGAGGTCATCCACATCATCGCCGCCCACAGCAAGGAAGGCGACGGCGGCCGGCGGACGATCGAGGCGGTCATCGTCAACCACGCCGATTTCGTCAACTTCGACGTTTTCAAAGAATAGGGGTCAGGACCCCTTTGAGGGAGGCCGGATGCCCCAGACATTCTCGGAAAAAATCCTGAGCCGCAAGGCCGGCCGGTCCGTCCACGCCGGCGAGGTCATCACCGCCGTTCCTGACTATTACCTGTCACACGACAATTCTTCGGCCATCATCGGCGAGTTCAAGAAGCTCGGCCTGGCCCGGGTCAAGGCGCCGGAGAAGATCGTCATCGTCCTGGATCATATCGTTCCCGCGGCGGACGAAAAATATGCCCAGAATCACAAGACCATCCGCGAGTTCGTCCGGGCCCAGGGCATCCCCAACTTCTTTGACATCCAGCACGGTGTCTGCCACCAGGTCTTCTCCGAGGACGGTTTCGCCCTGCCCGGCAAGGTTATCATGGGCAGCGATTCGCACACCACGACCTATGGCGCTTACGGGGCTTTTTCGGCCGGCATCGGCCGCACGGAAATGGCCTCGATCTGGGCCACGGATGAGATCTGGCTGCGCGTGCCCGAAACCCTGCGCATCGAGTTCCGAGGCGATTTCCCCGCCGGCGTCTTTGCCAAGGACGCCATTCTCAAAGTCATCGGCGACAACGGCGCGGACCGGGCCAATTATGAGGCCGTGGAGTTCTCCGGCCCCGCGGCCTCCCGGTTTTCGCTGGCCTCGCGCATGGTCCTGGCCAACATGGCCGCCGAGATGGGCGCCAAAAACGGTTATTTCGAGCCCGACGAGATGACCCTGGAATGGCTCAAGGACCGAGCCAAAGCCGATTTCGAAATCGTCCGCTCCGACCCCGGCGCCGTCTACGAGGCGGTTCTGAAATACGACCTTTCCGGCCTCGAGCCGCAGATCGCCTGCCCCAATACGGTGGACAACGTCAAGCCGGTACGCGAAGTGGCCGGCCGGCCCTTCCACCAGGCGCTCATCGGAACGTGCACCAACGGCCGGTTGGAAGACCTGGAGATCGCCGCCCGCATCTTAAAGGGCCGGAAGATCCACCCCCATATCCGCCTGCTCATCTTGCCCGCTTCGCGTGTCGTCTATGTCGAAGCCATCAAGCGGGGGCTTTTGGAAACGCTGTCTGAGGCGGGCGGCGTCATCCTCAATCCCGGCTGCGGTCCCTGTCTGGGGGCCCACGAGGGCCTGCTGGCCCCGGGCGAGGTGGTCGTCGGCACGTCCAACCGCAACTTCAAGGGCCGCATGGGCGCCCGCGATTCGGAGATCTACCTGGCTTCCCCGGCCACCGTGGCCGCGTCCGCCCTGGAAGGACGTATCGCCGACCCGAGGAAATACCTATGAGCAAGGGACGCGTCTGGAAATACGGCGACAACGTCAACACGGACGTCATCTATGCCGGCAAATACACCTACCAGCAGCTCGATCCGGCGGAAATGGCCGCGAAGTCGCTCGAGGACCTTGATCCTTCCTTCGCCAAGAACGTCCAGCCTGGCGATGTCATCGTGGCCGGAAAGAACTTCGGCTGCGGAAGCTCCCGCGAACAGGCCGCCGCCTGTCTGCACTACGCCGGCGTGCAGGCCGTCGTAGCCAAATCGTTCTCGCGGATCTATTTCCGCAATGCCATCAACCTCGGATTGGCCGTCCTGCAGTCGCCGGATGCGCCCGACGCCCTGCAGAGCGGCGACGAGATTGAAATTGATTTCACCGGGGGCCGGATCCTCAGCGCCGGGCGGGTCTTCACCTTCTTCCCCCTTCCCGAATCGGTCCTGGGTATCGTCCAGGCGGGCGGATTGTTGGAATGGACGAAGAAGAAATTATCCAGGCCTTGAGAGTCTCCCTATGAAAAGTCTCAGCATCTTCAATCACGTCCTGGGGCCCGTGATGCGCGGCCCGTCCAGCTCCCACACGGCGGGCGCGTTCCACATTGCGGTCATGGCCCGCGGCCTCGTCGGCGGCGAAGTCCGGCGCGTCACCATCGCTTTCGATCCCAAGGGATCCTATACCCGGACGTACGCTCAGCAGGGTGCGGACCGGGCCTTCGCCATGGGCTTTTTGGGCAAGCCGCTCACCGACGAGTCTTTCTTCACCGCCCTCGAAGACGCCTCGGCCGCCGGCCTCGATCTCAAATTTGTCAGGCGCCGGCTGCAGCGGCCCGACCATCCCAACGCCATGGAAATCGAGATCGGCCGCTCCGGCCGGCCCGATTTGCTCCTGGAGGCGCGGTCGATCGGCGGGGGAGACGTGGAAATCACCCGCCTGGACGGCTTTCCCGTCTCCTTGAACGGCGCGGCCTTCGAAGTCCTGATTGAAGCCGGCGGCGATGTCGTGCCCCGATTGCAAACGGCGTTGAACGCGGACGGCGCGCTGCTGGGCGAAACATCCGTCGTTTCGGCGGGGGTCGAGCGGTTTGCCGTCGTCGCCCGCCGTTCGAAAGCCGTTCCCCCGGATATGCGCCGGAGCATCCAAAAGAATCTTCCCGAAGGCGTCCTTTTCGAAGCCCCGCCGGTCTATCATATCCAAACGGGAACGCCGCTCTTTAGCGGCGCCGGCGATTTGGTCCGCTTGGCCGGGACCAAGGGATGGACGATGGGACAAGCGGCTCTCAAATATGAATGCGGCCTGCTTGGGATGAGCCGCGACGAGGCTCTGGCCGAGATGCTCCGGCGCTATGACATCATGGCCGCGGCCGCCGTGCGGGGATTGGACCCGAACTTTTCAGGAATGCAGCTTTTATCGCCCAGCGCGGGGGGCGTGTTCCGGGCCGAGTCCGAGGGCAAGCTTTCGTTGGGCGGACCTCCGGCGCGCGCCGCCGCCCGGGCCTTGGCCGTCATGCATGTGAACAGCGCCATGGGGGTCGTCTGCGCCGCGCCGACGGGCGGCTCGGCGGGAACGATTCCCGGCGCCGTCATCACCCTGGCCGAAGAAAAACATCTGACCCGTGAGCAGATCGCCATGAGCCTCTTCGCCGCGGGAGCGGTCGGCTTGATCACGGCCTATCGGGCGACCTTCGCCGCCGAGGTGGCCGGCTGCCAGGTCGAGATCGGCGCCGCCGGGGCCATGGCCGCCGCGGGCATCGTCGAGGCCATGGGCGGGACCGCCCAACAGTCCTGCGATGCGGCCGCCATCGCCTATCAGAACACTATGGGTTCGGTTTGCGACCTTGTTCAAGGCATGGTCGAGATCCCCTGCCATACCCGAAACGCCGCCGCCGCGGCTTCTGCTTTTATCTGCGCTGATTTGATTTTGGGCGGATACGCCAATCCCATTCCGCTCGACGAGACGATCGACGCGGTTCATTCCGTGGGCCGGATGCTGCCGTCGGAGCTCCGCTGCACGTCCAAGGGCGGAATAGCCTTAGCGCCGGCGGCCAA
>PMCY01000041.1:35781-61360 GCA_003154255.1 Candidatus Aminicenantota bacterium | reverse complement strand
TTGCTTCTTTCGGCCAGCGCCATCCAGGGAGCCGCCATGTCCGATGACCTTGATGCCCTGAACCGGGTCCTGCCCCCGGCCGTCGCCGGCTGGACAAAGGCCCTCCCTCCCACCCGCTACTTGCCGCGAACCCTCTCCGCCTACATCGACGGCGGCGCGGAGCTTTACCTCTCCTACAATTTCCAAGGCGCCCTTGCGGTCAAGTACAAGGGCGCGGGCGAGGAGGAGATCGCGGTCGACATCTTCGAGATGGGCTCCTCCTACGATGCCTTCGGCGTTTTCGCCCATTCCCGGGAATCCATCGATTCCGCCGTCGGCCAGGGCTCCGAGTACGCCGCCGGACTTCTGACCTTCTGGAAGGACCGCTATTACGTTTCGATCCTGGCCTACCCGGAGACGGCGGCCAAAAGGGAAGCGGTCTTCAGCCTCGGCCGGACGATCGCCGGCGCGATTCCCCGCGAAGGTGCCCTGCCGCCCATCCTGGGCCTTCTGCCGGCCGAAAATCTGGTTCCCGAATCGGTCCATTTTTTCCATCATTACATCTGGCTGAACAGCTTCTATTTCGTTTCCAACGACAACGTCCTGGATATCGGCTCCGATACGCCCGCCGTCCTGGCCAAATACAAGCCGGGCGGCGGCTCGATGTTCCTGCTCGTGGTCCGCTACCCGAGCGACGCCCGGGCCGCGGCCGCGGCCGCGCTGTTCAAAAAGTCCGTGCTCGGAGGCGCGGACGATCCGCGCGAGCTGAAGCCGGGCCGCTGGACGGGGCTGGAGCGTCGCGGCGGCCGCGTCGCCGTCATTTTCGGCGCGCCGGACGAAGCCGCCATCCGTGGCTTGTTCGGCAAGATCAAGGAATGAACCGGAGGTCCGCATGAGCGCTCATCGGTCGATCAGCCGGCGTCAATTCATGAAAAGCGCATCCGCTGCCGCTTTCGGCTCGACGCTTCTTCTGCGCGGCGGGACGGCGGCCGCTCCCCCTCAGGCCGGAAAAAGCCGGGTCGTCCTCATCCGGGACCTCAACGTCCTCGACGAGAACGGCCAGCCCAAAGCCGCGGCGGTGCAGGAGATGCTCGACGCCGGGATCACGGCCTTGACCGGCAAGCCGGATGCGCCGGCCGCCTGGAAGACGCTCGTCCATCCGGGCGACGTCACCGGCCTCAAGAACAACCGCTGGCCTTATCTGCGCACGACCCCCGAGGTGGAGGGCGGGCTGAAGAAGCGGATCCTGGAAGCCGGGGTCAAGGAAGCCGATTTCGCCGTGGACGACCTGGGCGTCCTGAAGAACCCGGTCTTTCTCCGGTCCACGGCCCTCATCAACGCCCGGCCGATGCGCTCCCACCACTGGGCCGGAGTCGGCTCGCTGATCAAGAATTACATCATGTTCATCCCCGATCCCAGCGTCATTCATCCCGATTCCTGCGCCGACCTGGCCTCCCTTTGGGACCTGCCTCTCATCAAGGGCAAGACCCGCCTGAACGTCCTGGTGATGTTCACCCCCCAGTTCCACAGCTTTGGCCCCCACAGCTTCAATCCCAAGTACGTCTGGAAATACCACGGCCTGATCCTGGCCTTCGATCCCGTCGCCGCCGACGCCACGGGCCTGCGCATCATCGAAGCCATCCGCCGGGAATACTTCGGCGACGACCGGCCGCTCAACCCGCCGGCCAAACACATCACTGTCGCCGACACGAAGTATCACCTGGGAACTTCCGATCCCCAGAAGATCGAGCTGATCAAGATCGGCTACGACAAAGACATTTTCGTCTGAACCTCGGCGCGGCGGCCGGCTTCTCTGAAGAGCGCGCCGGCTTATGCTAAAATGGGGCCCCGAGGAGGGAGTCCCATGCGAACATTTCGCGTGGTCATAGGCTTGATTCTTCTTCCTGCTTCGTTTTCTTGATCCAATAGGTTTTGACATGAGCCGCCGCTCCCGCTAATATCAATACCATGTCACTGAAAGTTGTCCGTAATAAAGTCGATTCAGTCAAATTCAACTCGGCCGCGAATTTGCCGTTCGAATTGAGGCTGCCGGATTTTCAGATGGCCATGCAGGATGTATATGATTTCTTTTATGATGTTAATAGCAAACTGATGACCAAAGGGCTGCAGCGTCTAGATGACATGTTAAGGCCTGCGATTATGTCCGGCGTTCTCTCCGACATGCTTACCGCAAGTCTTGCAAAACATTCACGAGTATTAAGAGAAAATCGTTATTTCAATGGACATCCTGACCTTATTGTACAGGGACTTTACCCCCAAGATTCCGTCAAAGCAGGGAAGGATGGGGTCGAGATAAAAGCAACGCGAAAATCCGGCGGTGCGGTTGACACACATGGGGCTAGAGACCAATGGATGTGTGTATTTGTTTATGAGGTTGATACACAGACAGAACCGGCCATAAAAAGAATGCCAATGATCTTTACCGAGGTCTATCTTGGCCAGGTTAAAGTCGCGGATTTTCGACGAAATCCACGAGGGGAATTAGGCACGCGCACCGCCACATTGCACAGAGAAGGTATCCAGAAACTTCGGGATAATTGGATCTATCGGGCTTAGTGATTTCCGCCCGAATTATACCCGATCAATTTGGGAAGGGAAGAGCAGGCCATTTTATAAAATTGAAGATCTTTTTCGATACCAATGCTCTCATATCCAACGGCTTCTGCTGCAGCGAGCGTAGAGGCCGCACCCGCGAACGGATCTAATATTATGCCTTTTCCTAGGGGCAAGACCGCCCGGACGATTTCCCGTAGAAAAGCCTGAGGCTTTAAGCTGGGGTGGGGTGCTAGATCTCGCTCGGCTTTTCGAGTCGGACCGGACGGAATGACGTCACTAAAAGGCTTATCCTTGCTGGGCCGACGAAATCCGCCGGTTCCCCAGCGCCGCAAATTGTCTTGAACTCGGCCCATGATCGGCTTCCGGAAGATAATCCAGGGCTCCCATCGGGACCTAGGCATCACGCTTACGTCAGGGAATTCTTCATGAGCCGCCTTCGGACGATCTCCTCCTCGCATTGTCATGGTTAGGCGGATGATTTCCCCCCTTCGTTCAAATCCAGCCTCAGCCAGCGCGCTGGAAACGATGAATGATAAAAGCGGATTCGAGGCGACAATAATATGAGCTCCCGGAACCATTTTTGGCAGCAATAGCCGAGCCCATAAGAAAAAAAACGATTTGAGTTGTTTAAGTTGCTCTGAGGTTAGCGTCGTGAACCTCGGTAGCGGCGAGCGGATATGGCCGTCATAAGAAGGCGGGATTCGCCAAACTCCCCCCTTTCCATCGCGAAGCTTGGCTTGTTGTTCGGGAGAATATTCGTAGAGGCCATAGGGGGGGTCAGTGACAACGGCGTGAAAACTATTTTCCTTCTGTTCTTCAAGCCAATTGAAACAATCGGCGTGGAAGAGGGTCGCTCTTCCATGATGAAATGGTTTTTCTCCTAAATCGGCTTCCTGAGCCGTTTTCTGTACAACTACCGGGGCACTTTCCTGCGGAAAATAAAAGCCGCGATTTTCTTTGATGAAATATTCCGGTGTATTGAGTCTGAGGTAAGATCGGATGGAGGAAGTCGGTGTCGGCCCGATTAGTTGAGCAACGCGCCATTCTATTTCTTTAACGGAAAGCGGGCGGGATGCAAGAGACATCGACTGGAGGATTGCATCTCGCACACGCCCGGGAGGATTTCTGCTTTCTTGTCGAGACATAAAAGAATAATAGACGTCTGGACGTCAAATGTCAAGTCGAGGGAGGAAAGGACGCTGTTTTAGATTTTTTCCGTTTCAATATGCTGAACGCCGCCAGTATAATCGGCGGATTATTTTACAGACCTCAACCGTGCATCGAACTCTCAAGTGTCGAACTCTCAAGAATCCTGTCCATCGGGCTTATGTTAAAATGGGGCTCCGAGGAGGGTGCCCCATGCGAACATTTCGCGCGCTCACAGGCCTGATGCTGCTTCCTGCCCTGGTTTCGGCCTCCCTTGCCGCGGCCCCTTTCGCCGCCCCGGCCCCGGACACGGCGGAATTGATCCTGGCCAACCAAAACCTGCGGGCCGTCTTTTCCAACCGCGGGCTGGCCTCACTCCTGGACGTCCGGACCGGGGCGAAGGTTGTCTTCACGGATGAGTCGTTCGCCGTGACGATCGACGGTCGGAACATCCCCGCCGCCCCCTTCGGCGATCTCAAGGTGGAAAAGGAGCGTCTGACGTTCGGCTTCCAGGCCGATCGGTTCTCCATCCGCGCGGTCTACGAGTTGAAGCCGGGATGGGGCTTCCTGACCAAGCAAATATTAGTCGAGACCAAGCCCGCCGCTTCTTTCAAGGTCAACGAGGTCCGGGCGCTGGCCGCCACCTTGGATGCGGCGCCCCGGGAGGAGCTGAAGCTCTCCGAGGGGCGGTTCGGGACCATTGCCCGCTTCGGCGGCGCGGGATCGCGGCCCGCGTTCAGCCTTTTCGTCCTCTTTCAGAATCCTTTCAACGCCGTGGCCTTCGAGGGTCCGGCCGTCAAAGCCTCCTATGTCCCGGACTTGGAATGGAAATCGGAATATGGCGTCTTCGCCACCGACCGGCTCTGCCTCGGCCTCGTCCGCCCGAGCGGCGTCCTCGTTCCAGCCAAGGCCGTCCCCGAGTGGAAATTCGTCCCCGACTACGAGGGCTACCGGGCCGAGNNCCTTCCTCCTCTATCGGCCTGAGAAGAGCATTCGCGTCCACGTGCCCTGGTGCGAAAACGACTACCAAATCGACGTGGCGACACCCGCGGGCTGGGCGGAATATCGCCGGATCATCGACCGGGCCGCCGAGCTGGGATGCCAATACACCCTGTTCACGCCGGCCAACGCGCGGTGGTCTTCCCTCGACGAGAACCGCGACGCTTGGGGCTGGGAAAACCTGCTTTTTTTCGCCCTGGGCCAGAAGATACGCGAAGGTGAGTGGGTCCCTTCCCGGGACGCGGTCCCGGCCGATATCAAGGACATGATCGATTATGGCCGGGGCCGAGGTCTGAAGTATCTGGCTTATGTCTATCCCTCGCTGCCGTTTCTGCAGAATCCGGAGTGGACGAGATGGGCGGGGGACAAGCTCGGCGGCTATAACGCCGTGGACACGGGAGTCCGCAGCTTCCAGGACTGGTGGCTGGGGACGCTCGTCGATTTCATCCGCAAAACGGGCGCGGGCGGCTTCTCCTTCGATCATTGGTGGATCGGCTACGACAAGGCCTCCAGCAAGTACGCCCAGTGGTACGGCTGCCGCCGCATCCTGGAGGAGCTGCGCCGCCGCGTTCCCGACATTGTCATGGACGGACGCCAGCAATACATGAATTTCGGTCCCTGGACCTGGCTGGCCGGATCGTACCCTCACCCGACCACGACGGACGAGCAGCCGGAAAGCTTCACCGCCTTCCCCGACCTCCACACCGACCGGGTCTCGGCCGACCGCCAGAGGTTTTCGGCCTGGAAATACCGCATCGAGCGCTTCGCTCCGCCCGAGATCATGCCCGGTTTCATGACCCACCAGACCGAGCGGACTGACGGCGCCGGCGTCATGCGGCGCGATCGTTTCCGGCCCCGCGACTGGGACCGGCTGGGTTGGAGATATTCGGTGTTGTCTTCTCTGGCCACGGCCCCCTTCAATCACACCGTCAGCTTCATCCCGGCCCGGGACGAAGAGGAATTCCGGGCCTTGTCCGAAGCCGACAAGACTTGGTTCCGGGGCTGGTTGGACTGGACGGACGCGCATGCCGCGCTGCTCAAGCGGGTCAAGCCCATCATCGGCCCGCCCATGCTGGGCCGCTGCGACGGGACGGCGGCGATCGATGGCGATCATGGTTTTCTCTTCCTTTTCAACCCCAACTATCGCGTCCTTGCCGCTTCCTTCAAGCTGGATGCTTCGATCGGCTTGACCGGGGGGGACGCCTTCCTCCTGAAGGAAATTCATCCGCAGGCCGGGACTTTGCATGGCAAGCCGGGCCAAGGCTATTGGCGCTTCGGCGACGCCGTTTCCCTGACCCTGGGGGCCACGTCGGCCCTGGTCGTGGAGATCGTTCCCGCCCCGCTGCCCGCCCCGACGCCGGTTCTGTTCGGCGCCCTCGGACATGTCTTCTTGAAAGGGGAGACCTTGGAATTGAGCGGAGTCCGGGGCGAGATCGGGACGGAGCGGACGCTCCTTGTCGCCCTTCCCCACGGCGCCCGGCCGGCGAAGGCCGTCCTCAACGGCCGGCCGGTCCGCATGGCCCTGGAGAAAGACGTCGCCACGATCATCGCGGACTTCGCCGGACAGGCGTTCGGCCGGGGCCATTCGCTGGCGGCCTATGATCCCGCGTTTGCCGGCGGCACGGTCAAGGGACGCTTCGTCATCCCGGCCCGGGTCTTCGAACAATTGCGGAAAAACAAGGATTCCTGGCCGGTCGCCTATACGGAGGATGACCTCAAGGCGACCTGGCTCGGGATTCACCGGCTGCTGCTCTTCGTCCAGATCGCCGAGCCGGACGAAGCCGTGCGCGCGGCCCTCAAGATCGACGGGACGCCGGTCGCCTTGATCAAGGCCTATAACAGCATTTATGGCCACGAGCCGAAGCGGACGTTTCTGGGAGTCTATGCCGACGTGCCCCGGTTGGACGCCGGACGCGAACACGCTTTCGAGCTGACCCTGCCGGCCCTGGCGCCGGGCCGCTTCCAGGGCCTGTTCTTCGAAAACGTCGAGCCCGAATTCACGGCCGAAATCCGGACGGAATCCCGATAGGCGGAGCCGGGAATCCGCTTTATTTCTTTTTTCCCGTGAACGGGGATCTGATCCGTTCTTCCACCCAGGCGCCGTCGATCGTCATCCCCCATTGGCTATGTTTCATGGGGACGCCCGGATCGATCTTTTTCGCCTCCCCGTAGCAGGCCAGAGCGGCGGCGCGGTCGCCGAGCAGATCGTTCATATGGCCCTGCCAGACCCGGGCGGCGAAAGCGGTCACCCCCGTTTTTCCGATCGCCGCCGCCTTCCCGAACGCGTCCATGCCTTCCCGGTAATGGACGCTGTCGTAGAGGAGCAGGCCGAGCTTGAACCAGAAATCCGAATCGGGAATCATCAGCCCGATGGTCTTTTGGAAGACCTCGAGGGGCGTCTCTCCCTCCGCGCTCCAATTCAGGCCGTCAACGAATTCAACGAGCTGCGCGGCGGTCGGATGTTCAGGCACGCGGGTCCGGCTTTCCCGCGCAAACGGCGTCCTCAAGCGCTCTTCCAGCCAGGCGCGATCCATCGTTATCCCGAACTGGTCGTACCGGATGGATCGGCCGGGATCGATCGCCAAGGCGGCCTTGTAATGGATCAGCGCGGGCGCCCGACGTCCCTTCAAATCCTCGAGGACGCCGAGCCATCCCCGGGCTTCGAATTTCAGGAAGGCGTCGGCTTCCAGGCCTTCGATCCGGGCGAAGCAATCCGCGGCCTCCTCGAATTGTCCGGATCCAAAGAGGTGCAGTCCGAGGCGGCGCCAGATTTCGGGGGATTTCACCGTCCCGTCTTTCAGGACGGCATAAACCTCGGGGGCGGCCCCGGAATCCCATCCGAAGGCCAGCTTGGCCGCCGCGGCCGCCGAGATCTTCGGCAGAGGCGCATCGATCCGGGCCAGTTTTTTCTCCGGGTCGAGCACCACGTCGCGGAGCGGCGTCCGGCTGCGAAACGTCAGCGTGCTGACGAGTTTCGCCCGGTCGGCCAGGGCCGTTTGCCTTGAGCCGTCTTCGAAGACGGCCTGGACGGGAAACGGCATCGCCATCGGTCCCAGGCGTCTCACCCGGATTTCGGTCTTGAACGAGCCGGGCCCGTCTGGCCGGCAGTCCCTGGCCTCGATTCCATAGCACAGGTACTCGTTCGAACGGACCCAGGCGTCGAAAAACCAGTCCAAGTTTTGTCCGCTTTCGGCCTCGGCGACCGTCCGGAAGTCCCGCCACCCGAAGCGCTTTCCCCCAAAATCGCGCAGGCAGCGGGTATAAATTCTCATGAACGTCCGGCGTCCGAGAACGGCATCGAGGGCAAAAATCACCGCCGGCCCCTTGCTGTGGACGACCGTATTGTTGAAATCGTACTTGACGGCATCCTCCCGGTCGGGCGGCGCGTCGAGGGTCATATCGTAATACAGCGGGATTGCGTCCACGTAGTTTCCCATCCATTCCGTCCGGCGATCCGGGTCGAAGCCGCGCGCGGTCATGAATTCGGTGTCGGCGAAGATGCCGCCGGCGATCCATAGCCAGGATGGCGTGTCGGAGTCGAGAATCCACTCGCCCCAGTATTGGTGGCCGATCTCGTGCGACGCGATATGCTGCCAGTGGCGCGGCGACTCGCCGTCGACGTACGTTTCCAGGCCGTGGATGGCGACGATGCCCGTGGCGACCGGGTAGCCGCCCCAGCGGCCGGGCCCGCCGGGGACGATGTTCAGGAAGGTGAAGGGATAGAAGCCCAGCCATTTCTTGTAGAAGCGGACCGCGTCCGCCGCCGTCTCCAGGCAGAGGGCGGCGGCCTTGGCGCCCTTGTCCGTGAAATATGACGTGATCAGAACCCCGTCGACTTCCTTCGCCGCGATTTTCACGTCCGGCGCGAGGTAGAGGCCGAATGTCCTGGCCGCGGCGGCCTCGTAGCGCCCGGTTTCCGGGTCCAGGCGGCCGCTGACGGCGACGGCGAAACCTTTGGGAACGTCGAGCTTCACCGAATACGAATCATGGCGAGGAAGGCCGTCCCACCAGAGGTGCGGACTGAAGGCGCTGCTCAGATATTCGGTCTTTTTCCGGGGCGCTCCCGTCGTTATTCCGAACGTGACATCCAAATCGATCGCCGCGCCGGGAGCGAGCGGCTCCGGGAGAGGCACGAAGATCGGCCCTTTTTGCGGCGCCTGCGCGGCGCCGTCCGGCGGGAAAAGGATTCGGCCGCCCGCGGAAACCTTCAGCGACGATTGGGGACCGATGTTCCAATCAAAGGCCAGGACGCCGAGCGGAAGGCTCCCCGTGTTTTTCAAGGAGATCTTCTCGCGTCCGGCGATCTCGGCGCCGCTTTCGCCGATGCGGGCGTCGATCACGTACCGGCTGGACGGCGGATTCGCGGGCGAGACGAAGGACGCGGTCGTCGGGGCGAGGCTTGGNNTATTATATACGGTCAGAAGGTAGAAAACGTTAACCCGGCGCGCATCAGCCTTGGGCGGCTCCGCCCCTTTGTCGGGGAGTTTCCGGCTGGCTCTGCGCCGCCTCGATGAAGGCCAGTATGTTCTCCAGGGGCGTGTCGCCCTCGACGGCGTGGGACGGCGAGAAGATGGCGCCGCCCGCCGCGCCCATGGACAGGAGCCGCGCGGATTCGCGGCGGACGTCCTCGACCGTTCCGAAGGGCAGCGTTTTCTGCATGGACAGGCCCCCCCAGAAGGAGAGGCGGCCCCGGTAGCGGGCGTGAAGCGCGGCGATGTCCATGACTTCGGGCTGGAAGGGATTGAAGCAGCCCAGCCCCAGGCCGATGAGGTCGTCGAAGAGCTCGTCCACCTTGCCGCAGGAATGGAGAAAGACGGTCTTGCCGGCCTCCGTGACGGCCCGGAACATCCGCTTCAGGACCGGGGCCAGAAATTCCCGCCAGGCCCGGTATCCCATCAGCAGGCCGCGCTGCTGGCCCCAATCGTCGCCGAAATAGACGGCGTCGATGTCATAACACAGGGCTTCGCGCACTTGGGCGATGTTGTAATCGGCGATGGTCTCGAGAAGCTCCCGGACAAAGGCCGGATGATCAATGAAATCGGCATAGAGGTTTTCCAGGCCGCGCAGCGTCCAGGCCCTTTCGAACAGGGAAAAGCCGAGGCAGAAAAGCCGGTAGGCGTCCGGGCGGCGGCGCAGCTTGTCCGGGATGTCGGCGAAGAAGCNNGATGGGCCGTCAGTTTGTCCGCCGCTTCCTTGGTGAAGCGGAACGACCACGGAACGTAGGGCGGGCGTTCGCCCCGCAGGACCGTTCGGACGACGTCGCGGGGCGTCACGGCGGCGGACTACTTGGCTTCGTCGACGATGGCCAGGATGGCCCGGTCGACGGCGTCGGCCGTCGTTTCGATATGGGCGTGAGGATAGAATCCGCCCATAAGCCTGGGTCGCAGGGCGCTGATGTAGGTTGTCCCATTCTCGACATAGACGCTGATGGGGCAGGGAAGCATGAGCGAGATCTTGACGTCTTTTTCCAGGACGTCATGGGCGTGCTTCGGGTGGCAGATCTCGATGATTTTGAGCGGCCCTCGCGGGAAGCCCTTGCCGGCCAGCGTGGCCTGGACGTCGTGGACGTGCAGGACGCCGAAGCTCTTTTCCTTGCTCTTGGCCAGCACCGCCTCGACGGCCTCGTCGAAGCTCTTTTTCGTCTCTACAGTGTAGTCGAGCGATTCCATGGGCATTTCCTTTATTCAGACTTCGATGTCCCGGTAGCGCCGAGCGGCGAAGGCTTTCAGGGCCTTGAAGACGGCGGCGGACAGGGCCGCCAGCAGGACGAAGAGGGCCGCCGGCGTCCGCCACCCGGTCCAACCCAGCTTTCCGAGCAACCGCACGGCCAGATAGAGCAGAAAAAGCACGCCGAAGTCGGCGAAGATGGCCAGCAGGACGTTGAAGTTCTGCTTGATGGCCTTCTGGGGATTCGTCCAGTTCAGAAGCGGCCGGGCTAGATCGATAATCATGCCCACCGCCGTCAGAACGAAGGAAGCGGCCATGGACAGGGCTACGGAAGCCAGGACGACCGCGGCGTTCAGGTGGAAGACAAACAGGACGACCAGGGCTGAAGCGGCGATCCCCAGCATGGCGATGGCATAGGAATGAAGGAACTTGCCCCGGACCTGGTCGGCGGGGGAGACGGGGATGACCTTGGACATCCAGAACTGCCCGCCCTCCCGGGAAAAGGTCGAGGAAGACGTCCCGTTGAGGCTGCCGCTGATGGTCATGAACAGGGCCGCGGCGATGACCGCGATCGTGGCGTCGGCCGAGCGGACCAGGGCCATCAGGGCCGCGGCGTCAGAGGCCCGCTTGCCGGTGTTCCACATGACGACGAAGAGGATGGGGATCAGGATGACCGAAAGCACGCCGTTGAGAAGAAAAATGGGCGTGCGGTTCATGATCCGGAGTTCGCGCTGGAAGATGGCCCGGACCGGCCGGGATCCGGAGCCGACCCCGCGCTCCAAACGGTCGCGCGAGAGCGTCCGGCGGCGGGCCGTCTGTTCGCCCAGTCCGATGAGCCCGCGATAGAAAAAGCGGCGCGCGGCCAGGAACAACCCGGCGAACAACAGCAGGGAAGCGCCGATGGAAAAAAGGGCGTTGAGCGGCCCGGACCCCGACGGCCCCCAGGCCAGGGCCTTGGAAGCCCAGATGCTGGGCGGGAATTTGGACCCGATCTGCTGGACGAGGCCGTCCGGCGCGCTCAGAAAGCGGATCGCGGCGGCCCGGTCGGGGACCGCTCCGACGGAGCGGTTGAGCATGAACTGGCCGCCGATGGCCAGGGTCATCAGGAAAAGGCTCCCGGCCAGGATGAGGGCGTCCTTCTTGCGGCCGAAATTGACCAGCCGCATCAATCCGACGACGAGGATGGACACGACGGCCAGGGGGATCACCGGGAGGAGGAGGTACGTTAAAAGCGCCCGCGTCCAGTACACTCCGCCGCCCCGGGAGAGTACTCCGTAGGTCACCAGGACGGGCAGCACGATCGGCGAAACGGTCAGGTACTCGTTGACCAGGATGACCGTGAACTTGGACATCAGGACCTGCGAGGGGGCCAAGGGAAGCGGCACCAGGATCTCCAGGTCGCGGGAGAAATAGAAGGCCGAGATGACATAATAGAAACCGAAAACGAGGACCAGGAACTGGCCCATGAGGAGGGCGAACGTCAGCAGGGCCGCCTGCTGGCCCAGGGGGGAAAGCCAGCCGTACATCCGGACGACCAGGCGGACATAAAAGAACATCACGGGGATGAGGCCGACCAGGCCGAGCCCGATCAGGGGAACCATCCAGAGGTCCTTCTTGTTGCGGAAGAGGTATTTCGGCTTGAGCAGGGAGAGGCTGAAGTTGACCCGAAGCCCGGTACGGACGAGGAGGAGGAACTTTTTCATTTGTCCGTCAGCTCCAGGAAGATGCTCTCCAGCGACTGTTCCTCGCGGTTGCGGGTCTGCAGCTCCTCCATCGTTCCGCAGGCGATGAGGCGGCCTTTGTGGATGATGCCGATACGGTCACAGAGCTTCTCGGCCACTTCCATGATATGGGTGGAGAAGAAGAGCGTCCCGCCCGCGTCGCAGTGTTCGCGCATCATCTCTTTCATGTGATGGGCGGCCCGGGCGTCCAGGCCGACCATCGGCTCGTCCAGGACCATGACCTTGGGGCCGGGCAGGAGGGCGGCGATGAGGACGATCTTCTGCTTCATGCCGTGGGAATAGCTCTGGATGGGCGAGGAGACGGCGGAGGCCAGCTCGAAAATATCCAGCCATTTCTCGATGCGCTCCAGGCGGGCCTTTTTGGGCACTCCGTAGACGTCGCCGATGAAATTGAGGTATTCGAGGCCGGTCAGCCGCTCGTAGATGGCGGGAGTGTCGGGAACGTACGTGGTCACCGCCTTGGCCCGCAGGGGCTCGCTTTGGGTGTCCCAGCCGGCCACGGCGATGGTCCCGGCGTCGGGCTTGAGCAGGCCGACGATGAGCTTGATCGTAGTGGTCTTGCCGGCTCCGTTGGGGCCGAGAAAACCGAAGATCTCGCCGGGTCGAACAGTCAGGGTCAAATCGTCGACGGCCTTGATCTGGCCTTTGTTGTAGCTTTTGGACACGTTGCGGATATCGATCATCGAAAGCTCCTTGTCTCGCTTTTATACCACAGACCGATTGATCAGAATAGCGGTCGATCGGGCTCGTGGCAGGCCGCTTAAAACACGCTCGTTTTCCCCGGCCTACCCCGCGCCTCCGCTATGAGACCGCGGACAGATCCCCTCCTGTGCAGGAGGGCCGGGGAGGTGATACCAATAGGAATAGAGCGGGGCGCCCGAGCAGGCAGGGCAGGCCTTGCCAGTCCTACGCGGCAGCCAGGGCGGGCTTTGCAGTCCTTCGCCTGGCAAGGACCCGCCGACCTTTTAATCTCCCATGCCGAACTCATCTTGACTTCGCTGATCTGATTTCCTATTCTTGAGACTCATTCCCGCCGGTTTTTACGATTTAAGGAGGGTCTTCAGCAATGGACAAGCGTCCCCTTCTCAACGTCAAATCGTTGAAGGAGCAGGTCTACGAATATCTCCGCGAGCAGATGCGGACGGGCGTCCTGCGCCCCGGCTCGGTCATCGACATGGAGGAAACCTCGAGCCGGCTGGGCGTCAGCAAGACCCCCCTGCGCGACGCCCTCCTGCTCCTGGAAACCGAGGGCTTCGTCTCCATCCTGCCCCGTCGCAAGATTATCGTCAATCCGCTGACGCTCCAGAACATAAAGGATTTTTATGAGATCCTGGGCGCTTTGGAGGCCACGGCCCTGATTGCAGCCCGGGGCCGCCTTGGCGCCGCCGAGTTGACCCTCATGGAGGCGCTTAATGCCGAAATGAAGCAGGCCATTGACCTCAACGATTTTGACCTCTACTATGAAAAGAATCTGGCCTTCCACAACATCTTCCTCAGCTTGTCGGGAAACGTGTACCTCAAGAAGACAGTCAACACCCTGAAGAAGCGGCTGTATGATTTTCCCCGGCAGCAGGGGTTCGTCAGGGAATGGGAACAGGCCTCCATCGGGGAGCACTCCGCCCTCATCGATTGCCTCCGCCGGGGAAATGTGCGCGAGGCCGTCGAGCAGATCCGCGACGTCCACTGGTCATTCGCCGTCCAGGAAAAATTCATCGTCCGCTACTATGCCCTGGCCCACCCGGCCGGCTGATCTGCCCCGGCCGGCCGCTTGCTTTTCCAGCCCGCTGCGCTTATTTTTATAGCATGAAAAATAATTCCGGCGCGCGTTTTCTTCCGGCCTTGCTCGTTCTGGCGGCCGTCCTGGGGTCCGCCGCCTGCACCCTCTATAAATTGGAGCAGAAGCTCGGCCCGCCCTTCGCCGAGTTCCTCAGCCAGGTCCGCTATATCATCACTTCCGAAGAGCGCAAGGTCTTCCTCGAGACGCCCGATGCGGACAAGCCCGCTTTCATGGAATCCTTCTGGAAGCGGCGCGATCCCGACCCGTCGACCGAGGAAAACGAATTCAAGACCGAATATCTCGCCCGCATCCAACGGGCCAACCAGCTCTTTCTGGGCGAGGGGATCCCCGGCTGGCTGACCGATCGCGGCCGGATTCATGTCCTCTTCGGGCCTCCCACCAACCGGAGCACCTCACCGATGGGCAACTCCACTTTGGGCCGCTGCTCCGAGCTTTGGTATTACGGGGATTTCCCGGTCGTCTTTATCGATCAGACCTGCAGCGGGACGTTCCGGCTGGCCACTTACGACCTGACCCCTCTGCGCGAACTCAACCTGACTTATGCCGGCGCGCTCAGCCGGGCCCTGGACCAGGCCCAGCCGCCAGTCGCGCTTCGGGAAAGCGGCCGTCCGTTCGATTATGAGACCGAGCTGGCCGTTACCGAGCGGGGGCCGAAACGGGTCGCCGCGACCCTGCGGCTGCAGATGCCCTACGAGAAGATCTGGTTCAAGTCTGTCGGGCATCGGATGAAGACGGCCTTCGAGGTCTCCTGGGAAATCCGGGAGGCCAAGAAAAGCGTGGTCGGACAGGGCAAGATGTCCTTCGGCGTCGATCTAGGCGAAGACGAGCTGCCCTCCAAAGCCGGCCGGAATTTCATCATGGAAGTCCCGCTGATCCTGGAAGACGAAGCCAAGATCGCCCTGCTCGGCCAGGGCAAGGATCAGGTTGTGGTGACCGTGGTCAACACCACGGGCAAGGAAACGCAGAAGAAGACGCTCGACTTCAAATAAAAGGTCGGCGGGTTAAAAAATGTACTTGACCCCGAGCCGGATGGTCCGGACGCCGTAGACCGAGTTGATCTGATTGTAGGTCGGACCGGTCGTGTATGTCATCGCCGGCAGATCGGCCCGCAGGGTGCCCGCCGGATCCAGATTGTAGTAAATGGCATTGTCGCCCAACGCGTTGAAGACGTCCAGGCAAAGGCCGATCTTGTTTCGCCGGCCGACGGGGATGGTCGCTTCCAAACGCAGGTCCAGGTTGCTCATGGCCGGGTACCTGCCGACGCCGTTTTCGGCCACGACATCGTAGTAGGGAGAACGCGTTCCGAAACCCATGTAATCGGCCGGAAAATAAACGCGCAGCGTCCGGGAATAAGGCGCGCCCGATAGGTATTGATAATGGGCGCTCAGGACGAAGCCGAGGGGAAGGGACCAGCCGGCCATCAGCTGGATCTGCAGGGGCCGGTCGAAAGAAAGCGGCCCGTAGGCGTTGGTCAGGCTGTTGGGATCGTTGAACATCGCCGTCCGGCCGAGGGTGCCGAACGTCCCGGCCCCGACATTGCCCTGGAACGAGCTGTAGGTGACCGAGCCGCGCAGCTGCCATTTGTCGGCCAGCCGCTTGTCGAACGTCAGGACGAAGGCCCAGTATTTGCGCTCGGCCTCGGCCGGGTTCGTCCCCCGCAGGTCGGGTGCGGGCCGGTCGGCCCGCAAGCCGTACACGGTGATCGGCTGCCCGGTGACCGGATCGTTGACGTTCAGGGGCAGCCAGATGAGCCCNNGCCGGCTGTGATCTCGTCCGTATAAGGCGCTTTCAGGGAGTGCAGGACGCCGGCCGCGTCGGTGTATTCGTAATAGTTCGAATTGGGGTTCTGGGTCACGGAGGAAACCAGGACGTATTCGTCCGTTCCGGGCAGATCCATCATCTTGTTTTTGTTGAGATCGTACCAGTCCCATTGGACCGTCTGGGGGGCATAGAGCTGGCCGGCGTTGTATTTGGCCGTCCAGACCGATTCGAAATAGCGGGAATAGGAGGCCTTGAGGGCGGTCCGGCCGTCGCCGAAGAGGTCGAGGACGCCGCCGAGGCGGGGCGAGAGGGTCAGAAAATTGGCCATCTTTTTATACGTTGTGGAGTAGGAATCGAAAGGCGTGTATTTACCCGTCGTCGTATGGATGCGATCTTCGAGGGCGGTCAGGAGATCCCCGACGGCCAGCCCCGAGGCCAGGTTTTCCGGCCCATAGTTGTAGGCCAGGGCGGTACGGGCCTCCTCGGGTTCGAAAACGAATGAATAATCGAGCCGCAGGCCGAGGTTGAAGGCCAGCCGCCCGGTTTTCAGATCGTCGCGGACGAAGGCGGAAAAACGCCGGAAATTGTCCTGGACGTCCCAAATGCCGGACGCCCCGGGCGCGGGCGTGAGGGCCAGGCGCCCGACCGAGTTCAAGGGATCGACGATGTAGGGATTGCCGGCGGCGTAATCGTACCACAGGGAGTAATAAGGGTTCAGCCGGTACCAGTCGATATGGGATTCACCCTGTTCGTACTCGACGCCGGCCTTAAACTCGTGAGCCCCCCCGAGCAAACGGTCGGAGAATGCCGTCACCGATGCCGTTCCGCCGAAGAGCGTGCGGGAGTCATTCTCGTCGTAGGCCGAGGCGCCCCAATAGACCTGGTGTAGATAATCGAAATAGGTATACAAGCCGGACGTCCGGGAGAGCAGCGGAATACCCCGGTGGGAGTATGTCCCGCGGACCTGGAGGGAGGCGTCCTGGCTGAGAATATAATCGATCTGGTGAGCCGTGGAGAAACTGCTTTCGCCGTCCCGGACCGGGACGTAATCAGACGAGGCGTTGGGGGCGATGGAGGCTCCGTCATAAGGCTCGAAAAGATGGCCGATCTGGACCGTGGCCATGTAGCGGACCTGCTTGATGGGCTCGACCGTGAGGTGGAAGAAGGTCATCCATTCGCGGCGGGACCAATCGAAGTGAGGGCTGTCAAAAATGTCCATCTGGGCCATGCGCGATTCCGGGGCGTAGGGATTGGACTTTTCCCAGGACTGGATGCGGCCGCTGAGATAAGCCCAGGCCCGGTTCTCCCAGAGCATGCCCCCGAGGTCGAGGGAGAAATCACGGTATCCGCTGTATTTTTCCGCGGGGACGATGCTCAGGCCCTTCAACGCGGCGGCCGAAAACATGTCCTGGGCCAGGCGGCCGTCCGTATAGTAGGCCGTGATCCCGCCCTCGAAGGCGTTGCCGCCGGTGCGGGTGACGATGTTGATGAGGCTGCCGTCGGCCTGGCCGATCTCGGCGGGCAGGCCGGCGCCGATAAACTCGATTTCCTCGATGGCATCGACGTTGATATTGAGCATCGGCAGGGACGAATCGGTATCGCCCACATAGACGCCGTCAAGGAGGACGCGCTGGCCGCGGACGGTTCCGCCGAGAATGGAGGCGGCGCGGTCGAAAACGAGGCCTTCGCCGATCGATCCGGGGAAAAGCCGCAGGATATCGCCGAAATCGCGTTGAAGGGGGAGGGCGGTCAGGAGCTTGCGCCCGTAATCGATGCTGAATTTGGAGGCATGGACGTTGACCGTGGGGGAGGGGACGGCATTGACGGTGTCCTCCTCCAGGGCCGAGGTCTCAAGCCCGACGAGGAGTTCGATCGTCTGCCCGACGCCTATCCGGATTCCGGGCCGGACTTCGGTTTTGTGTCCGGGCATCTCCGCCCGCAGCTCGTAGACTCCCTGGGGAAGCTCCGGGAAGTAGAAAACGCCGCTGGCCGGGGTCAGGTAGACGCGCTGGCCCTGGAGCGAAGACCCGGCGATCGAGACGACGGCTCCGGCCAGCGGTTTATGGTCTTTATCGCGCAGCAATCCTTGGATGGTGCCTTTGGTCGCCTGACCCGGAAGCGGGCCGATGGCGGCGATCGACAGGGCCAGGAACAAGGCGGTGCGCATAATTCGTCTATTCATGAGAGCTCCTCGTCTTTCTTGATACGCGATTCGTCGATTGTTCGTTGCCGGGCAGGCAAAATATTCATGATTCAGGATCCATCCTTCCGGCCGCCAGGGCGGCGGCGCCGATCAGTCCGGCGTCGTTGCCCAAGGCGGCCCGACGGATCGTGCAGGCCTCGAAGGAGGCCCGATACGAACGCCGGCCCGCTTCCGCGACGGCCGGACCAAGCAGGAGGTCTCCCGCGGTCATGATCCCCCCGCCGATCAGGATCATCTCGGGATTGAGGACGTTGATGAGCAGGCTCAGCCCGAGTCCCAAGAACGTCCCGGCCTCCAGGAAAGCGCGACGGGCCCCTTTATCGCCGGCCTCAGCGCGCCGGTGAACATCCTCCGGAGTCAAATCCTCGGCGGCGGCCGAAAAATCCCGGTAGCGGCGCAGGATGGCCCGGGCGGAGACTTCGGTCTCCAGGCATCCGCGGTTGCCGCAGGGGCATTCCAGGCCGTCCGGACGGATGGAGACGTGGCCGATTTCGCCGGCGAAGCCGCGGACCCCCCCCCAGATTCGTCCTTCGAGGATGATCCCGGCGCCTATGCCGGTGCCGATCGTCATCACAATGAGGCTGGATGTCCCCCGTCCGGCGCCGTGGGTCCATTCGCCCAGGGCGGCCAGGTTGGCGTCGTTGTCGATTACGAAAGGGACGTCCAGGATGCCGGCCAGGGCCGGAGCGAGATCGAATTCGTCCAGACCGGCGCAGTGGGGGGACTGCCGGATGCGCCCGAGGCGGACGTCGTAAATGCCGGGCAAGCCCAAGCCGGCCGCCCCGATGGGTTCGGGAGAGCGGCCTTTCAGGTCCGCCCAAATGGCCGGCAGCCGGTCGATCAAATCGATCACCGTGGAGGGCGTCGGGATTCTGGCCTTGTAGAGGACGGACCCGTCCTGGTCGACGAGCCCGTATTTAAGCTGGGTGCCTCCGAGATCGAAGCCGGCGCTGACGGACATGGTCAATTCTTCCGGCCCACGGCCGCGTATTCGGGCGAGGCATAGAGAAGCCGGTTCAGCCGGTCGATGTCGTCGTTCAGGATGGCGGTCCGTTCGTCGGCCGGAGGCAGCGGCCTCAACATTTCCTCGTCCAGCCCGTTTCCGTAGATGATGCGAACGTCGGAGAAACCCGCCGATTCAAGGAGGAAGCGGAGGGCCAGCGGATGGACGGGAAGGCGATGGGAGAGGTCCAGAAAATAGACCTGGACCAGGGCGAAGACCGAGGCCGGGTTGATCGTTTCCAGGACCACGGTGCCGCCCGGAGCCAATTTGGCGAAGGCCAGCTCGATGAGGCGCTCGAGGTGAGCGGCGGAAACGTGTTCGATGACCTGGGAGGAGAATATCCCGTCGAGCGAACCGTCCGAAGTCCCGGCCAGGGCTTCCAGGATGTCGGCCTTGCGGGCTTCCAGACCTTTGTCCCGGCAGAGGCGGATCATCTGGGCATTGAGATCGACACCTTCGCCCTGGAACCCCCGGTCGCGTAAAAGCTCGAGGAATTCGCCGCGGCCGCAGCCCAAGTCGAGGATGGCGCCGCCGGAGCGGAAAAACGCAAGAAAAGCCTCCTGCTTGCGGCGGATCTCCTCGCCAGGGCCGCGATGGCGGTTCTCGAAACGTTCATATCGCCAGTCCCGGAGCGGCTCCAGCAAGCCGGCTACGTCAACGGGAGAGGGATTGTGTTTCTCGGCCAGGGCGGCCGAAAGGCGGCCCAGCTGGTCCTGCAGGAGGGTGAACGTCCGGGCCATTGAGGCCACGTCGTTATAGGCGGCGGCCAGCCCGTCGACGCGCCACTCCATGCTCTTGAAGATCATGGCCAGGTGGTTGTTGCCCAGAGCGTCCCATTCCCGGTCACGGGCTTGGGCCAGGTGAGAAACCGTGTCAAGAAGGACGCGACAGGTTTCGGCTAAGGTTCGGGTTTGTCCGATCGTCTGGCTGAGAAGATCGCGGATCTCAAAAGCAGGCGGGGCGCCGGAGAATAATCCCTTTCTAGGCGCGGACTCCGGAGAGGGTTTCAGCCGCGCGTCCAGCCCTTCGAGCTCGCCGGCAATGGACGTCAATCCTTCCATCTGCCGCTGGAGCGTCTCTTCGAGCACGCCCCGCTCGTGGGCCAGCTTTTCGATGGTCCGTTGCATTAATCCTTGGTGGGAGGGTTGGTTTTGGTCTCGTCTTTCTTGTCCTGGTCCTTGTCTTTGCCGCTGATGGAGCCCTTGAAATTTTTAATGCCCTCACCCAACGACTTCCCCAGATCGGGGAGCTTTTTGGCTCCGAAGATGATGATCACGATGAGCAGGATGATCAACAGTTCCTGAGGTCCTAAAGATCCAAACATTTATGCCTCCTATACGAATTCTCGATTTTGGACGGAAGAACACCAACCGGTAACATACCCGACCCTCGGGGAAATGTCAACGCAGACGGACTCCGAACGCATTCGGTCTGATACATTTGACATCACCCTGGCTCGGTGATAACGTGAGTCCCTCGTGCCTTCCCATCGACCGTCCCACCTTTCCCATGCAAGCGGGTTTCCCCGGACTTCCCATTCTTTTCAAGGAGTCTTCCATGGTCAATCGGCGTGAATTCCTTAAAATCGGCGGCCTGTCGCTCTCTCTTTCCGGATTCGCAAATGGATTGGCCGCTCAAAACTCCGGCGGTGCTCCCCCGCTTGAGAACCTGGTCAAGGGCGTCCAGCCCCTGGGACCCGAGGACTACGAAGCCCGCCAGGAGCGGGCCAGGGGGCTGATGGCCGCCCATCGTTTGGACGCAGTTTTTCTCAACGGCGGCGTCAATCTCTCTTATTTCACCACCGTCAACTGGGGCCTAAGCGAGCGGACGTTCGGCGCAGTCCTCAACAAGAAAGGCCGCCCCGTCTGGGTTTGCCCGTCCTTTGAACTTGAACGGGCCAAGGAATCCATCCCGGCCGGACAGGAGGTCCGCACCTGGGACGAGCACGAGAGCCCTTATAAAATAATCGCCGGAATCGTCAAGGAGCTCGGCGGTTCGCGCCTGGGCATCGCGCCCAATGTCGTCGCCTTCCAGATCTTCGGCTTGAAGCGCGACGCGCCGAGCCTGGAGTTGGCCGATGGCGCCGTCGTCACGGAGGGCTGCCGGGGGACCAAGACGGCCAAGGAGATCGCCTTTATGGACCTGGCCAACCGCATCACCAAGCTGGCTTACCGGGAGGCCTTCAAGCACATCAAGGAGGGGATGACCCCCCGCGAGCTCGCGGGGGCCGTCGCCGAGGCCCACCAGAAGATGGGGGCCAACGGCGGAGGAGGGCCGCAGTTCGGGACCAACACGGCCTTCCCCCACGGGTCTCGGACGCCGCGGACCGTCCAGGACGGCACGGTCATCATGGTTGATGGCGGGTGCTCCGTGCAAGGCTACAGCTCGGATGTGACCCGGACGATCGTCTTCGGCAAGGCTACGGACAGGATGAGAAAAGTTTGGGACATCGTCCGGAAATCCCAGGCCGCTGCCCTGAAGGCGGCTCGGCCCGGGGCGGCTTGCCAGGACGTCGATATCGCCGCCCGCAAGGTGATCGAAGACGGCGGGTTCGGACCGGACTATAAGTATTTCGCCCACCGTCTCGGACACGGCATCGGCTTGGAAGGTCACGAGTATCCGTACCTCGTCCGCGGCAACATGCTTATGATGGAGCCGGGCATGACCTTTTCCAACGAGCCCGGGATCTATATTTATGGTGAGTTCGGCATCCGCACCGAGGACTGCATGGTGGTCACCGAAGACGGCGGGCGGATACTGGGCGGCCTGGAGGCCGTTTCGATCGACGAGCCCTTTGCCGCCCGCTGACCGGATCAGCGTCCGGCGGCGCGGAGCGGAATCGGAAAAAGAGGGACGCCCGCGGCGTCTCATCGACGGAGGAGACTCAATGAAAAAACGCATCATCATCGGCTGGACCATCTTTGCTCTCGTCGGCGGGGCGGCCCTGGTCCTTCTCCCCGGCGGCGCGGCGGCCCAATACACGCCCTGGCTGTACTGGACGCTGCTGCCCAAGGAACACATGGACGAGATCGTCGGCGAGGCGTCCGGCGAGACGGCCCTGGATACGATCATCGACATCAACGGCTACAACCGGGACCGGCTGTCCGAGGAGTACGCCGGACCGTTCGTGGAAACCCAGGTCGTCCTCAAACGCCTGAAACAATATGGAATCCAGGCCGAGCTGGTGAAATTCCCGGGCGGCGAGATCTGGGACGGCGTGAAGGGCGAGCTCTGGGAGATGAAGCCCAAGCACCAGAAGCTGGCCTCCATGCACGACATGGTCCCCATGCTGGCTTCGGGCAGCCAGCCGACCGACGTCACGGCCGAATTGGCCTGGGTCGGCCGGGGCACGCCCGCGGAGATCGACGCGGCCAAGGTCGAAGGCAAGATCGTCGTCACCGAAGGATCGATCGGACAGGTCCATAATTACGCCTGCCAGCAGAAGGGCGCCCTGGGCGTCATCGCCATCAGCCAGTCGCGGCCGTACCTGGATCCGCTCCAGATGCCCTGGGCCAGCGTCGGCGGGATGCGCGGACAAAGGGGCGGCCCCGGCGGTCCTGGTGGAGCGCCCGGCGGCGCCCGCGGCCAACAGCCGCCGACCCAGCCCGCCACGCCTCCCGCGGCCCCGGCGCCTGCGCCCAAGCCCAAGTTCGGGTTTCAGCTTCCCGTCCGGGAAGGCGATTTCCTGAAGCAGCGGCTGATGGCCAACGAAAAGATCACGGTCCACGCGATCGTCGATTCGAAGCAGGAAAAATACAACAATGAGGATATTGTCGCCGTCATCCCCGGGACCGATCCCGCCGCCGGCGAGATTATTTTCTCCGCCCATCTCTTCGAGGGCATCACCAAGTTTGGGGCCAACGACAACACCTCGGGCAGCGCGGCCATCCTGGAAGTCGCCCGCGTCCTGAACACGCTCATCGGCGAGGGCCGCCTGCCCAAGCCGAAAAGGAGCATTCGCTTCCTATGGGGGCCGGAAATCGGCGGCACCGGAATGTGGATCAAGGCCAACAAGCCGGTCATGGACAAGACTCTGGCCAACATCAACATGGACATGGTCGGCGAATGGCTGAGCAAGAACCAGGGCTTCATGTGCCTGATGCGGACGACGTTCGGGAACGCCCACTTCATCAACGACGTCATGGAGAACTATTACCGCTACGTGGGCGAGGGCAACCGGGAGCGGATCCAGAATCGCTCCGACGCCTACAAAGTCCCCCTGCGGGTCGTCGCGCCGTTCGGGGCGGACGAGCCCTTCTGGTATTCCATCGAGACCCATTATGGGGCCTCCGATCACGAGGACTTCAACGACTGGGGCGTGCGAGTTCCGGGGATCATGATGATCGTCTGGCCGGATCGCTGGTACCACACCTCTGGCGATCTGCCGGACAAATCCGATCCGACCCAGTTGAAACGGGTCGTGGCCATCGGCGCGGCCGGCGCCTACACCGTGGCCAACGCCGACGACAATATGGCCGTCAAGATCGCCGGCGAGATCGCCAGCAACGCGGCCCGCCGCCTCGGTCATTCCCTGGTCGTCGGGCTGGAAGCGCTCAACCGGGCAACGGACAAGACGCTGCTGGACGCCTATAAGGAAGCCCGGGGCTATATCGAGGGCGGAATCCTGACTGAAAAGGACACCCTCGATACGGTCCTCCAATTGGCGGCCGACAAAGCCGCGGTCGGGGCCTATGTGGCGCAGCTGAAGAAATCCGTGGACGCCGTCGGGGCCGCCCATCTGGGGACTCTGCAAGCGCACATGGAAGTCACGGCCAAGAGGCTGGGGACGAAGCCGGTCAAGATCGAGCTCACCGAGCTCGAGAAGAAGGCTGCCAAGATCGTCCCGCGGACTACTGCCAAGGTCATGGCCGAGGGCTACCAGGGCTACCGGAAATATTTGGACGCGGTGTCGACGGACGAGAAAGCCAAGTATCCCTACGCGGCCGAGCTGTTCACGGCTAACGAGCTGCAGCTCCTGGTCAACGGCAAGCACTCCGTCCTGGAGATCAAATCCCTGCTCGACGCCCAGTCCCAGCGCAAATCCACCGTTCAGGCGATCCTCAATTACCTGACCATCCTCAAGCTGGCCGGTCTGGTGGAGTACTGAAAAGAATCATCTCGTTCGAAGGGGCCGTTTTCCAAGCGCGGAAAGCGGCCCTTTCTTTTTGGACGCGGCCGGGCGATCTGGAAAATCCCTCCCGATAATTGACCCCTGGCGGCTTTTCTGCCATCATACTTGTTTCCCATGAACAACATCCGCAACTTCTCCATCATCGCCCATATCGACCACGGGAAATCGACGCTGGCCGACCGCTTTTTGGAAACGACCGGGGCTATCTCCTCGCGCGAGACCCGGGCCCAAAACCTGGACACGATGGACTTGGAGCGCGAGCGGGGTATCACGATCAAAGCCCAGACGGCCCGCCTGACGTTCAAATCGTCGGACGGACAGGAGTATTTCCTCAATCTCATCGATACGCCCGGCCATGTCGATTTCTCGTATGAGGTCTCGCGGAGCCTGGCCGCCTGCGAAGGCGCCCTATTGGTCATCGATGCGTCCCAGGGCGTTGAAGCCCAGACGCTGGCCAACGCCTACCTGGCCATCCAGAACAATCTGTTGCTCGTCCCCGTCATCAACAAGATCGACCTTCTCGCGGCAGACGTCGAAGGCGCCCTCGAGCAGCTCGAGAACGTCGTCGGGCTGAGCCGCGAGGACGCCCTTTTAACGAGCGCCAAAACCGGCCAGAACGTGGCCGAGGTCCTGGAGGCCGTCGTTCGCCGGGTGCCGCCCCCCAAGGGCGATCCGGAAGCGCCCCTTAAAGCCCTCCTTTTCGATTCCTGGTTCGATTCGTACCGCGGCGTCGTCGTTCTCGTGCGGGTCTTCGACGGCGAGGTCCGGATCGGCGACCCGGTCACGCTCATGGGCATGCAGGCCGACTATGTGGTTGAGGAGTTGGGCTACCTGACGCCCAAGCCGGTCAAGATCGACCGCTTGTCGGCCGGCGAAGTGGGTTATCTCATCGCCGGGATCAAGACCCTCAGCCACGCCCGCATCGGCGACACGATCACCCTCAAGAACCGTCCGGCCGCCCAGGCCATGCCGGGATTCAAGGAAGCCAAGCCCATGGTCTTCTGCGGATTGTTTCCGGCCGGGGATACACGAATCGAGGACCTCCGCGACGCCCTGGAAAAATTGCGCCTCAATGACGCTTCCTTCTTCTATGAAAACGAGAATTCAGTGGCCCTGGGCCAGGGCTACCGCTGCGGGTTCCTGGGCCTGCTCCACCGCGAGATCATCCAGGAGCGCCTGGAGCGCGAATTCGGGCTGACCCTCCTGACGACGGCTCCGACCGTCAGCTACCGGGTGACCACGAAGTCGGGGGAGATCCGTGAAGTCCGGACGCCCTCCCAACTCCCCCCTCCGGCCGAGATCGAGCGCATCGAAGAGCCGCTCCTGGAAGCCATCATCCTGACCCCCGACCGCTACATCGGCGCCATCCTGGCGCTTCTGGAAGGCCGGCGGGGCGAGCAGAAAAAGATGGAGTACATCAGCCCCCAGCGCGTCCTGCTCAGCTATCTCCTGCCCCTCAATGAGGTCGTCTTCGACTTTTTCGGCCAGCTGAAGATGGTCTCCCAAGGCTACGCTTCGCTGGATTACGAGCTGGCCGGATACCGGCCTGGGCCGCTGGTCAAATTGGATATCC
>PMCY01000041.1:12623-35699 GCA_003154255.1 Candidatus Aminicenantota bacterium | reverse complement strand
GCCGGCAAGAAGCGCATGCGGACGGTCGGCAAGATTGATATCCCCCAGGAGGCGTTCCTGGCCATCCTCGAGGTCAAATAGGTGGGGAGTCGGGGGAGGCAGGCAAGTCAAAACGCGCTCGTTTTCCCCGGCGTGGAAAACTCGCTCCGACGCGCCTCCTTCGCTCTCCTCCTCATAGATTGGAAGGATATCGCTTGTAATGAGGAGGAACCGTGCCCGCTTCGTCGTCCTTGCTTCGCTGAGGATTGCAAAGCCCATCGCACGGGTTTGCCCCCGTACGCCCCTCGGCTGCCCATTTTATTTGTAAATCGGGATAGGAGGCTCGGGTCAAAAGGGTCGCTCCGACCTCCCATTCTTTCCGAGCGGGACACCTCGAAAGCCTAAACCACGCTGATTCATTTAAAATAAACAAAATATTGAAAACTGTGAGACCACGAGGGACTCCCGTATAATAGAGCCCATACTTCAAGCGAGGACGAGCATGCATCCGACGATCGAATGGAAAGACGGGAAGGTGGTGATGATCGACCAGCGGCGGCTGCCGCTCGAGGAGACCTATGTCGAATGCGCCGACGAGGAGCAGGTCGCCGCGGCCATCGAGACCATGATCATCCGCGGCGCGCCGGCCATCGGAGTCGCCGCCGCTTATGGAGTGGCCTTGGGCGTCGCGCGTCTCAGCGATCGCGACGACCTCGAAGCCGAATATGACCGTATCCAGCGGCGGCTCTTCCGGACGCGGCCCACGGCCCGCAATCTCTTTTGGGCCCTGGAGCGGATGAAGGCCATCTTCGAGGAACAAAAAGAACGGCCCTTGGCCGCGCTCAAGCAGCGGCTTCTCGACGAAGCCACGGCCATCGATCACGAAGACGAGGACATCTGCCGACGGATCGGCGCGCACGGCGCCGAGTTGATCAAGGACGGCGACACCGTCCTGACCCATTGCAACGCGGGCGGGCTGGCCACGGCGGGCTATGGCACCGCCATCGGCGTCATCCGATCGGCTTGGGAGGCGGGCCGCCGGATCCGGGTATTTGCCGACGAAACCCGGCCGTTCCTGCAGGGCGCCCGCCTGACCGCTTGGGAGTTGGAGAGGCTCGGCATTCCCTACAAGGTCATCACCGATAACATGGCCGGTTGGCTGATGCAGAAAGGGGAGATTTCCCTGGCCGTCGTCGGCGCCGACCGCATCGCCCGCAACGGCGACACGGCCAACAAGATCGGCACGTACTCCGTGGCCGTTCTGGGCAAAGAAAACGGGATCCCGTTCTATGTGGCCGCGCCGCTCAGCACCTTCGACTTCTCGCTCGAACAGGGCGGCCTGATTCCCATCGAGGAGCGTCCCGCCGCCGAAGTGCGGGAGATCAACGGGCGTTTGATCGTCCCCCCGGCGGCCGCGGTGCGTAACCCGGCCTTTGATGTGACTCCGCATCGCTACATCACAGCGATCATTACGGAGAAAGGCGTGGTCCGCCCGCCGTTCGAACGGACCATCGCCGCTCTCCGCTGAGTCCCTGCCATTTGCGCTATAATGGCGAGGCCATGCACGTTCTAGCCATTGAAACCTCGTGTGATGAAACTTCCGCTGCCGTATTGGAAGGCAGCGGAAGCTTAACACTCGACGGCGGCAAAGCCGGCGGCAGGGGTGAGACCGCGGCCGCCGTCCCGGACGGAGAGGCCCGCGTCCTCAGCAACATCGTCCTGTCCCAGGACGAAATCCACGCCCCTTTCGGAGGCGTCGTGCCGGAACTCGCTTCCCGTCAGCATCTGAAGTCCATTGATCCGGTCGTCCGGGAAAGCCTGACGGCCGCGGGCGTGCCTCTGGCCGGCATCGACGTCTTCGCCGTCACCCAGGGGCCCGGCCTGATCGGATCGCTCCTCGTCGGTGTGTCCTTCGCCAAGGGGCTGGCCTATGTCCGCGGCAAGCCGCTCGTCGGGGTCGACCATGTCCAGGCCCATATCCAAGCGGCCTTCCTCGAGCATCCCGAGACGCCTTATCCGGCCCTGGCCCTGATTGTTTCGGGCGGACATACGTCGCTATTCCTGTTGAAAGAGCCGCTGCTCTATGAGAGGCTTGGCCGGACGCGCGATGATGCCGCCGGAGAGGCCCTGGACAAGGTGGCCAAGTTTCTCGAATTGGGTTATCCCGGCGGGCCCGTCATCCAGCGGCTGGCTGAACCCGGAGATCCCGCGGCCTTTGAATTCGCCCTTCCCCGGATGTCCGACCGCAGCCTCGACTTCAGCTTCAGCGGACTCAAGACGGCCGCCCTGCGGATCATCCGCGAAAACCGGATCGCCAAGGATCATCCCCGCCTGCCCGATTTCCTGGCCAGCTTCGAGTCGGCCGTCGTCCGGGCCCTGATCGAGAACCTACTAAGGGCCGCCGAACGCACCGATCCCCGCGCCCTTGTCCTCTGCGGGGGCGTGGCCCGGAACGCCCGGTTGCGGAAACGTTTCGAGGAAGCCGCCCGTTCCGGCGGATTGCGCTGGGCCATTCCTTCGGGGAAGCTCTGCACGGACAACGCGGCCATGGTCGGCGCCCTGGCCCTGGCCAGGATTCGGGCCGGCGTTCCCATTCCGCCGGCCCTCGAGCTCGACGCCTATCCGCGCAGCCTTTTCGGCGGCTGATCGCGCCGCCCTGCCGCGGTCCGTTTGACTCGCCGGAAAGTGAGCGGTACAATAATATGAGGTTATGTGCGCATGTCGAACGAATCCGCCGGCGAACAGATTCTTGTCCATCCCGCGGGACGAACGAACCCCTGCACCCTGATCTTCGATTTTGACGGCACCATCGCCGACACCCTCTCCGCCATCATCCGCATGATCAATGAACACGCGGAAGAATTCCATTTCAAACCCCTGAACGACAAGGACGTCGAGGATTTACGCGGGCTCTCCAACTCCGAAATCATCAAAAAGTACAAGATTCCCCTGGTCAAGGTGCCGGGGCTCATGATCCGTTCCCAGAAGGAGCTCCATCACCGGATGCACGAGGTGGCCCTCTTTCCCGGCATCCGCGACCTGGTCCTTGAATTGAAGGCCAAGGGTTTCGGACTGGGGATCCTGACCTCCAATTCCGAAGAGAACGTCCGCAAACTCCTTCGCTCACGCGGGCTGGATGTCTTCGATTTCATCCACTCCGAATCGAATTTTCTGGGCAAGAACCGGGCCCTCCTGCACCTGCTCCATAAACACGGCTTGACCAGGGAGAACGTCATCTATGTCGGCGACGAAGTCCGGGATATCGAGGCCTGCCAGAAAATCCCCGTCGACATCATCGCCGTCAGCTGGGGCTTCCATCGCCGGGAGTTTCTAGGGCGCCACCATCCGACGCATCTGGTGGACTCCGCCGAAGAGATCCGCGCCATCCTCATCAACTGACGGTCCGCAGCCTTTTCACATCCCCTTCGAGCGTCTTTCCCGAACCGGGGTGATCTTCAGGAGATAAGGAGCGGCGGGCATGAATTCGTCCGAGGATTGGCGCAGATCGACGCCGATCTCGTACATGTAGAGGCCGCGCCAGCGGTAGGCCGCCTGGGGCATGAATTGCAGGAGCCGGAATTCCCGGGAGGTCGGGATGATGTCCAGGGGCTTGTCGAAAAACGTCAGGCGGGCGGTGTGCTCGCCCTTCTCCGAACCGACCTTCAGCTTGATCCGCCGGAGGGGATCGCGGGAGGCGAAGATGAAGCGGTACGGCTTGGCGAAATGCAGATACATCTCGCCCTCTCCCTTGGCGATGATTCCTGACCCCGCCGGAGGGATATAGAATCCCAGCTCTTCACCGCTCACATAGCTTGCCCGCCAGTCCGGGAAAAGAGCGGGACGCGGATGGAGGACCCAGAGGAATACCGCCGCCCCCAGCAGGATCGCCGCCGCGGCGAAATGGAAGATCCGGGGCAGGGAAGGGCCCCGTTGCGAACCGAAAAGGACGTAAGCGGCGATGAAGACGGCGATCCCGCCGATCCAAAGATAGTTTGGAATGTATCCGGAATTGCCGCCCTCGATCTTGATGAATGAAGGCAGCCAGGGCGGCAGGAAAAGCTTGATGTTGCCCAGATGGATGAACAGGTCCGCGGCCCGCTGGGCATTGTCGTGGGTTGTCGGCTGGTAGAGATAGTGGGGGTGAGTCAAGAGGACGCCTGATATGCCGAATCCGGCGGCGACGGCCAGGCCGAAAAGCCAGGTGAAGATGCGTCGCCCGTTCCGGGCCAGAAACTGGCCCACCGCTATGGCGCCGATCCAGGAGAGCGGGGCCAGCACCCGGCCCGGCGGGCAGAACCCCTGGCGGTGGGTGAAGAACGCATAGTTGAGGACGAAGGGCGCTCCGATGAGGAGCAGGCCGATGAGCTCACGGCGGGCCCGCTTGATCATTCCGATGAGGCCCAGGAAGGCGAAGACGTAAAAAGGCGCATAGGGGAGGAGCCCGTCGCGCTGGTCCAGAAAATAATCGAAGAACGAGTCGAGGCGGGCCGCGTGGGGCAGATCGAGAAACGCCCGCAGGATGGCTTGGGACTGCGTGGCGCTGACCGTCCCATCATAGACGGCGAACGGAGAGAGCGTTCCGTACATGTCCCAGACGGCCCCATAGAACAATCCCATTCCGGCCAAGGCGGGGACGGCCAGCCACAGAATCCGGGCCCGGCGCGGCTCGGATTTCCACAAATAATAGCCGCAGACCGCCAGCAAGGGCCAGAAGATCATATTGAACTTGAGGCCGAACCAGAAAAACGAACCCAGCAACAGGCCCATGCCCAGGAGGCGTCTCGTGTTCAGGGGGCTTCCTTTTCGGGCCATCCGGTAGATGTATGTTGAGAACAGGGCGATGGGGATCTCGGGGTAGAGATGGACGGCGTAGAAAAGCACGGGTGCGCTTAAGCCGTAGAGTGCCCAGAGCCCCAGGGACAGGACTTCGCGCTTCCAAAGGTCGCGGGCCAGGAGATAGAGCTGAAGTCCCAACAGCACGGCCCAGATGATCAGGCTGCCCCGGATGAGGAAGCTGCGGATCCAGCCGTCGCCGAACTGTTGGGCCAGGGCGTAGAACGGGACCATGAGCACGGAAATCCCGGGCAGGTTGATCGGATAGTCGTGGCCGGGCCCGCGCCGCCCCTGCCGGGCGTAGACGTCCAGCTTGAGGCCGGGATTCTCTTTTTCCGAATAGAAGTGGAAATAATCCTTATGCAGATAATTGTTGTATACGTTGATGTCCCGGTCATAAACAAGACTGTGGGTCGTCATCAGGTAGTTGGGCTCATCGCCCGAAAAGCCCACGCCTTCGCGTACGAGGAGCAGGGCGCAGCCGGTGTAGAGGACGAAAGCCGCGGCGCCCATAAGGATGAGGCGCCGTTTCAGGGGCGTCTTCAGAAACTTCTGCAGTACGGCCGAGGGCGTCCAGCGGCGCTTCCGCTCGAGGTCCGCCCATTCGCTGAGCTTGAGATAGGCCGCGGCCAGCAGGACGAAGATCCCCAGAAGGAGAAGACGCTCGCGGAAATCGTCGCGGTCCCAATAATCGGCGAGCAGGAGGGGGGAGAAGAGCAGCGCCAGGACGGGCGTCGTCGACAGGACGCCGCTTTTTAGCCGGGCCTGGAAATCGCCCCGGAAGGCCTCGGCTTCGCGCCGGGCCAGAGACAAGACGAGGATGACCAGCCCGCCGAAGACGGCCGCGCCCAGGCCAAGGAATGGGATCAGGGATGACTTGTCCAGCTTGAGCCCGTGACGAACAATGGAATAGGCAGGCGATTGGCGGACGAGGGCCAGGAAAAAAGACAATCCCGCCGCTTCGACGAGGAGCAAGGCCGCGGCCCACGGGGGAAGTCGTTTGAACATGACAGGAGTATGTCGCGGCGGAGGCGAACCTGTCAATCCTTGCTTTCGCGGAGGACCGGTAAAGCCCGGCATCCATTTTCAAGGCTCATGGTTTTTTCTCCATTTCGAACTATGATATAAAAGAGTGATTATGAATTCGGTGATTCCCATGAGCGATGCTCCGAAACGTGGCCGCAAAGTCATCGTCGTCATGCCGGCCTACAACGCTGAGAGGACCCTCCAACGGACCCTTGACGACATCCCCATGGACTGGGTCGATGAGATCATCCTCGTCGACGACGGAAGCCGCGACGGCACGGTGGCCCTGGCCCGCTCACTGGGGCTGCGGGTTTTCGTCCACGAGAAGAACAAGGGTTACGGGGGAAACCAGAAGACCTGCTATACGGAGGCCATGAAGCGCGGCGGTGAGATCATGGTCATGGTCCATCCCGACCATCAGTATGATCCGACCGTCATTCCCCAACTCATCCAACCTCTCCTGGACGGTGCCTGCGATGCCATGTTCGGCTCGCGAATGCTCGGTGGCCTGCCCATGGAGGGAGGCATGCCGAAGTGGAAATACCTGGCCAACATCTTCCTGACGGCCGTGGAGAACGCGGCGTTCTACATGTACCTGACCGAGTACCATTCCGGCCTGCGGGCCTATACGCGGCGCTACCTGGAAACGGTCAATTTCATGGCCGATTCCGATGATTTCGTCTTCGATTCGGAGATCATCGCCCAGGGCGTCCTGCGCGGTCTGCGCATCCGGGAAATCCCCATCGAAACGCGCTATTTCGAAGAGGCCAGCCAGATCGGCATCGGCCGGAGCATCGTCTATGGGTTGTCCATCCTCAAGACGCTAGTCAAATTCAAGCTGCACAAAAAAGGATTGTTGAAATTCGCCCTGTTCAACGAACCGGCTCGAGGGCGAACTGATACGGATCGATCCCGGTCCTGACGTCTGATTTCTTCTCCAGGTGGATCGAAATCCGGTAGAGGTACGCTTTCCCCAGGCGATATGCGGGCGGGTTCTCGAACACCCGCGTATCCAGCCCGCCCCGCGTGGCATAAAGGTCCGGGGCCTCGTCGAAGAACCCGAGCTGCAGGTCGTAGTCCCCTTTTTGAGAGCCGAAATCGACGCGCAGTCTGCGGATGCGCCGGGGCGAGGAAAAATAGAAGTTGTAATCGCGCCCATCCTCCAGGAGGGAAAAACGGGCCGGCAGATGCATGCGGGCCACCCGCGACAGCCCATAGAAGCTGAGCGTATCGCCCGTGGGGAGCTCGGCCGGGCGGGGCGTTCCCAGGGCCAGGCGGGGAACGGCGACGAATCCGGCGAAACCGATTCCCAAGGCCAAGGCGGCAAACGCGAGGTGCCCGCCGAACGGCCAGGGTTTGCGGGGCGCCCGGACCAGGGCATAGACCCCGATGAATACGGCCAATAGGGCCGGCCAGATGAAATTGGGCGCCCACTTCCATTCGTCGATCTTGATGAAGGACGGCAGGAGACGGGCGATGGAGTGATGGAGGTTGCTGAGCAGGGTGAACAGGGCGCCGGCCCGCTCCACCGTGCCCTGCGTCGTTTCCTGGTAAAGGGCCAGGGGGTTTTGGAGAAGAATCCAGACGGCCAGCAGGCCCCAGCCGGCGGCCAGCCGGAACAGGAAAGCGAATCCCTTTCTCTCACCCGAGGCCAGATAGGCGCCGCAGAAGTAGGCCAGCGCCCAGATGATGCCGACAAGAGGCCGGGCCTGCGGGGCGTATCCCGCCCGCTGGGTCAAGAAGGCCGAAACGAGAACGTAGGGGAGGGCCAGGGCCAGGACGAGTCCCGCCGTTTTGCGGCGGCGCTTGAGCAGGTCGAGCAGGCCCAGGAACGAAAAAAAATAGAGCGGAGCGTAGAACAGCAGGCCGTCCCGCTGGTCGAAAAAATACCCGGCCAGCGTATCGAGACGGAAGCGGAAGGGAATGCCGGTCAGCATGCGCTTCAGGAAGGACAGCGACTCGCGGCTGTCCATGGCTCCCTGCCAGGAGACGGCGGTCGGGTTGAACGATCCGTAATAATGAAATTGAAAAGCGAGGTAGAGGAGGCCGACGGCCGCAGCCGGGCCGAGGAACGCGGCCCAGGCGCCCGGGCCCGCTTTTTTCTTCCACAGGACCCAGAGGGCGTAGAGGGCCAGGGGGACGATGAGGAAAACATATTTCAAGGCGTGGAACCAGACCATCGCCGGAAGAACCGTCCCGCAAAGAATGAGGCGGCCCGCCGTCAGCCGTCCGGGATCGCGGAGCAGGCGGAAGACGAGGACGGAGAAAAGGGCGGCGAAGATTTCGGGGTAGATATGGATCGAGTAGAAGAAAACCGGAGACGTGAACGCGACCAGTGCCCATAATCCGAGGGCCAGGGTTTCGCGGCCGAATTCCCGGCGGGCCAGGAGATAGATCTGCAGTCCGAAAAGCGCCCCGATCAGGCTCATGGCCAAGCGGGCCCAGAACACGATTCCCCCGGAGCCGAAGAGCCGTCCCAGGAAGGCGAAGGGGACGAGATAGAAGGAGACTCCGGGCGAATGGAACGAATAGGCGCTTCCCGCCCGGGCCCCGGGGACCGTATGCGGCTGAATGACGATCGGAGCCGGGAGATAGGCGTGGTAGTCCCGCTGTTCGTAATTATTGGCCAGATCGAGGTCTCCGTCGGCCAGCAGGCTTTGGGTCATCAGGAGGTAGTGGGGTTCGTCCCCGCCGGGTGTCTGGCCGTTGGCGATCATGAGCGCGGCGCCCGCGTTGTAGACGAGCACGGAGGCCAAGAAGAGAATCGGCAGCTTGCGGCGCGGAGACAGATCCAGCAGACGTCGCGCGAGCGGAACCCCGATCATCGGCCTTGTCCGGCCGATTTCGCGCCAGCGGACGATTTTAAGATAGAGAACGGCGGCAAGCACCGCCATAAGCCAAAGTCCCAATCGGACGGCGAGGTCGTCCCGGGTCAGGTAATGCCTCAGAACGAGCGGCGTCAGGGCCAGGAAAAACAGGGGCGACCAGGTCCAGAAATCCTCGTCCAGGGAACGCTTATAGAGCAAGCCGGATGCCCGACCCAATAAGTGCGCGGACAAAGCCCAGAGCCCGACCAGCAAAACATAGAGCAGGGCCGCGGAAAGAAGGAGATGTCCGGGGTCGGGGGCCCAACGGTGGGCGCGGAAGGAATAGCCGGGCGTCTGGCTGCGGATCTGAAGGAAAAGCGCGGCCAGCAAGGCCATCAGAACGAAAGCCGCCTGGCGCAGCGCGGCGGGGACTTTCGGCATGGGGCCATATTGGATGAGGCCGGCTGCAAAGTCAAGGCGGGAACGGACTTCCGGCCGGCGGGGAATTTATTCTCGGCGGGCCTTTTAGTCTATAATCGGCGCGGAGTCCGGAAATGCCACATCCCCCGCCCGTTCCGCCCGCCGTTCCGCGGACGGTGTTCATGGAGCTCACCAGCCACTGCAACATGCATTGCGCTTTCTGCCCTTCGGACCTTCTGCGCCGCGGCAAGCGGCACCAGGACGACGCCCGCGTCCGGGGCTTTCTTGACCAGCTTCACGCGTTGGGCCTGCGGCCGCCGATCCTGCTCAATGTCCTGGGCGAACCCCTGCTCCACAGGAGGATCCTTGAATATCTCGATCTTTTGGAGCGCGAAGGGCATCTTGTGACACTGATCACCAATCTGACCATGCTGGAGGACGAGATCGTCCGGCGGGAGCTCCTGAGGCATGCCAATCTGACCCTGGCCCTCAGCGTCCAAACGGCGACTCCTGAGTCCTTCGTCCTGCGCGGATATCCGAACATGTCCTTCCAGCGGTTTTTCGGCCTCGTCGATGCCGTGACCGAGGAAAAATTCCGCCGGGGGAGCGGGACCCGCCTGGAGATCCACATCGCTTCGAATTACGTCGTCGGTCACGACCCGACGATCCGGAGCGACCGGCCGCTATGCTTGTGGCCCAATTTCGCCGACGAAAAATCCGAGCGGCGCTGGATCGAAAAAACGCTCGATCGGCTGGACAAGTTCGCCCGGGCCTTGCGCAAATCCTACCCCGACGCCTGGGCCGCTGAAGAGAAACGGGCCGCCGCGCTCTACAAGGACCACCTCGGAACCCGGATCGCGGCCTCGCGGGCGGCCCTTCCGCCCGAATTCTTCCGCCTCAAGGACGAGGTGTTTTGGGGATACATGTTTCTCCCCAACGTCTTCCTGGTCTTCAAGTCGTTCGAACTCTGGACGCGCGACGAGGCTTTTCTGCGAAGCGTCCTGCCCGCCGGGACTTTTTTTTACATCGAGGAGAATCCCGGCCCCTGGGCCTGCCCCATGACCGAAAGCTTCGGCATCCTGAGCGGCGGCGAGTATGTGCTCTGCTGCCTCGATTACGAGGCGGAAATGGGCCTGGGCAACATGGACGATGTCGCCGTGGCTTCTGTCCTGGGCTCGGAGAAACGGGCCCGAATCCGGGCGGACGCCATGGGCGAGGCGATCTGCCGGCGCTGCAAAGGGAACCTTTTCGTTTTCGACACGGCCGCGCTTCCGGGCCCCGGACAGGCGGTGGATAAATTCGGGCGGGGTTTCTGGGAACATGAACCGGAACTTCACGGCCGGGGAGGACGCTGGACGAAAGGGGAGTCCTGGGCTTACGCCTATGTCCGGATCCCGGCCCGATCGGTGCATCTGAATTTTTTTTCGCCCTTTGACGATAGCGCCGAATTCCGCCTGGACGTTGAGTCGTACCGGGCGGAAAGCCGGACGTTCGAGAGGGCCGTATCGTTTTCCTTTCCGGGGCGGAAAGGGCGGTCCTCCGAGTACACCGCGGATTTCGCGTTTGAACCCGGCGGTTTTTACCGCCTGGCTCTTCATTCGCCGACCTTCGTACCCGACGACGATCTCCACAACGGCGATATCCGCCGCCTGGGCCTGGCCGTCCATGGGATCGAACTCCGGGTTTGAATTCCATAGAACCATCCACGCTGTTTTCCGTATAAGGAAGGGTGAAACTGGTGTTGTATTTTTGGCTCCAGCGTTCTGTTAGACTGATTTGATTCGGGCCGGACGATTTTCACGGGTCCCGCCCCAGGAGGCTCATCATGATGCGCAAATTTTTCGGAGCGGCCCTCTTGGCCGCGATTCTCATCCAGCCCGTGCTCGCTCAGGAGAAGGAGATCGTCAACCTGACCCTGGAGGAGAGCATCGCCCGGGCCCTCAAGAACAACCTCAACATCGCGGTCGAGTTGTACGCCCCGCGGCTGGCCGAATTTGCTTTGGGCAAGGCCCGCGAAATTTTCCTGCCCGGGCTCCAGGCTTCGTATGCCAATAACCGCCAGGAGAACCCGTCCTACTGGTGGATTTCGGGCGCCGGCACGAATTGGAGCAAGATGAACAATTACGACCTGTCCCTGGTCGAGACCGTCCCGACGGGAGGAAATTTCACCCTTTCCCTGCAGAACTATAAGTCCGACACCAACCAGCCGTATCAGCTGCTCAACCCGCGCTACGGCAGCACCCTGCGCCTCGATTTCACCCAGCCGCTGCTCAAGAACTTCGGGTCCAAGGTCACCCGCCGGGGGATCCTCCAGGCGGAAAACAACCTGGAAGTCACCAACACCCAGCTGCGAAACACCATGCTGGAAACGGTCTACGCCGTCCAGGAAGCCTATTGGAACNNAGCTGGCCCCGCTCGAGATCCTCAACTCCGAGGCCGCGGTGGCCCAGCGCGAGGCCGATCTGATCCAGGCCGAATCGCTGATCACGCGGAGCGAGGAAGTGTTCAAGACCATGATCAATCTGGCGGCCGAAGGGGATACCCGGGCCAAGAAGGTCGTACCCGTGGACCAGCCCATCGTCCAGGCGACGCCCATTTCGATCGACGAGGCCTTCAAGACGGCTTTGGAGAAAAGGCCCGATCTGAAGATCGCCCAGAAAAACATTGAAAACAAAGAGCTCGGCGTGGCCGTGGCCCGAAACCAGACTCTGCCCGCGCTGGACCTGACCCTGTCCTATTGGAGTCCCGGCATCTCGGGCGACCGGTTGATTTATGCCGGGGATAACGTCTTTGCCGGCGTCGTCGTCGGCACGGTGCCGGGAAGCCCCTCGAACGCCGTTCGCGACGCCTTCAAACTGCTCTACAACAACTGGAACGTCGGCGTGACGCTGACCGTCCCCATGAGCGCTTTTCTGACCCGGTCCGACCTGGGCTACGCCCGGGCCGATCTGGCCCAGAGCCAGGTCCAGCTGAAGGCCCAGGAACAGCAGGCCGCCCTGGAGGTCAGCGATGCGGTTCGAACGATCGAGGCCAACGCCAAGCGGGCTGACGCCTACCGCCTGGCCAGCGAGCTGGCCCAGAAGAGCCTGGACGCCGAACTCAAGAAATTTGCGGTCGGGTTATCCACGAATTATTTCGTCCTCGATTTCCAGGAAAAGCTGGCCAACGCCCGTTCGGCCGAGCTCAAAGCCAAGATCGATTTCGTCCTGTCCGTCGAAAGGCTGGAGAAATCGATGGGCGTCGGCCTGGAGAAACGCGGCTTCAAGATCATCGGCTGATTGCGGTCGGCGCCCGGTCCGTAATCATTTGGGCGACGATCGGGAGACGCGGATCAAAAACACGGATTTTCCCCGGCGAGGAAAATCCGTTCCGACGCCCCTCCCGCGCTCTTTTCGCCTTCGGCGAAAATCCATGCCTGCTTAGTCGTCCTTGCTTCGCCTGGGACTGGCAAGGCCCGTCGCACGGGTTTTGACCCGCGTCTCCCGAATCGTCGAAAATTTTAGTCCCGGGCGCGACCAATCTACGCATTCCCTTTCCCGCTGAAAACGAAAGGATCGATTGGGCGAGAGGGAACAGGAGTTCGTTTGTATCCCATATGAACTCGTCGGGACCCGCTGGTCTTTTTATAACCCCCGAGCCCTGCTTGTCTAAATCATTTCGCTATGGTAATTTCAACCTGTGAAAATCTCCGCGGTCCTCATCACCTTCAACGAGGAAGCCAATATCGAGGCCGCCCTCGGAAGCCTGGCCGGGATCGCCGACGAGTTCATCGTCGTCGACAGCTTCAGCACGGACCGCACGGTCAAACTGGCCCGGGAATTCACCGATCGAGTCGTCGAGCGAAAGTGGACGAACTATGCCGACCAGAAAAATTTCGCCGATGGCCTGGCCGTCCATCCCTGGATCCTCTCCCTCGACGCCGATGAGCGGATCTCCGAGGAGCTGCGGACCGAGCTCCTGGCGCTTAAGAACGAGGATCCGTCGTGCGTCGGCTTCTCCATACCCCGCCTGGTTTTCTACCTGGGGCGCTGGATCCGGCATTGCGGCTGGTATCCCGATCGCAAAATCCGTCTTTTCCTTCGCGCCGCCGCCCGCTGGGAAGGCGAGTACGTCCACGAGACGCTGGCCGTCCAGGGGGAGATCCGGAAGCTCAAAGGGCCGCTTCGCCATTATACTTACCGCAGCATAGGCGACCATCTGGCCCGCTTGAACAAGTTCGCCGACCTCGGCGCCCAGAAGCTTTACGCCCAGGGCCGTAAGAGCCGCTGGTACCACCTGCTCGTCCTGCCCTTCTCCCGCTTCGTCAAATCGTACGTTCTGAAGCGCGGTTTTCTGGACGGCTTCGCCGGGATGGTCGTTTCCGTCCTGAACGGCTATTCGATCTTCGTCCGCTACGCCAAGCTCCGCGAGATCTGGAAAAAAGGAGAGCGCATTGAGCCTTTTCCAGATTGACACGGGCCGGGAATGGCGCGGCGGCCAGCGGCAGTCCTTTCTTCTGACACGCGAGCTGCGCGACCAGGGTTTTCCCGTTTATTTGGTTGTCCAGCCCGGCTGCCCGCTTCATGAAAAGGCCGCCGCCGAAGGCCTGCCTGTTTTGCCTATCCGGATGAAGAGCGAAACGGACATCGGGGCGGCCTTCCGACTGTCGCGGGCCATGCGCAAAAAAGGCTGCGTACTGGCCCATTTCCACGACGCCCATGCGGTGACCATCGGCGGGGCGGCCTGCGCCCGGGCCCATGTCCCGCTGCGGATCGTCTCGCGGCGGGTGATCTTCCCCCTCAAGAGCGGCCCTTTTTCCAAACGTAAATACACCCGCAACGTCGACGCCATCATCGCCATCTCCGAAAGCGTCCGGGATGTTCTCGTCCAGGGGGGGATCGACCCGGCGCGCATCGAAGTCATCCCCTCGGGCATCGATTTCTCGCCCTTCGAGAACGTCCCCGACCGGGGTTTCCTCCGCCGCGAGTTCGCTTTCGCCCCCGACGATTTCCTGGCCGGCATCGTTGCCTACCTCGAAGACAGCAAGGGGCACCGCACTCTGATCGAGGCCGCCCGCCTGCTCAAAGCCAGGACGCCCAAGATCAAGATCATCATCGTCGGCAAAGGCACGCTGGAGATGGTGTTGGACAAGTTGAGCAAGGACCTGCAGGTCGATGATCTGGTTTTCTTCCTCGGCCATCGCGAGGATGTTCCCCGCATCCTGGCCTCGCTCGACTGTTTCGTCCTGTCCTCGGAGGCCGAGGGCCTCGGCAGTTCCATCCTCGACGCCATGGCCAGCCGACTGCCGGTCGTGGCCACCCAGGTCGGCGGCATTCCCGAGGTCGTCATTCACGACGAGACGGGATTCCTCGTCCTGCCCCGTAGTCCCAAGGCGCTGGCCGGGGCGATCTTCGAGCTGTACGAGAACCGGCCCCTGGCCCGGCGGTTCGGCGACGCCGGTTTCGAGGCCGTCCACGCCAAGTTCTCCTCCCGGGCCATGGCTCTCAAAGTCATCAGAGTTTATGAGCGGCTGGCCGCGAAGAAGGGAGTTCGTCTGCATGACTGATTTCCGCATCCGTCGGCTGGAAAAGCCGGCCGATTTCGAGGGCTGTGTCGAAATCCAGCGCCGCATTTGGAACCATCCAGACCTGGACATCACCCCCGTCCATAATTTCTGCGCTTCCGTGGAGACGGGCGGCATTGTTCTGGGCGCTTATGCCGGCCGCGAGCTGGCGGGCTACGTCTTCTCCTTTCCGGCCGTCGTGCACGGCCGGCCGGCCCAGCATTCGCACCATCTCGCCGTCCGGACGGAATATCAGGGTCACGGCCTGGGCAAGATGCTTAAATGGGCCCAGCGCGAGGAGGTGCTCCGCCGCGGCGGCACGCTCATCACCTGGACGTATGATCCCCTGCAGGCCCGCAACGCCAATCTCAACCTGCATACGCTGGGAGCGTCCGGAAGGACGTACATCGAGGATCTCTACGGACCCACGCCCGCGTTGAGCTTGGAGGAGGGCGTGCCCACGGACCGCTTGCTCATGGAATGGGCGATCGCTTCCGCGCGGGTCGACCGCCGCCGACGCGGCGCGCCCGCGGCCCTTGATCCCGGCCTCCGGCCCAAGGCGGTGGAGCGGCGGGCGGAGGGGACTTATCCCGACATCCGCCCCAAACGCCCGCGGTATGATTGCTTGGATAAAAGGATCCTGGTCGAGATTCCCAAGGCCGTCCGCGATCTCAAGGGCAAGTCCGGCCTTATCGCCGCCTGGCAGAAGGCCGTCCGCTCGGCCTTCCTCCACTATTTCAAGGCCGGCTTCCGGCTGGACGATTTTATTTGCGGCGAACGCTGTTTTTACGTCCTGGAAAAGAAAGGCCGCTGAGCTCGCCTCGCCGCCTGGGAATCAGCCGCCGGATCAGAGATGGATCTTGACCCCGGTGACGATCTTGAAGAAGGAAAGTTGGATGGCCACAGGAGAGACATAATTGGCCAGCGCCTCGGGCAGCGCCGGGTCGGTCCAGCGGATCCCCCCCGTGCTGCTGGGTTCGTACGGCCCGGCCTGAACGGCCCATTTTTGGGTGGCCGTCGGCCCGCCGAAATAGGCGCCCTCCAACAGGATGGCGACGGTCCGGTTGACCCAGACTTCCAACCCGGTCCCGACATTGAAGCCCCAGCCTTTGATGGATTGATCCATCTTGACGGGAACGGCATAGACCTCGAAGTTCTGGGCGGTGTCGAACCAGGAGCGGGCGTAGCCGATGCTGGAATCCGCGGAAAACTTGCCTGTGAAATAGGTCGGTCCGCCGGTCAAAAAGGCGGTGACGACAGGCCCCAGGGCCAGGCGGACGAAGCCGTTGAGGCTGATGGGCATGACCGAGTAGGATCCCGTCATGTTCCATGTTTTCTGGCTGGACTCGGAGTCCGCGCCGCCCATGGCCCAGGAAATCGAGTAGTTGCTGAAACCCTCGCTGAAGGACTGGGTCAAGGGCCTATCGATTTGCAGGCGAAGGCCCAGGCCGGGTGTGAAGAAGAGGGAACAGGATGCGGCCAGGGCCGTCGAATTGCCCAGAGTGAAGTTGATGGTGCCCGCTTCGGCTACGGATTGCAGATCCAGGTAGGGCCCCCAACCGGCACTATATTGGCTCGAGCCGCCGGTGAAACGATTGAATCCCATCCCCCCCGTGAGGGCGAATTCGAAGCCCGACCGGAGCGGGCTGACGTAGGCCGCCCCTTCTTCATTTGCGGTTTCTCCGGGGGTGGTGGAGGGTTCGGAAAGGACTTCTTCGACATGGAAGCGGTGGACGTAACCCGTCAGCCGGACACCGGACGTCGAAACGAACTTGATCTCGTACCAGTCGCCTATCCGGCGCTCGATGGGATAGACGTTACCCGGAGTCAGCGGACCGAGGATGACAGGCGCTCCGGCCTCGGGAGCCATCCGGATGACGGCGGCCGGGTCCTTGACCCGGACTTGGGGCGGGGTTTGGGCCGAGACGACGCCGGCCGCCAGGGCTAATAAAAGCAGTCCGCAGCCGGCTATTTCCTGACCTGATCGAAATCGCAGCATGTCGAATCTCCTTATCATCAGGTGCGGCCGAGATCGGTCTTCCTGCGCGGGCCGCTGACTCCCCAAGTTGATGGGCCTGACCTGGGTTTCGAGATCATGAACTCCAAAACAGTGCTTTCGGATGCATCGCATCCGGGATACAGCCCGATAGGTTGTACCCCCTCGGCCGCAACGGCATTCCCCGCCGTGCCCGGCGCCGGGCTCATAGGATGGCCGCTTGGCGGAGAAGAACGGCTGAATTACAGCTTGATCTTCAGGCCTGCCGTGATCTGGAAGAAGGACGGGTTGATCTTGATCGTCGAGAGTTTGTTTCCATTGAAGATCGGGTCGATCACGCTGGAATCGACGGTGACCGTCGCCGGGTAGGACGTGACGAACAGTCCGGTGTATGTCCCCGGCGTCAGCGTCCAGCTGAACTCCCGTTCGGAGCAGATGAAATAGCGGGCCTCGAGATTAAGCCCGAAGGAAGGGCCGAGCATGAAAGTCGCCCCGGCGCCGATATTTCCCCCGATTCCGGTCCAACTCGTTTTTCCCGAGCCGCCTTTCAGGTCGTAAGCGGTCATGGGGATCTGAACGGCATCATAAAATTCGTACAATAGGGAATTGATGCTGACCAAGTAGCTGTATCCCCAGCCGATGGCCGAATCGATTTTCGCATCATTCATGAAAATGGTCGGGCCGCCCTGCACGTACGCCTGCATCTTGGCGTTGCCGAAGCGGGCGATCAGGTCCAAGCTGATGGGAATGCTGGAAAAGGAATTGTCCGTCCCCGTCCAATCGGCCGATTTCGTCACCGACGAATAGGCAAACGAGAAAGCGGATGCGGTCGTTAGTCCGGACTTCAAATAGCCCACGTTCAGTCCGACGCCGAAGTTGGCGGAAAAGAAATAATTAAGACCGGCTCCGAAAAACGCGGAGGTTTTGGATTTGGTGCTGATAGCGGCGTTTTCGGTGACGCTGTAAAGGATCCCGTTCCATTGGTCATTATAGTTGGCCGTGCCGTTGACCTGAGGCATGCCCAGGCCTCCGAAAAGCGAAAGCTCCAATCCGGGCCGCAGCTCCGAATCGGAGCTCTCTTCCTGATAAGACGTCTTTTGGACGGGTTCGGTCTGGGTCCTCTGGACCGGCGCCTCGGCGCCCATTTCTTCCACCTGCGACTTGTGGATGAAGCCGCTCAGGAGAACGCCGATGGCCGACCGGTACTTGATCTCGTACCAATCGCCCGTCTTGCTCTCGACCGTGTAGACGGCGCCCACGGCCAGCTTGTCCTGGACGATCTCGCCCTTGTCGGCCGGTTCGATGCGGATGACCGCGTTGGGATCCTTGACCCGTATCTTCGTTTGGGCGGATAGCGTGCCCGCGGTCAGAAGCAGGACGAGAAGTCCCAGTGCCGCCAATCCCAATACGCTGCGATTCCGTTTCATGGTCTCTCTCCTTTTACCGATACGCGGATCAACGGGCCTCGAAGACGAGGTCGGCGAGGATCCAGCGCTGATTGACTTTTTCCACGCTCCAGATATAAAAGCCTTCAAAGATGGTTTCGCGGTTCTTCTTCCCTTTGGGTTTGGCCGTGATGGTGTGGCCGAAACGGGCCCGGACGGCGAAATTCGGGTATTTGGCGGAGGCCGTGTCGAATGTCATGCGGGTCGCAACGCCTTCCATATCCTGGTAGGACTTGGCCATCATCTCCACGTTTTTGCGCAATTTTTCGTACAGGGCGGGAGTGCAGCGGCTCTGGTAGAAGGCCAGCAGCTTGTCGGATTTGAGGCTGGCTATGTATTCATTGATGACCGAGCCGATTTCTCCCGGGGCCGTTTGGACCATTACGGCCGTGACCACGGCCTTGGCCCGGTCCAGTCCCGGGTCGGTGCGCAGGGCCCGCTGGGCGGCGTCCAGGGCTCCGCGGAGATCTCCCTTTTTGAGCGCCGTTTCGGCCGCCTCGGCGTCGCCGGATTCGGCCGGCGGCTTAGGCGGTTCATTGAGCTTGGACGTTTCCTGGCCCGTCTTGTTCCTGTCGGCCGGATTCTCCGCGGATTTGGCCGCTTTATCCGCGTTGGGATCGGGCTTCGTCCGGTCCGTTATTTCATTCAAGGGGATGGCCGTCGTTTGGCGGTCCTTGGCCCCCTCTTCGGGCGGGCGGACGGGAGTGCTTTTACGGGTCAGGAAAATCGTCCCCAAGGCGATGAGGAGGACCAGGGCCATGCCCCCGGCGATGATCAGGATCGGCTTCTTGGTCCGGGCCGCGGCCGGTTTGGCCGCGGCGGATTTGCCCATTTTCTGCGTTTCGCTGAGCGGCGTCCGGGCCCGGAACCGATCCCCGATGACCATCCCATTGGCGTCGGCATAGCGCAGAAGGTCGTTGATAAGATCGCGGCAGGACTGGTAGCGGGCGTCGGGGTCCTTGGCCAGGACCTTCTGGATGATCGGCTCCAGCCCCAGCGGGACGTCCGCCTGGAACTCGCGCAGGGGATGGGGGGGCTCGTTCATGATCTTATAAATGACCGTGGTCAAGTTCTCGCCGGAGAACGGCTTTTCCAGGGTCAGCATCTCGTAAAAGATGGCCCCCAGAGCGAAGATGTCGACGCGGTGATCGATCTTGCGGGCGGCCACCTGCTCGGGGGCCATGTAATAGGGAGTGCCCATCACGGCGCTCGTCTGGGTCAGGTTGGAGGTCGGGACGCGGGCAATCCCGAAATCGACGATATGGGGCTGGCCCTCCTTGTCGATGAGGATGTTGCCCGGCTTGATGTCCCGGTGGATGATGCCCTTCTTGTGGGTGCTTTCCAGGCCGTCGGCGATTTCGACGATGAGGCGGATCGTCTCTTCGACCGTCCATTTCTTGCGCGCAGCCAGGATCGTTTCCAAGCTTGGGCCGTCCACGTATTCCATGGCGATATAGAAGATGCCGTTGTCCTCGCCCATGTCGTAGATGGTGACGATGTTGGGGTGGGTGATGTTGCCGGCCGACTTGGCTTCGCGGAGGAAGCGTTTTTGGGCCTCGATGCGCTGCTCGGGCTGGCTGTACATGTCGAAGCGGATGGTCTTGATGGCCACCGTCCGGTCGATGAGCGGATCGATGCCTTTGTAGACGATGCCCATCGCCCCGCGCCCGATTTCCTCGACGATCGTATATTTGCCGATGCGACCTTCCACGGCTGACTCCCTTATCCTTGATTCGGCTGGAACGGTTTCATCCGGATCGTCCCGCTCATAGAATGGCGGGGCCGCCCGCCGGAATCGCCGACCCGGCCGACGACGGCGGTGATGTTGTCCGGTCCGCCGTTTTCGTTGGCCGCTTGGATCAGTCCGGCGCAGATGTCCTCGATCCGCCGGGTCTTGCGGAAGAACCGCCCCATAGCTTTTTCGGAAACCCGGCCGTATAGTCCGTCCGAACAAAGGAACAGGTCATCGCCCGGCTGGAGCTCGACCTGAAAAGTGTCGACCTTGAGGTCGTTCTCATAGCCGAGGGAACGGGTCACCAGCGTCCGGAAAGGGGACCTTTCGATCTCCTCGGGGGTCAGGACTTTCAGCTTCCGCTGTTCGGCCGCCCAGGAATGGTCCTGGGTGATGGGATAGAGCCGCCCGCGGCGGACGATGTAGGCCCGGCTGTCCCCGACGTTGGAAACATAGGCCGATTTCGTCCCGGCCAGGGCCGCGACCAGGGTGGTGCCCATCCCGGCCGAGTTCGGCAGCTTGGAAGCGGTTTCGAAAATGAGCCGATTGGCCCTCTGGAAAGCCCGTTCGAGCAGATCCGGGGGGTCCGCGGCTTCAGGGCCGGCCAGTCCCGCCCGAATTTCCTGCTCCAGCGTCCGGACGGCCAGATCGCTGGCCTGGGCTCCGCCGGTGTGGCCGCCGATGCCGTCGGCGACCGCCAGGAACCAGGGGAAGGGCGGCGGGGCCGCCGCGCTCTGGGATAGATCTAAGCATAGAAAGCCGTCCTGGTTGTCCTCCCGGACCCGGCCGACGTCCGTGCGGCCGAAGATCTCGATATCCAGGGCCATGTCTCTCCCGCGCCGCGCCCGGTCAACCTTTCTTGAAGCGGAGGACGGTCTTGCCGATCTCAATGACCGCTCCGTCGGTGATCACCGTGGGGACGGCGATATCCACCTGGTTGACCCGGGTCGGATTGGTCTGGCTTTCGTTGACGAGAGTGAATTCTTTCTTGGTGTTATCGTAGTTGATGCTGGCCTGCTCCTTGGAAACCGTCCCGTCGGTCAGCTCGATGTCGTTCTTGCGGGCCCCGGGCCGGCCGATGGCCGTGCTCAGGGTGTGGAGCGGAAATTCCTTGCCGGCGTCGGCGCCCTTATCCACGATGATCGAGGCGCCCAGGTTCAAAAAGATCTGGGTTTTGGCCGCCACCGGCTCACCGCCGGGCGCCACGCGGATGGTCTTGGCCAGGTCGGGCGAACCCGCGGCAGGGGCTTTCGATACGGGCTTGATGACCGGAGCGCCGCGCTTGCCCGTCTTGGACTTGGACATCAGGCGGAGGAGCAGAACGAGAAGGACGAGGAAGACCAGCCCGGCCAGGACGAGGATGATCGTCGTCGAATTGGAGCCGGTGGAGGACCGGCCATCCTCTTTCAACATGGGGACGTTGTCCCGGGCCGGGTCGGCGACCAGGATGCCGCGGATCTTGTAGGTTTCCCCGATCTTGGGTAAGCGCTCGGTTTTCACCGCGAGAGCGGTGGTCGAGCTGTCGTCCGTGATCGTGTACTGGCCGCGCTGAGTCCCGACCGGATTGGCCTGGACGGCCTGGACCGTCCCGCTCACCGTGACCGGGAGGTTATAGAAGCGTTCGGGATGGGCGAAGATGTCCCTCAGGAAGATGTCCTGGGCCAGAGCGAACTGGGAGGCGGCGACCAGCAGGGCCGCGGCGGCCGCGATTTTCAAAGCACCCTTCAATCTCATGATAATCTCCTCTGCTTCCGATGATGTCCAATGCTAACCGCAATCAACCGTTTTGTCAATTTGCCGTCCCCCGAGGGGCGTTTGACAAGGCCGGGCCAAATGGCGACAATGGATTCGTGCCCGCCCTGTTGCATTTGGAAATTTCCGGCCGTGAACCGTCCCCATACGACCTCGGGAACACGACCAGCATCGGCCGCGCCCCCGGAAATCAGATCTGCCTAGCCGACGACACCGCCGTCTCCCGCCAGCATGCCATGATCCGCCTGCAGGGCGAGCAGGAATACTATTTGATCGACCTGGGCAGCGCCAACGGGACGATCCTCAACGATAAATTGCTCATCGGGCCGACGCTGCTTAAAAAAGGGGATGTGATCAAGATAGGGGAGACGATCATGGGCTTCGAGCTGATCGGCCCGTCCCCCGAGGAGCAGCAGCAGCTCAACAGGTCGCTCATGGAGAAAACCCGGGTAGCCTGGCACATGGCCACCATGGTCATACTTGTCTGCGACATCCGCAACTTTACCCGCATCGGCGAACTCCTGCCGCCCGACCAGCTGGCCAAGTTCCTGGGCTCCTGGTTCCGCAAATCCAGCGAGATCATCATGGGCCTGGGAGGCGTCGTGGACAAGTTCATCGGGGACGCGGTCATGGCCTATTGGTCGGTCGACTCCAAGAATCCTACGGTGGCCCAGGAAAACGCGGTCAACGCGGCCATCCGCATCCACCAGGAGGCCCGCCTGACCCAAGTCCCCGACAACGAAAACTTCGAGTTCCGGGTCGGCGTCGGAATCAACCAGGGCCTGGTCTCCAGCGGTTCGGTCGGGGTCTCCCAGCGGGATTCGACCATCACGGGCGATTCGGTGACGCTGGCTTTCCGGTTGGAGAGTGCTTGTAAAATCAAGAAGATCCCGGTCATCGTCGGGGCCGACCTTTATCAGGGGCTCGGTGGCCGCTTCAAATTCATCCCCCTGGGGCAGGTCAAGCTGAAGGGCAAGACCACCAGTCCCGAGGCCTACGGCCTGACCGTCGATTAACTCTCCCGCTCGAAAAAATGGCCCTTTCCAAATTTCTTCAGCATCCGGCGCGATGAGCGCGGAACGAACGGCGAGGCTGAATTTTCAGTTGGCGATCTGGGGCGCGCTATCGACCGGCTGCTCGGCCCTGGCCCTAATAACGAGCCATTGGATCAGCGCGACCTTGAGGGCATCGTTCAGGCCGAGGCAGGCCGTCAAAGAATAAACGAAAATCGTGAGTGTCTGTCCCCACGGCAGAGGCATAAGACCCGGAAGCCCCAACCGCGTCAGAATGGTGCCCGCAAGCACGTCCAGCACGAGGGCCGCGACGAGGGTTTTGCCGGGCCGCGAGGCCCAGAATCGCCGGCGCTCTCGGGCGGATACGATGGAGAACGCGGCAAAGTAGAGNNAGTAGAGCAGCGTCAGAAAGCTGAACGTATAGAGGGCCTTGTCGTTGGACGCCAAACCGAAGCGTGTCCAGCCGATGGCTAAAAGCAAGAGAGCCTCCGCGACCATGGCCACGCCCAATACGACGGACACGGCCAGATA
>PMCY01000041.1:0-12618 GCA_003154255.1 Candidatus Aminicenantota bacterium | reverse complement strand
AAAGGCGACGGCCACGAAGGCGGCCTTCAGGATCGTCCGGCTGACCTTATTGATGATCCAGGTCAGGATTCGCTGGTAAATCGTCCGGCCCTGTTCGACCAAGGCCACGATGTTCGTGAGCCCGGCTTCGGTCAGGACGACGCTGGCGGCGCCCTTGGCCACGTCGGTGGCGGTGTTGACGGCGATGCCCACTTCGGCTTGGCGCAGGGCGGGGGCATCATTGACGCCGTCTCCGGTCATACCGGTGACATGCCCCGCGGCCTGCAGGCGCTGCACGACGACAAATTTGTCCTCGGGGTATACCTCGGCGAACCCATCGGCGTCCGCCAACGGATCGACCGCCTTGTGACCGGACGCAGGGCCGGCAGCCTTCAGATCCGCCATGCGACGGATGTCGGCCAACCCGACCTCTTGAGCGATCTCGCGCGCGACCGGAAGCGCGTCTCCGGTAAGCATCTTCACCCCGACTCCAAGGTCGCGGAGCGCGGCGATGAGCTTTTTGGCCTCCGGCCGAGGCGGATCGTACAATGTCACCAGGCCGACCATTTCGGGGGGGCTCTCCTCGGGGCCGCGCGCCACTGCCAGCACCCGGTATCCTTTGAGCGCAGCCTCGCCGGCACGAACCTCCAGCGCTTCGACCGCCGGGGGCTCCAGACCGCAGGCTTGGGCCACGGCCCGTACGGCTCCTTTCATGACCCGCAGACGTTTTCCGTTCCATTCAAAGACGGCTTCCGTGCGCCGGCTCTGCGGATCAAACGGTTTGAAAGAGACGACCTTCACCGCGGCGCCGGCGTCCAGAAGGTGATGCTCTCGCGCCGCGGCCAGAAAAGCCAGGTCGATCGGATCCTGGTTGGCCTCTTGAGAGGCGTGCGCTCCGGCGAAGAGGACGTCGGATTCCGCCCAGGGATCGAGCGGGATCACGTCGACGATGGCCAGCTGGTTCATCGTGATCGTGNNGCTGAGGCGCGTGACCAGCACGCCCCGCTTGGCCAACTCTTGCGCCCCGACGGCCATGCTGACCGTAAACATCACCGGGAGGGCCACCGGCACCGCGCTCATCAACAGGACCAGCAGGAGCGGGATCATCTCCAGGAGCGGCGCGCCGCGCAGCAGGGACATCACGACCACCAACCCCAGAAGGGCGCCGACGATGACGAAAAGCCGGCCGACGAGCTTGGTTACCACCGCTTCGATATGGAGCTTGGGCCGCGCCAGCTGGACGAGCTCCATGGTGCGGCCGAAGTAGGTCCGCGCCCCCGTCATCATCACCACGCCGTTGCCTTCCCCCCGGCGGACGACGGATCCCGACGGAAGAACTTCTCCGGGCGACTTTTCGGCATCCATCGATTCGCCGGTCAGGGCGGATTGGTCGATGCTCAAGGCTCCTGTCAGAAGTTTCAAGTCCGCCGGGATGATGTCGCCCGGGCGGAGGCGGACGATGTCGCCGGGAACCAGTTCCCGGGCGGGGATGACCCGCCAACCGGCATCACGCAGGACGCGCGCGCCGACCTGCAAGCGCCGCCGCAGACTCTCGACGACGCCGGCGGCCCGGTGCTCCTGGGTGAAGCTCACGACGGCATTGACGACCAACAGTCCGCCGACCACGGCCAGATCGGAATATTTTCGGAGCACGACTGATAAGACCATGATCAGCTCGAGCATCCAAGCCGAGAGGCCCCAGAATTTCCCCAAGAACCTGAGGATGGGATGTCCTTTTTGTCCGGTGACTTCGTTGGGGCCTTGTCTCTCCCGGCGACCGTCCGCCTCTTCTTGCGGAAGACCCTTCTCAGGGTCTACGCGGAGCATCGCCAGCGTGTCGGCGACCGACGCCGAGGCCATGGCGGAGCCGTCACCGCTCGATGTCTTCGAATGCGGGATATCCATTTCAACCGGCCTCCGCGGATCTCCGGGATAATCCGGGATTTCCGGAGACGGGCTCCGGGGGGAGCTCAGGTGAAGATGATCTGGCCGCCGGCCGCCATCTCGTAAAACTTTCCGACATTGATGATCGAATCCATCTGCGGGCAGAAATCTTCTTTCTTCAGCTTGAACATGTCCACCGTGGCCTTGCAGGCGTAGAGCTTGCAGCCGGAGTCGGCCACCATCTCGATGAACTCGGGGATCGGCGGGATGTCGATCTTGTCCATGGTTTTCTTCATCATGGACGTGGCCATGGCCGACATGCCCGGGACGGCCCCCAGCCAGGTGATCATGTGCATGCCGGGGTTGCCGACCGTGGCGATCTTGATTTTGCTCATCCGCTTGGTGATGATCGCGTCGAGGCCGAAGAAGGTGAAGAAGAGGTTGGCTTCGATGCCCTCCATGCGGGCGCCGTTGGCCATGATCAGGCCCGGGTAGACGCCGTCCAGCCCGCCCTTCGAAATGACGATCGAGACTTTGGTGATCTTTTCTTCCATCACACGCATCCTTCGGGCTTTTTCAGGCCGGCGATCTTGGCCGCTTTCTTGGCCGGCCCGCCGGGGAAGATCTCGTAGAGCTCCTTGGTGCTGATGACGCCGGACTTGTTGAGCTTGCGGACGCTCGGCACCTGGCCGTTCTCCTTGAATTCCTTATGCATGAATTCAATGACCTTCCACTGGGCCGGGGTGAGCTCGGCGATTCCCTCTTCCTTGGCGATGGCCGCGGCGATCTCGCGGGACCATTGGGAGAAATCGGTTAAAAATCCCTCCCCGTCGACGTCGACGACGGCGTTTCCGTACTGTTTCTGAGGCATGCGTCTCTCCTTGATGGGGGTCCGTTATTTTTTCTCGTCCGGCGCGGCGTCCGGGCGTTTTTTTCCGGCCATTTTCATCCGGGCGGGGACGAACGGGATCGGCCGGCCCCGCAGCAGAATGTGCCAATAGATCCAGCGGAAGGCCAGTTTGCCCCAATGATTGATCCGGCTGGGCTTGAGCAGCGGCATGGGGCCGATGACCGGGAAGGGGAAGCGCCCCGGGAGCGGCTCGGTCTCGTAGTTGAAGTCGATCAGGATGGCTTTGCCCCGGCCGGCCTCGACGAAGCAGTTGGAGTGGCCGTCGAAAGCCGGTTCGAGCGGTTTTCCCTCGATGGCCCGAAGGAGGTTATCGGCCAGGATCTCGGACTGGAAATGGACGACCGATCCGGCCTTGGAACTGGGCAGATCGGTCGCGTCGCCGAGGGCGAAGATGTTCTCGAATTTCTTGGACCGCAGCGTGGCCGGGTCCGTGGGCAGAAAACGGAATTCGTTGCCCATTCCCGAACGCTCGATCATCTCCGAGCCCATGTTGGTCGGAACGGTGACAAGGAGGTCGTAGGAGACTTCGCGGCCGTCATAACCGATGAGCTTGCGGGCCGCGGCGTCGATCCGTTCGGTGTTGAAATCCGTCACCATCCCGATGCGTTTCTTGTCCAGCAGGTTTCCCAGCGTTTTCGCCGCGACCGGCTTGGTGAAAGCCCCCGACAAGGGGGTGACGAAGATGATCTCGACCTTGTCCCGCTTGTGATGACGGCGNNTCCCGCCCGGGAATCCCTTCAACTTTTCGGCCAGGGCTTCCGCCCCTTCCGGCGTGTAAAAGTCGAAGATCGTATCCCGCCAGCCCTCGATCATGCCCGGCGTTTCGGCGGGTTGGATCCAAGCGCCGGTGGCGACGATGAGGTAGTCATAAGGGATCTTGCCCCTATCCTTCAGGACGACTTCGCTGGCGGCGGGATCGATGCGATCGATCTCGGCCATGATGAACTCGACGCCCTTGGGCAGGAACTTTGATTTGGGCTTGACGATCTGTTTTTTGGTCAAGAAACCGAAGGGAAGGAACAGGAACCCGGGCTGATAAAAGTGTTCGTTATCCCGGTCGATGACGTTGATCGTCCAGTCGGCGCGGCGAAGGCGCCTGCGCAGGAGGTTGGCCATAACGGTCCCGCCCGTCCCGGCCCCGAGGATGACGAGTCTTTTCATCGGAAGCGTCCTTTGATCCAGGATCCGCATTATATATGAACAATCCTATAAAATGTATAGGATTTATTTATTCAGATCAAGCGAACCGCCTTCGGCATCGGCATTTTTCGGCGGGACGAATCCGAGGAAATCCCGGGCCCGGGATGACCCCCGGGAGACGAGGCCGCGTTCGGACTCCGGGCGGCCGGCGCTTTTTCTTTTGATTTCAGCCGCACTTGGGACTAAAATCCTATTTTGTTTTAAAAAACGGTGGATCGACGATGAACGAAATGACCCTTCCCGGCCTCCTGGCCCGCAGCGCCGAACAACACCCGGACCGCCCCTCCCTGTCTTATTATGACGGCGAGCCGATGACGTACCGGGCCTTCAAGGAGCGCGTCGACCAGATCGCCGCGTTCCTGGCCGAGCGCGGCATCGCCCACGGCGACCGGGTGGCCATCCTCAGCGAAAACGGCCCTCATTGGGGCATCGCCTTTTTTGCCGTCACCTTGCTGGGCGCCGTGGCCGTGCCCATCCTGTCCGATTTTCCGCCGTCCGAGGTCCATCACGTCCTGCGCCACTCCGAGTCCCAGGCCGTTTTCGTGTCGGAGAAGCAGTACATCAAGCTTGATGACGGCTCCTTCGACCAGCTCAAGCTGCGCATTCTCATCGATGATTTTTCGATCATCGATCCCGAAACGAACCGTGACCGGCTGAGGAAATTGATCGCCGACGGAGAAATGGAGCTGCGCAAGATCAGGACCAGGGCCCTCAAGCTCGTCGGCCGGATCCCCTCCCGGGTCCGCGAAGAGGACCTGGCTTCCATCATTTATACGTCGGGGACGACGGGCCATACCAAGGGCGTCATGCTGACCCATCGGAACGTCGTCGGCAATGCCGCGGCCGTGACCAAGCTGGTCGAAGTCCTCCCGCACGATCGCATGCTGTCGCTGCTGCCCCTGGCCCACGTCTACGAATGCACCCTGGGCCTGATCACGCCCGTGATGCAGGCCGCCTCTGTTTCCTACCTCCGCAAGCCGCCCACAGCGGCCGTGCTTCTTCCGGCCCTCAAGGCCGTCCAGCCGACGATCGTGCTGTCCGTGCCCCTGATCATCGAGAAGATGGTCCGGCTCAAGGTCTGGCCGGAAATCCAGGGCAAAAGCATGACCCGCTGGGCCTACAAATTCCCCTCCCTGCGGCGGAAGATCAACCGCATCGCCGGCCGGAAACTCCTGGCCGTGTTCGGCGGGAGCCTGAAACTGTTCTGCATCGGCGGCGCCGGGCTGGCTCCGGACGTCGAGTCTTTTCTGCTCGAGGCGGGCTTCCCCTACGCCATCGGCTATGGATTGACCGAAACGTCTCCGCTTGTCAGCGGGACGATGGCCTTCCAAACGAAATGGCGGGCGGCCGGCCGGGCCCTGGACGGCGTCGAAATCCGCATCGACACTCCCGATCCGGCGACGGGCGAGGGGGAAATCCTGGTGCGCGGCGTGACGGTGATGAACGGCTATTATAAGGATCCCGAGAAAACGGACGCCGCCTTGTCCGCGGACGGCTGGCTGCGAACGGGCGATCTGGGCTGCCTGGACCAGGACGGCTTCCTCTTCATCAAGGGGCGCCTCAAGAATGTCATCATCGGACCCAGCGGCGAAAACATTTATCCGGAGATCATCGAATCGGTCATCAACCGCTTCGATCCCGTTTCCGAATCCCTGGTCTACGAACGCGAGGGCCAGTTGACGGCCCGCGTCTTTCTGGATTGCGAGAAGATGGACGCTCTGATCGCCGACCGGAAATACGACGAGGCCCAGATCCGCGAACACATCCGCCAGACGCTGGCCGACATCAAGCGCCGGGTCAATGAGAGCGTCGCCGCGTTCTCGCGCCTGAGCCGGATCATCGAGCAGACCGAACCCTTCGAAAAAACCGCCACCCAAAAGATCAAGCGGTTCCTCTACGTGGACGGCGGTCCGATATCCTCGAACTGAGATCTGGTTACGCGTCTCGCCAGTTCGTTCACTTATGGAAGATTAATGCGGGCGCATGACCGCCGGGGAGCTTGACTCCCCCCTGGAAGTGTCCCCTCTCTGCGAACGACTTAAGCTGAGCCATTATGAGATCGGACACTAATCCGCCTTCCGCAGCGTCATTTTATAACGGGCCGCTTTTTCGATCCTGTCCCGGGTCACGAAATCAGCATGGGTGCGGCCCTCGAGAAACAGCCGGGTCTGATCGCCGTAATGCGGGCTGGCCGGGAGGCCCGACTCGCCTGTCGGGATGACGCTGAGTGATCGGTCCCAGTCGGACGTATCGAAGATGTGCCGCTGGGACGGGCCCATGAGCACCCTGAAATCCCCGTCCATGGCGTAATGTTGCTGGGGCAGCGTGTCGAAGCTGCCGCCCAGTGCGGCGGGCCCGCGGTTCAAATGGAAGAGAAGCGCCAGGATCCGGACCTGGGACAGCGGATGGGCCAGGGTCAGCGTGTGGACTCGTCCCCAGGCCCAGCCGGCCGGATCTCTTCCCAGATCCTTTTCCAATTTCAGGACGGCTGCGGCGAAGCTCCGCCGCAGGATGTCGGGAAAGGACTCGCGCTTGTCCGCCGTCCGCACATCGTCCCACCAGGGGGAATCGGGGTGATCGACCAGATAGGCCAGGACGGGCCTGGCGATCGTGTTCAGAAATCCGCTGAGGAGATCGGGCCCGAGTTCGTCCTCGGCCGCCTGGCGGATCAATTCCCGGTACAATGTCTCGAAAATCGCGGCCGCCGGGCTGTCCGCGCGGAACTCGGCACTCCAGGCTTTCAGCAGGTCCAGGGCCCGGCGCTCGACCGGACTGAGGTCCGCCGCCGGATCGAGAAGGCCGGAGAAGATCCGGCCCAGGGATTCGGCCCGCCGCGACTTGAGATCGGCCTGCATGCGGATGAAATCTTCGGTTCCGAACTTGGGTTTTTCGGCCAGAAGCTCGCGGATGCGGTCGACGCGCTCGCGGGTGAAGTAGTGGCCGATCGAAAAGGGATAGTCGTCGCCGGCCGGCTTGTTGTTGGCGGAAAAAATAGCGCCGCCGGGCGGGTTGAAGGTATGGGGGAGGCTCTCGAAGGGGACGAGGCCGGTCCAGTCGTATTCGTCCGTATCGCCGGGCAGGACAGCCAGCCCGTCGCCTTTCTTGCGGATGGGGATGCTCCCGCAGGTATAAAGGCCGATGTTTCCGTCGACGTCGGCGTAGATCGTGTTGACGGCGATGGCGGCGAAATTCCGGAGAGCGGCCGTGAATTCCGTCCAGTTCCGGGCCCGGTTCATCTCATAGGTGGCTCGGGATTCGTTGCTGTCGTCCAGGCCCACCCAGCGCATCGCCAGGGCCTCGCCCCGGGCGAAATCCGCCGCGGAAGAGATGATCGGGCCATGCCGGGTGGAGCGGACGGCGCGGACCGCCCCGCCGCCGCCTTTGATCCTGATCGTCTCGTTGCGGGTCTCCAGAGGATGCCAGGCGCCGTTGAAGCGGTATTGATCGGGATGATCGGCATCGACCGTCTCGCGGTAGAGATCCAGGGCGTCCGGTTCGACGAACGTGTAGCCCCAGGCGATCCGGTCATTGTGGCCGGCGACGATGAAGGGGCTTCCGGGAATCGTGACGCCGGTCACGTCGAGCCCGCCCCGGACAACCTGGTGGATCTGATACCAGATGCCCGGCAAGCTGTAATCGAGGTGCATGTCGTTGGCCAGAAGCGGCTTGCCCGTGACGCTTCGATCGCCCGAAACGGCCCAGTTGTTGCTGGCCGCGGAAATCGACAGGCCCAGCACCCGCAGCGGCGTTCGCGCCTCATCGATGATCGAAGCCGCGTCCCCGCGGCCGGGATCAAGCTTGAAGTCCGGATGGATGAACGTCTTGTAAAGCTCCGGGTGGGGCAGGAGTTCCTTGAATCTCTGTGAATCAAGGCCCAGCTTGCGCCCGGCCTTGTCGAGGAAGAGGTCCTCGGCCGTGGTGTCGGCGCCCATCCAAGCCATGTAGCCGATCAGGTTGAGGGTGTGCTCGGGAAGCCACGGCTCGGGCGCGTATCCCAGGAGTGCGAATTCGAGTGGCAGTCTCTTCCGGGCGGCGGCCATGAATTGGTTGATGCCGTCGGCGAAGGCTTCCAACGCCCGGACCATGGGAGGATCGGTCCGGGCCAGGGCCCGGCGGGATTTATCGGGGATGCGCAGGAGGCGCATGAACAGATCGGTGTCGACGAGTTTTTCACCGAATATTTCGGACAGCCGGCCGGCCGTGGCCCGGCGGATGAGATCCATCTGCCACAGCCGGTCCTGGGCCATGACGTACCCCGTGGCGCGGTAGAGATCCTCGTCATTCCCGGCGAAGATATGGGGAACGGCGAATTCGTCCCTATAGACGATGACGTCCTCTTTCATTCCGGCCAGGCGAACGTCCGTGGAATAATCCGGCAGCGCCCGGCGGGCCAGGTGGCGGCCGTAAAAAAACGCCGCCGCGGCCGCGACCAATACCAGGACCACAAGGCCGAACAGGATCCGCTTGAAGATTTTCATGCCTTTTCCTGGGGTGCGTCAGAAGCGGATTCGGCCGATAAGGCCGCCTTTGCCGACGGCCCAGGCGCAGCGGCCGTCGGGGGAGACGCCCAGGCCGTGCCATCCCCCCGGACCGGGGATCGGGGCCCAGGTACGCCCGCCGTCGAGCGAATAATCCGATCCGGTCGGGCCGACCGTCAAGGCCAGAGCGGCTCCGGTTTTAGGAACAAAAGCCGCGCACTCGCGGAATCCGGCGGGCGGCCGCGTCTCGACGGCCGTCCATGTCGTGCCGCCGTCGGACGTGATGGCCGCGTTGCCTCGCGCGGCCGGCTCGTTGCGATAGTCGCCGCCCACCGCCAGCCCGTTCTTTCCGTCCAGAAAGGCGATCCCAAAGGCCCCGAACGAGGGTTGACCGGAGAGGAGCGGAAGCTCTACCGACGTCCAGGAGGCTCCGCCGTCGGCGGTACGAATCAACCGGGCCGCCGGACCGCCCGTGCAGAAAAGAGCCCCGCTGGCGCCCTGGGCGATCAGACAGGTGCCGCTCGCCGCGAAGCATCCTTGGCCTTCCCGCGCCGCGGGCCGGAGGTCGAAGGGCAGTTCCCGCCAGGTTCTTCCCCCGTCGTCGGTGCGGAGCAGGACGAAACGGCCGTCGATGGGGTCCCCGACGGCCCAACCCACGCGTTTGTCGGCGAAAGCCAGGGCGTCGAGGAAGATGCCGGGACTGTCGCTGCTGTAGACTTCGGTCCAATCCGCCCCGCCGTCCTCGGTGCGGAAGATCTTGGCCGGTCGCCCGATGCCCATGACCAAGGCCGTCCCGGCGTCGAAAGCTTCGATGTCCCGGAAATCCGTGCGTGCCATGCCGGGCACGGCCGCCGGGATCCAGCTCTTGCCGCCGTCGACGGTCCGCAGAACGGTCCCCTGGCTGCCCGAAGCCCAGGCCGTGTTTTCGTCCACGACGGAAATGCCCCGCAGGCTTGCCTCGGTGCCGCTTTTTTGGATCTGCCAGGACGGGGCGGGCAGTCGCGATGCGGCGGACTGAGGCGCCGCGGATACGGCGGGGGAAAAGACCGCGGCCGCAATCAAGAAAAAGGCAGGGAAGGATCGTCCGGTCATGATCGGCTCCTGGGCTCCGATTGTACCCGACTTTGCGCTCGAAGCGTTAGCGGCGGGTCCCTGAGGGAGGCCCATTCATCTCCACAGCGGAGCGGAATTGTGCTAGATTGGTTCAAGCGACCGCCCCTCAAAGGAGAATGCCCCATGTTAAGAGCGCATCGTTCCCTGGCCGTATTCGCCGCCCTGGCCCTGATGCTGTCCGGGACCGCCTTCGCCGCTTCGCCCGCTCCCGCGGCCAAGCTCAAGATCGAGGTCAAGCCGACCATCTTCTTCATCGAGGAAGGCGGCGCCGTGCTTCAGCGCGTCGAGCTGGCCGTCGATTATGACGGGCCCGCCGGGCCGGCCAAAGTGACCATCCAGGGATTCCGCAAGCCCATCGCCCTCAGCGTCGCCTCCCTGGCGCCCGGCCGGTCCATCATTCCCGTCGACGTTCCCGACCTGCTCAAGCCGGCTAAGATCACCTTCCAGGTGTCGGTTGGAAAGATCAAAGATGCGCGCGACGTGCAGCTGGCCCCCCAGCGCAAATGGACGCTCTATCTCCTGCCGCATTCCCACTCGGACATCGGCTACACGGATCTTCAGACGCGGGTCACCAAGAACCACGTCGAATATCTGGATGCCGTCATCGATTTCTGCAAGGCCACCGAGAGCTATCCGGACGAGGCCAAATTCCGCTGGAACATCGAGGTCTCCTGGAGCCTTGAAAATTTTCTCAAGACGCGCCCGGCGGACAAGGTCGCCGAGCTCGTCGCGCTCCTGAAATCCGGGCGGGTGGAGCTCTCGGCCTGGTATCTGAACCAGTCCGACGGGTTCTCCCACGAAGAGCTCATCCGCTCGGTGGGGCTCTCCCGTGAGCTGAGCCGGACGTACGGATTTCCCTTGCGGGCGGCCATGAACAACGACGTCACGGGGTTCAGCTGGGCCGCTCCCCAGGTCCTGAACCANNAACTATGAGCTCTCCCTGCACGAAGCCTACGAGAAAAGCTCTCCCAAGGTTGTTGAATACCTGACCAAGCTTCAAACCAGGGGCGATTTTCCCTACGACACCATGGCTTTTCACATCAGCGGCTATGTCACGGACAACTGCCCGCCTAAAAAAGAGCTGTCCGACCGGGTCCGCGACTGGAACGCCAAATGGGCCTACCCCAAGCTGCGGCTGGCCACGATGAGCGAGTTTTTCGGCGCGTTCGAAAAAAAATACGCCAAGATCATCCCCACTTATAAAAAGGGCTGGCCAGACTATTGGACGGATGGCGTGGGTTCGACGTCCTTCGAGACCGGCCTCAACCGCATGGCCCACGGCGAGATCGTCGCCGCCGAGACCTGGGCCCTGGCGGCCAGCCTGGGGGACAAGGGATTCGCCTTCCCCAAGGACGAGATCCGCGACGCTTACGAACAGAACATGCTTTATGATGAGCATACCTGGGGGGCCTGGAATTCCATCAGCGATCCGGAATCCGAGTTCGCCCGCGGCCAGTGGGGTATCAAGGCGGGCTACGCTTATCGGGCCCGGGAAATCGCCAGGACCGTCCGGACCCGGGCTTTGGCGGCCATCACCCGCCGCATTCCGACGGGAGATCAATTGGCCCTGGCCGTCTTCAACCCGCTGTCCTGGAGCCGCTCGGACGTCGTTCGCGCCGCCCTGCCCCAGGCGCTCGTCGACAAGGCCGGCAAGTTCAAGCTGATCGAGAAGACGACCGGCGCCGAGATCTCCACCCAGATCGTGGACAAGACGACCCTGCTTTTCCAGGCCAACGCCGTTCCCTCCATGGGCTACGCTGTGTATACGATCGTGCCGGACGTTCAGCCTTCGCCGCCGGCGTCCGCGGCTGAGATCGGAGCCCAATCGATCGAGAACCGCTTTTTCAAGGTGCAGATCGATCTGTCAAGCGGCGGCATCGCCAGCCTGATCGACAAGGAAACAGGGGCTGAACTCGTTGACCGCAAGGCGCCTTACACCCTCAACCAGTTCATCTACGAGAACCCCAAGGGCGGTCGCGAAGCGGTCAACGACATGGGCGGGAAGGCCCAGTTCAATCGCTACTCGCCGGTTGCGGCGTCCTGCGCCCCCGGGTTGCGCGGGCCGGGCGCCTCGAGCCTTGTCGTCACCGCCAAGGCTTTCCGCCACCCGGAGATCCGCCAGGAAATCGTGCTCTACGACGGGATCAAGCGGATCGACATCATTAACCGCCTCAAGAAAGAGGAGACCTACGATGCCGAGGCGGCCTATTTCGCCTTTCCATTCGCCATCGCCGGCGGGAAATTCCGCTTCGAGATCGCCGACGGGGCCATGGCTCCCGAGACCGATCAGCTGCCCAATACGGTGCGCGATTGGCAGGCGATCCAAAGCTGGGTGGAGCTGGCCGGAGCGAAGAATTCCGTGGTTTGGGCCCCGGTCGAAGCGCCCCTCGTCCAATTCGGCGACATCAACACCGGGAAATGGCTGAAGACGCTGCCCCTGAAGAACGGGACGCTCTTCTCCTACGTTTTGAACAACTACTGGCACACCAATTTCAAGGCCTCCCAGGGCGGAACGCTGGTCTTTCGGTATTCGCTGACCGCGCGCGCGGGAGCCGCCGATCCGGTCAAGTCCACGCGCTTCGGCTGGGAAGTCCAATCGCCCCTGACCGCCGTGTGGCTGGCCGAGAAAAACAAGGGGACCTTGCCCGCGGACGCCCTGAGCTTCTTCCAGGTGAACAAGCCCAATGTCCTCATCCAGGCGGTCAAGCCGTCCGAAGACGGGGAGGGGATCGCCNNTATGTCACGGATATCGCGGAGAACCCGGCCAATCAGTTCAAGGTGATGCCGCGTTCAATCTATGTTCCGGTCAAGCCGTTGGGGATCCATACGGTGGTCATTAAATGAAAAGGGGGGACGGGCCTTCGCCGTCCCCCCGTTTTGTGCTTCGGTGCGCTTACTTCTTTTTGCGCAGGTAGACGTTGCCGGAGAAGTTTTCGAACTTCATCTCGGGGCCGCCGCCGTTGATCGTGCCGTAGATGGAGCGGTCCAGGCTGACCCGGAACTTCCCGCCTTCCTTCTTCGGCGAATTTTCGGAATCGGGGGGGGCCTGCTTCA
>PMCY01000031.1 GCA_003154255.1 Candidatus Aminicenantota bacterium | reverse complement strand
AATCTGTTGATAAAAATGCGCCGCAACAATTCGACTCCGGCCATTGATGAAGAGATATTCCTTTATATCGAGAAGGCCAAAGCCCGCGCTTTTTTGGAAAGCCTGGTCGAATCGCGCGTGGATATCACTCATCGGCTCGACCCCCGATTGAAAGAAGAAGAAAACCGAATTTCCCTCCGTATTTCGGCCATTGTTTCTTCCCTGACGGGGCTCGGGCCGGATTCAGCGGAGCGGAAAACCATTTTGGCTGACTTGGCCAGGGAAGAGGAATCCTACCTGCGCCTGAGCTCCCGGATGAGAACGGCCGATCCCGCCACCGCCAATCTCATCATGCCCGAAATCAGCACGGCCGCGGAAATTCGCCTCCGCCAATTGGATCAGAACGAGGTCTTGTTCGAATATTTTCTGGCCGAACCCGTTTCCTTGTTGGCCATTGTCGAAAAGGACCACATGGCGGTCCATATTTTGCCTTCCAAAACCGATCTCATCAATTCGGTGAAAGGATTTATCAAATTCGTTTCCAGCCGGCCTTCATTTAACGGTGAATTGCGTCCCGCCGCACGGCGGATTTTCCGGGAAATCATGTTTCCGCTCAGCGAAAGCGCCTTGGCCGCCAAGAAGAAATTGATCATCGTTCCGGACGGAATCCTCTATTTCCTCCCCTTCGAAGCGCTGATCGACGAGAAGTGGAAGGGCGGAAACCGTTATCTTGTGGAGCGTTTTGAAATTTCCTATGTGCCGTCTTCAACGACCTTGAGATGGCTGACGACTTCACCGGTCTCATCGGCGGCGACGGAAGGATTGCTGGCGCTTGGAGATCCCGACTACGAGGGACTCCGGGGGGAAGCCAGGGAATCTGAGCGCTTGTCCGGAAATCCCTGGGTTATCGGCGGAATTTTCGATCCTCTTCCAACGAGTCGGGAGGAGATCAAAACGATCGCCAAGTATTTCCCCAGGAATCGGCAAAATCTCTTCCTGGGAGCCGATGCCCGCGAAGAAGTCCTTAAGAATTCAAATGGCCATCGCTTTTCCGTCGTCCACCTGGCGTGCCACGGCTATATTGACGAGGGCCATCCGATACGCTCCGCGCTGGTATTCTCCGCTTCGCGCAAGGGGACCGAAGATGGTTTTCTCCAGGTGCGGGAGCTGTACAACTTGCAGCTTCCAGCGGATTTGGTCGTTCTCTCGGCTTGTCGAACGGCCAGAGGTTGGATGGATTCCTGGGAAGGTGTCCTGGGCATGTCCCGTATTTTCTTTTACGCGGGGGCCCGAAGCGTCGTCTCGACGCTGTGGCCGATCGAAGACCGATCCACCGCCTTTTTCATGGATCGATTTTATGGAGGAATGTCGCGCGGCCTGTCCAAGTCCAGATCACTCCAAAGAGCAAAAATCGACATGATCCACAATGGATACCAGGATCCCCATTATTGGGCGCCATTTATCTTGAGCGGCGATTCCCGTTCTTCGCCAGGCTTATATAATTAGCGAACAAGGCGAAAACCATAAAGCGGGGATTCGATGATCGATTGATCCCCACCGATGCCGGAAATCGACCAGAAATATGACTGTTCCTCTTTCAGGAGTTGGAGGATGTGGTCCGGAATCCGAATTTCCGACTCCTTGATCGCGGGACTATGCCAAAGCAACCCCAAGGCGGGGTCGAACAATTCGAAAATGAATGAACCCTCGGGGAGGGGGGCTTTCCAACTGAAATGAAGATCGGCCCGGTGAACGATGGCCCCCACCGGCGGAAATATAACATGAAATTGAAGCTGCTGAGCTTCCCTATAAGTCGGCTTATTCTCTTGGGAAAACCGTCGTGCCGGTACGATTAGGAGAACGACGATCAGGACAGCCGCCGATCCGAGCACGGGCCACGTCCATCGGGTCAACGAGGGTTTTTCCGGGGATGCCGTTCTGGGGAGGCCGCGTCGGGTTGGCGGTTGGTTCTCCAGTCTTTTCACATCCTGGATCAGGCGGGTGATCCGGAGCTCCATGGCATGCCTCCATTCAAATTCTTCCCGACAAACCCGGCAATCCAGAATGTGGCGGAGCAATCGGTATTTTTTTCGGCGCGGAGTCTTCCGCCGGAAAAATGAGGCGATTTCATCGGAAGCGGGGCATGGGCCCGCCTCGACGGGGTCTCGATTTTGGAGATATCCCCGGAAAAGATCCCCCCATTCTCGGCGAGAAATATCCCTCATTTCAGCTCATCCCCTTCAGGATCTTTCGGAGGTCAGACAATCCTCGATAAAGAAGGTTTCTGGTTTTATGATGGCTCCAGCAAAAATGATCGGATATTTCCTCGATGCTAAAATTCATCAAATGGAGCTGGACCACGGCGCGCCGGGAATCGATAAGGCGGTCGAGGGCCCGTCCCAGCGCGGCCCGAGTGTCGCCGGAATCGGCCCCCGTTTCCGTCGTGTAGAAATACGTGCTTTCCGCGATGGTTTTGGCCTTTTCGTGCTGAACGATATTTTCTTCGCGCCTGCATTTCCGAAGATGGTCGATGACCGAGGAGTCGACCACTTTCTTGATATAAGACGGATAATTGGAGATTCTTTTCTCATCGCGAAGGATTTTCCAAAGCTTGATTTTCACGTCTTGGGCGATATCCTCGACGTCCACCCCATATTGTGCGACTCTAAATTTTCGGATATGCGCCTTGATGAAGAGCGAAAATTCTTCGAGAAGGACGGCCAGCTCTTTGTCCCGATTTTTGTCCCAGCTCATTCCAACCCCGGAGGAGAGATGATATTCAAAAAATCACGCCCCTACAATAATATAGATGGATCAAAGACGGCATTATTCTCACTCGGAAGGAAATCGGGTCCAGGTTGTCCCTTGACACAAGGCCGCCTTTNNTGGAGCTGGAAAGCCGGCCGCATAAATCGATTTTCAATAATCCGTTCATCCAGGAGCGGATGGATTCCATCATCGTTTTCGGCATCATCGTCTGCAGCGCGCTGTTCATGATCAGCGCGGTCAAATTCCATCTTTTCGCCTATTGGTCGGATTTTCTGCGCAGCTCGAAATTCCTGCGTGTCGCCACGTATCCTCTGGTCATTTCGGCCGTCACCGTCTTTCTGGCCCTGATCATGCAGACCTACCTGTGGGCCAAGTACAAGCCGATTTCCGCTCCATCGCGGGCCGATCAGCCTTGGCCCTTCATCTCCGTGGTCATGGCCGCTCTGAACGAGGAAGATATGGTCCGCCGGGCGATCGATTCCGTTTTTTTATGCCAATATCCCAAGGACCGGCTCGAACTCATCTGCATCAATGACGGTTCGACGGACTTGACCCTGCATTACATGATGAAGGCCCGGCAGAAGTATGGGGATCGGGTCAAAGTGGTCAGCTTCCAAAAGAACCAGGGCAAGCGGCGCGCCCTTTATGTCGGGTTCAAGAAAGCCAAAGGCCAGGTTGTCGTCAGTTTCGATGCGGACAGCCTCCTGGGCAAGAGCGCTCTGCGGAATATTGTTCTGCCCTTGATGGTGGATTCCCGGACGGCCGCCGTGTCCGGCCGCGTGGCTGTTCTTAACGAGAAGGAGAATTTTCTCACCCGGATGCTTTCCGTCCGGTATTCGGTCTCCTTTGACTTCGGGCGCGCTTATCAAAGCACNNTGTAAACACGGCGAGGACAGGGCCCTGACCACATTGATCCTGCGCACCGGCCAATATGTCAAATATCAATCGAACGCCGTGGTTTACACGACCGTCCCGACGAAGTACGGGCAGATGAACAAAATGTATCTTCGCTGGACGCGCAGTTACGTCCGCGAATCGGCGTTCCAGGCGCGGTTCATTTTTTCCAGGTACCGGGATAAAAACCGCATTCTTCCGATCATCGATTTTATCTTCCTGAATTTCCTGCACCCCTTCCATCTTTTCTCTCTGGGGATCATCGTCTATTCCTTCATGGTCAATCCGATCTTCATGGTCCGTCACATCGCTTTTCTGGTCATCTCTTCTTTCGTTTTGTCCCTCTATTATTTGAGAACGAACAAAAGCATGGCCTTTCTGTACGGTATTCCTTATGGGTTGATCACCGCCTTCCTGCTGTGGTGGATCGTCCCCTTTTCCGTCCTGACGATGAAGAATCAGGAATGGCTGACAAAGCGTAAAAGCGCTTAGACCGGCCGCCGGTTCCTTTTTTTTAGAATCCAGAAGAGAGCGATCGCCGCGGCCATCGTCAGCGCTCCTATCCCGATCCATACTCCCGAAGGCGGTCCGGCCGGAAAAATGACCCGCGCGCCGTCCCCGTGAAGAATGTACCCGGCCCAATAATAGGGATGGGAGTAATAGGGCGAAGCGATCATGTCCATTTTGGCTTTTCGCAGGGCGGCGGTTATGGGGTCGCCCGAGGCCAGATGACCATAGAACCGGACCATGAATTGCGCGCCGGCCTGATCATGGATCGACCACAGCGTCATCAGCACCGAGGATGACCCGGAATAGAAAAAAGCCCGGTTCAAGCCCTCGATGCCCTCTCCCCGGAGCAGCCGGCCCAGGGCCGTTTGGCAGGACGAGAGCACGACGAGATCGGCTTGCGTCCGAAGACGGTAGATTTCCCGCGTTTGCAGCAACCCGTCATCCGGGCCCTTCCCGTTTTGGGACAGGACGAGGGCGGATCGGGAAGGGTTCTTGTCATCGATAAACCCGTGGACCGCAAAATGAAGAATCCGGTAAGGCATCAAGGACCGGCTTTTGAAAAGGCCCTCGTCGGCCTCCGGGCCGACCAGGAGGGACATCCTGTTCGGCGGAAAGAGCGCGGCGATTCTTTCGATTTCAGTCCCGGCAAAGGGGATCGGAGAAAGATCGGCCGCCTGGGCCGGGAAAAGTCCGCGCAGATTCTCGATGGCCGCCGCCTTTTTTGGGCCCTCTCCGATATCGGGCGCTCCCACGGCCAGGAGGGCCATGGCCGGACGTCCGCTCGGGCCCGGCTCCCGGCTGCGAATCGCGATGAGCGAAGAAATGGACGGCGCATAGCTGATGGTGTATTTCCCAATGAGCCGGTTCCGGCCGCCCGAAGAAAAAGGCAGGGCCTCGAAGGGAAGATAGTTCAAGAGATCGTCGGGGATGATGACCAGATTTCTCGTTTCCGGCGAAATCGCCGGTCCCACCAGGCTTCGGAATAAGTCGAAACCTACGGATGGATCTTGGCGGTCTTTATCGGAGATGGATTTAAGGAACGACTCCAGAGAAGCTTTGAGAGCCGCGCGGGAGGGGAGCTCGAAGGCCTTGATCATGCTCGGCGTGATGGCAAACCCCCAGGACGCATCGCTCCCGATCAGATAAACAAGGAAGACCGTGCCCGGATCGGGGAAAGCGGCCCGAGCTTCCACGATCGAGGCGATGTGCGGGAACCTGAGAGCCGCATATTCGGGATTGGCGGCCCGGAATTCCCGGCGGACTCGGTCCAAGCGGTCTTCCAGATCGCTGATTTTCTCGCGGAACGCCTCGTCCTGCTCCCCGGTACGGCCCGGCATCAGTCGATCGTGATAAAGCCGGGTGATTTCCCGGACAATCGACCGCTCCCGGTTGGCGCGTTCGGCATCGACCGGCCCGGCGATCTCGATATTAGAGACCTCGAGGCTGTCCAGGAAGGCCCGGGCTTTGGCTTTTTCAAGATATTCGAAAAGCCGGGCGTCGCCCTCGGGAGAGGGATTTGTTCGGATTTGCCCGGCATAGAGATCGACGAGATTGAAGTAGGCGTCTCTGCGCGTGTCCGAGCCGAAGTAAGTCGCCTTGAGATCTTCCGTTCCGATCGACGCGCGCAAATCCTCGATGATGGCGATGGAGGCCTTGTAGTTTTCCTCGGCCTCTGCGCGACGGTTCTGTCTGCGTTGCGAGTTGGCCAGATCGAGGTAGATCTCCCAGAGGATTTCTTTCCCTTGGAAACTTGCCGCTAAGTCAATGGCCTTCTGGTAGTACTCCGTGGAGAGGGTATACTCGCCCAAGCCGGAATAGACGATACCGATGTTATTGAGAATGATGCTGGATTCTTCCCTGTCTCGGGTCTGCTCGGCGATGGCCAAGGCTTCCCGAAACCGGTCCAGCGCCTCCTGGCCCCGGCCGGTTTGGGCGAAGACCGCTCCGAGGTTGTTCAGGGTCTTGATCTTGAGCTTGTGATTTCTTCCCGGACCGACGATTGCCCGGGCCTTCTCGAAATACCCGGCGGCCGCATCGAGATCGGCGGCCCGCCCCGAAATCAGGCCTTTCCGCCGGTAAGCGATGCCGATGTTGATGAAATCCATGGCCGGTTTTTCGGGATCGCCGGAGGCTTCGTCCAATTCGAGGACTTGGCGAAGGAACTCGATCGATCGATCAAATTCTCCNNTTGAATTTTCTGGCGATGTCCAGGGACTTTTCGGAGTTGTTCAGGGCTAAGGCGTATTCTCCGATCCGAAGATAATAAATCCCGATATTGTTGAGGCAGATTCCGGCGTCGCGTTCGTTTTTCGTCCGTTCGGCGAGAC
>PMCY01000013.1 GCA_003154255.1 Candidatus Aminicenantota bacterium | reverse complement strand
GCCGTGAGAAAAACGTCGCGTTCGATGCCGCTCAGACGAAAGAAATCCTGGCATTCGAGGTAGGAGCCGTCCGACCAGCGCAGGACCTCGAGGGCGACGATGTTGGAGTCGTTTTTCAGAAATTTGGTGATATTCCATTCGGCCGGCGTTTTGGAATCTTCGCTGTAGCCGACATAGCGGCCGTTGACCCAGATGTAGAAGGCCGACTTGACCGCTCCGAAATGAATGAAGACCTCTTTGTCGCTCCATTCGGCGGGAACAGTGAACGGCTGCCTGTAGCAACTTGTCGGATTGTCGTTATGGGGAATATGGGGCGGGTTGGGCTGAGCCGGCGGCTTGACCCATTCGTAGCTCATATTGACATAGATGGGGATGCCATAGCCCTGGAATTCGACGTTGGACGGCACGGGAATCGTCTTCCAGGCGGCGTCGTCGTAATCGGGGCGGAAGAAGTTGGCCGGAACATTGCCGGGCCGCTCGACCCACTTGAACTTCCAATCGCCGTTCAGGGATTTGAAGAAGGGCGAAGCCGTCTTGTCGCCGGCAAGAGCCGTTTTTTCATCCGCGAAAGGGACGAACGTGGCGTGGGGATTTTCGGCGTTGACGCTGAAGACGCGGGGGTTTTCCCATTCGTCGCCCCGCGGTCCGGCGGATTGGGGCGCCTGGGCGAGGAGGGCGGCGGCCAGGAGTCCGAGGCTGAAAATGACGATTTTGCTTTTCATTTGGCCTCCAAAAGAGGGAGGGTTTTCATCAGCGCGTCGATCTCGGCGGCGCATTTCTCGTCTACGGGAAGGAGGGGCATGCGGGCCAGTCCGCCTTCGTACCCCGCCGACCGCATGGCGCATTTCAATCCTGAAATGCCGTGCGTTTCCATGACCATCTTGTTCAGCGGCACGAGGTCCAGCTGACGTTCGGCCGCTTCGCTGATCTTCCCTTCCCGGAAGAGCCGTTCGATCTCGACGCAGAGCTCCGGCGCGGCGTTGGCCACGGCCAGGATGGCGCCGCCGGCGCCTAGGAGAAGCCCGGCCAGGATGAGATAGGGCGAGCCGACCAGGTAGCTGAAATCAGGGGGCAAGCGGCGGATGATTTCCATGAGGTAGGGCAGGCTGCCCGAGCTCTCCTTGAGCCCGACGATGTTGGGGTGGGCGGACAGCTCGACGACCAGGCCGGGATCTATGACGATCCCGGTGTTTTGGGGGATGTTGTAGAGGATGACGGGGATGGGCGCGGTATCGGCCACGGCCAGGTAATGGCGCTTGAGGGCCTCGCGATTCATCTTGCCCTTGAAGTAGCTGGGGGGGCGGATGAGGGCCGCATCCGCGCCCGCCTCGGCCACGCGCCGGGTGAAGTCGATCGTCAGGACGGTCGATTCCTTGCCCGTTCCGGCGATCACTTTTTTGCCCGGAGCGGCTGCTTGGCATACGATTCCAACCAGGCGGACCGCCTCGTCGTCCGTCAGCGAGACGCACTCGCCGGTCGAACCGAGGGCCAGGTAGCCGGAGAGGGCGTGGGTGTTGAGAAGGCCGATATTGCGGCCAAGGGCCTCCTGATCGACCTCGGCGCCCAAAGGGCCGCCCTTGAACGGGGTGACCAGGGCGGGATATATTCCGATAAATTCTTTGGCCATGGCCTATCCTTTCTTCTTCTTGCGGTATTCGCGCTCGATGCGCCGCAGCTCGGGGTCGCTGAAGCCGAAGAAATGGCCGACTTCGTGGACGACCGTATCGCGGACCTGCTCGCGGATGTCCTCTTCCGTGCCGCAGGCGCTTTCGATGGGAATTTGGTAGATGAGAATCACGTCGGGAGGGACGTTTCCATAATAGGAGCCGCGCTTGTCCAGTGGAATGCCGTGGTAGAGGCCGAAGAGATCATACTTGGAGCGCAAGCCCAGGCCGCGGATTGTGTCCGGGGCGGGGAAATCCTCGACCAGGATAGCCACGTTCTCGATAAGCTCCTTGAATTTGCGGGGGATGGAATCGATCGCTTCCTCGACCAGCTTTCTGAAGGCGTCGCGATCCATCCGCGTGGCGGTGTGGTTCCCCGGGATCACGGATTCCTCCTCGGGCGGAAGCTGGTCTTCGCTGTAAAAGCGATGCTGCGGCGGACGCAGGGGATGCCTACTTCTCAATGCCGACCCTCGCTTCGACGCCCTTGGCGTAATAATGCTTGCGTTCCTTCATTTCCGTCACCAATCCGGCGCGGCGGATGATCGACGCGGGAGCGTAGCGGCCTGTCAAAATAAGCTCCACGCGGGCCGGGCGCTCGTCCATCAGGGCCAGGACTTCGTCTTCGGTCAGGAGGCGGAAGAACAGGGCGATCAGGATCTCGTCCAGCACCACGATGTCGTAGCGGCCGGAGAGCATGGCCGCGCGCGAACGGGCCAGGCCGCGGCGGGCCATCCGGATGTCGGCGGGATCGGCCAGGTCCTTGATGTGCAGGAATGTTTTGCGGCCGAACTGCTTGATCGAGACAAGCGGGGCGAGCTTTTGAATCGATTCCAGCTCACTGTATTTCTGGCCCTTGCAGAACTGTCCGATATAGGTGCGGAGACCTGCGCCGGCGGCCCGCAGGGCCAGTCCGAGGGCGGCCGTCGTCTTGCCTTTGCCGTTGCCCGTGTAGACCTGGATTTGTCCTTGGAACGGAGTTTCGAGTTTCGGGGNNCCCCGGCTCATGCTATAATTTCGCCATGTTAGACTCCAAATTCGTCTATGAAAACACCGATCTCATTCAAAAGAAATGCGCTTCCCGGGGCTTCGCCCTGGATTTGAGCGAATTCCTGCGGCTGTATGAGTCCCGCAAGGAACGCCTGATCAAGGCCGATGACCTGCGGGCCAAGCGCAATAAAGATTCGGAGATGGTGGCCCAGCTCAAGCGGGACAAGAGGGACGCTTCGGCCGTGATCGCCGAGACGAAGGGAATCGGCGACGAAATTAAAACCCTAGAAGAAGAACTTAAGCAATTTGACGAGAAGATCCGCATTACACTTCTCAACATCCCCAATCTGCCTCATGATTCCGTGCCCATCGGTAAGGATTCGTCTGCGAACGAAGAAGTCCGCCGGGTGGGGGAGCCGCGGGTTTTCGAATTTCCGCCCTTGGCCCACTGGGACCTAGGCCAGAACTTGGGCATTCTCGATTTCGAGCGGGCCTCCAAGATCACCGGCTCACGCTTCACGGTTTACCTGGGCGCGGCGGCCCGGATGGAGCGGGCCCTNNTCAATTTCATGCTCGACATCCACACTCGCGAGCGCGGCTTCACCGAGGTCTTGCCGCCGTTCATCGCCAACGAGGCCAGCCTTACGGGGACGGGCAATCTGCCCAAGTTCGCCCAGGATCTTTTCAAGCTCGAAAATTATCCCTGGTACCTGGTGCCGACGGCCGAAGTGCCCCTGACCAACTTTTACCGAGACGAGATTATCGACGGGGCCATCCTGCCCCGCCGCTTTACGGCCTATACGCCCTGCTTCCGCAGCGAGGCCGGCTCCTACGGCAAGGNNCAGCACCAGTTCAACAAGGTCGAGATGATGATCTTCTCCCTGCCCGAGAAATCCTTCGAGGAGCTCGAATATATGACCACCGGGGCCGAAGAGGTTCTGAAGCGGCTCGATCTTCCGTTCCGCACGGTGACCTTGTGCACGGGGGACATGGGCTTCGCCTCGCAGAAGACCTACGACATCGAAGTCTGGATGCCCTCGCGTCCGGGCTATATGGAAATCTCCTCCTGTTCGAGCTGCGGAGATTTCCAGGCCCGCCGGGCCAATATCCGCTTCCGCCGCGAACCCAGGGCCAAGCCCGAGATCGTCCATACTCTGAACGGGTCGGGGCTGGCCGTCGGNNTCCCGGCCGCTCTACAGAAGTACATGGACGGGATGGAGAAGATCGGCCACTCGCCCGCGGCTTAAACGCGGCCGAGTGCGGCGGAAACGGACCCCGGGAAAACCCCGGGGCCCCCACCGCCCCTTCCGCCGTGAGGCGTCTGGCTTAATTTCTTCTTGTGCACAACCCGGCAATTGACCTATAATAATTTTCTGACTTAGAGTCAGAAAATAAACAAAAGATCGATATGGGCATCCGGGAACGAAAAAAGCGCGACTATGAGAAGCGTCGCATTCTGATCCTGGACACCGCCCGCCGCCTCTTTCACCGCAAGGGCTTCGGCGGCGTCACGTTGGACGAAATCGCGCTGGAGATTGAATTCAGCAAGGGCACGATTTATAGCCATTTCGCCTCCAAAGAGGAGATCTTCGCTCAGATCCTCCTCGGCCACCTGAATCTTCTGGCCGGCGTTCTAAAGGAGGCGGCTTCCACGAGCGCCACCCGCGAGGAAGGCGTCCAGCGGGCCCTGGAGGCCTACTTGCGCTTCTACGACCGGCATCGCGAATACGGCCAGCTTCTTTTCTTCGCCGACACCGTCAACACCCGCGAGCGCATCCCCGCCGGCTTGCGCAAAGAGCTCGACCGCAAGCGCATCGCCTGCCTCTACGAGCTGCAGCGGATTCTGCGAAAAAAAGGCCGCAGCGGCGATCCCCTTACGCCCAATGCCGCCACCCGGCTGGGGCTCCTGCTTTGGGGCATGATCAACGGCATTCTTCAATTGGCCGAATCCCACCAGATCGAGCGCGGCGAGATGGACAAGCTCGTCACGCTCGGCTACGACATTGTCTCGAACGGTTGGAGCGGACTTCCGACGACACTCTAGAAAGGAAAGGAGCGAGTCATGGATCTTTTCGCCAAGTGCACCCTCGATGACCGGCCCGACGTCTACCGGGCCATGGGCATCTATCCCTACTTCCATGAGATCGAGGCCAACCACGGGCCCACGGTCACGATCGGCGGCCATGAAGTCATCATGGCCGGGAGCAACAATTACCTGGGCCTGACCAAGCACCCCGATGTGATTGCCGCGTCCCAGAAGGCCGCCGCCGAGTACGGCACGAGCTGCTCCGGCTCCCGCTTCCTGAACGGCAATTACGTCATCCACATCGCCTTCGAGGAAGAGCTGGCCGATTGGGTCGGGGTCGAGAAATGCCTGGCCTTCACCTCGGGCTTTCTAACCAACCAGGGCATCATCCCGACCATGGTCGGCAAGGGCGAATACGTGGTCAGCGACAAGGACAACCATGCCAGCATCGTGGCCGGTACGCTCATCGCCAAGGCCTTGGCCGCCGAGGTCAAGCGCTACCGCTGCAACGACATGGACAATCTGTCCAAGGTGCTGAACACCATTCCCGAAGGCGCCCCCACGCTGGTCGTCAGCGACGCCGTCTTCAGCATGTCCGGCATCGTCGTCCACCTGCCCGAGCTGGTCAAGCGGTCCAAGGCTAAAGGCGCCCGCATCATGATCGATGAAGCCCACTCCCTGGGTGTTCTCGGGAAGACCGGCCGGGGTGTGGCCGAACACTATGGAATGAAGAACGGCCGGGACATCGATATCGTCATGGGCACGTTCAGCAAGTCCTTCGCTTCGCTGGGCGGCTTCTGCGGCGGGCCGAAAGAGGTCATCGATTTCATCAAGCACCACTCCATGGCCCTCATCTTCGCCGCCAGCATGCCGCCGTCGGCCGTAGCCGCCGCCCACGCCGCGCTCAAGATCATCAAGCGCGAGCCCGAGCGCGTCGAGCAGCTCCACAAGAACGCCCTCTACGCCCGGCAGGGCCTGCGCTCGGTGGGCTTCACCATCCCCGACGATCCCACGCCGATCATCCCGGTCGTCATCGGCGATGACACCAAGACCTTCCAGTTCAGCCACCGCCTGCTCCAGGAAGGTGTTTTCGTCAACCCGGTCATCTCGCCGGCCGTGCCCCAGGGCATGCAGCTCCTGCGGACGTTCTTCATGGCCACCCATGAGAAAAAGCACCTCGATCACGTCGTCGAGTCGTTCGCCAAGGTCGGCCACGAACTGGGTGTTCTGGAGTGAGCCGGCTGTCCTCCGCGGGATAGGTCGAATCCGCTCGTTTTGATACAATACCGTTCCGCGGAGGGATGGCCGAGTGGTTGAAGGCGGCGGTCTTGAAAACCGCTTTCCGGTTTCCCCGGAACGGGGGTTCGAATCCCCCTCCCTCCGCTCTAATCATTTTTATTATCAATAACTTAAAACGGAGGGAGGGGGTTTTTGTACCCCAATTTTGTCGGCATTTCTTCGAATTTTGATAGCGGGGAGCTGATTTCACATTCATATTGGATACGGCGAGAGCGATGCTGGATGGATATCAAGCAGGCTAAATGAGGTAAACAGTTGGCGCTGGAGGGAAAAAAACTGTTGCGGCCTACCATAGCTCCGAAGCAGCAAATGTCAATTTAAAAAGCCTCTTCCACGATAGAACGTATGCTCCGAGATCGCCATTTTGCGGCAAACCTCGGGCATTCGCGTCCCCGTCTCGGCTTGCCGCAGAGCGAAAACGATCTGGGCCTCTGTGAACTTCTTCTTCATCCCGGACTTCTTTCCCAAAACCGGATTTTTGCCAAAAAAGTTTCATCCGGAATGGACCAAGATCCGGGGTTCAGGTCACTTCCTCTTCTCTTTAGTGGTCTTTCTCGGATTCTCGAGACCCCCTGCGCTGCCCAATCGGAGTTGATCGACCTCCACGAGCTGGAGTTCCAGGTGGTCTCCGCAAAAGCCGTCCCACAAATCACACTATCTCCTGGGAATTTGTTCGTGAGACCAAAAACGGGGAACCAACTGGTCGTGGTCGAACTCAAGGGCAATTTGAAGCGTCCTGGCCGGTTCGCCGTCACGACAACCGAATTCGCGGTACTCTACGAAGTCGAAATTCCTGCCGAGGCAAACTGGCCGGCCCGGAAAGATGTTATCGTAAATAGCGCGGAGCATGTCGAGGCATCGAATGGCCAGTATGCGGCGCAGTACGTCACTAGCGCTGTGAAACCAATCGAGGTAACCGTTAAGTTTGCGGTGATGCTTCCTAAAGATGTGGAACGAGTCACTGTCGTTTACGGATGCTTTGCGAAACCAACCGTACAGATCGCGGCCGCTGTAGCAAAGTGAGATGGATTTGCGGCTGACCTCCTCACGTCGCTGGCTGGAGCAGGTTAGAACCTGTTTAATCGCGGATTACTAAGCCTAGCCCATTGAAGCGGAGTGAATTCCTTTCATTTTGAAAGGAAAAGAGCGGCGCAGGAAATATGGCCACATCCTTTTCCCGTCCCGCCGCTAAAAACCTCGTGATTTCCTCCTCCAGTCAAAAGCCCATCCTGATCGATTTTGGTGATGCAAGGGGCACACAAGAAAGTCATCTTTATTCCCTCGGTGGGCTTTTGATTGCGACTTAGGGAGTAAACGTTGGCCAGCTCGATCAGGCGGTGATATGTGGGCACCGTAATATATGAGCTTCGAACTTTCTTCCTGAGGGTGAGTTTAATTACTCAACTTAGACAATTGCGCGCGGCCATCCCGGCTTAAAGAAAGAGAATCGGGGTCGCGAATCGCTCGAACAGCGGCAGGTCAACCAGGAATTACCAGCTGCCGCCGCTTGGAGCCATCTTCCGGTTCCGCTTGAGAACCGAGAGGGATTTCGCCGCGTCGCGGGAAAAATAGCCCTCCGACCGCAACCTTTTTTCTTTTTCCCCCGTCTTGGAGGGTGGAACGAGAATCAGGCGAATTGATTTCGTGGCCGCGACGGAGGATAGGAACTCATCGAAGTTGGACGATCCTTTTAATCAAATCCTTTATTAGCGAAGGACAATAAGAAACCATGCCACCCGAAATTAACAAATGCGTCGCCCGGATCATTCCGCGAAAGATGACGATACGAGGAGCTTGCGTCGCTATTTTCTCGGCGGTGCTCGCGATCGCGGCCCCGCCGGTGGGTCAGGACCCGGGCGCAAGGCTGCTCGAGAGCGTCGTCAAGGCGAATTCGATGGTACTCCATCTCGAGAATGGGTCGCTCAAGGGAGCAGGCGCGGCCTTTCTTCTTGACGAGGCCGCCCGCTCGCAATTCGTGGCCTTGGGCGAGGAACATAACACGACCGAGATACCGGAGCTCACCACGGCGCTCTTCCGGGCGCTGCAGGGGAACGGGTTCGAATACGTTGCCGACGAGCAGGATCCCTTGACCCTGAGGATGGCGTCAGCGAAACCCGCTCGGGGGAACCGAGACTCGTTGGTTGCGTTCGCTCGAAAGTACCCTTCGGCTTTCACGTTTGTGTCCGACCAGGAGCTCACGATGCTCGCCGACCTCGGCGCGGCTTCACGCGGCAGAGGCAACGCGTTATGGGGGTGCGACCAGGCATTCGGCGTGACCCACATCCTCGATCGGCTGATCCCTCTGCTGCAGAAGCCGGAGGCCCGGACCTTGGCGATGGCGCTCCGCGACAAGGCGCGGGATAAGGAAGGGGTACGAAATCTCGAGAAGTTCCACTACATGTCCGAGGTGCCCAAGAGTGACGAACTGGCAGGCTTGGAACGCGTCGCGGCCGCATCCGCCGGGAGCGAAGCCGCCTTTCTCATCCAAGCCCTTGTCGTCTCCGATCGAGTGTACCGAAACTACCGGGAGAAGAATTACTACGACAACGGCTACGAGCGCGAAGAGTACATGAAGCAGCGCTTCCTCGAAGAGTATCGGAGAGCGCAAACCGCCGACGGCAGGGCCCCGAAAGTCATCCTCAAGTTCGGGCATTGGCATCTCTTCCGCGGGCAGGGGCCCAGCAACCTGCAGACGCTCGGGAACTTCGTTTCCGAGTTCGCCATCGCCAACGGGAGTCGATCGTTCCACGTGGCGATCTATCCCTTCGGCGATTCGGGGGGGTATGGTGACATCAAGTCATGGAAGCCCAGCACGGCCTTCCTGCTCGCGGCCGGCTCATCGGCGTCGCAGTGGACGATCGTGGATGTTCGGCCCCTGCGCGCCGTTTACCGTCAGGTCACGGAGAAAATGAGCGCCGAGGAACGCGACTCCTTTCGGCGGACGGTGTTCGGCTTTGACGCGGTCTTGTATGTCGGGCACATGCGACCCGCGACCTACCTGCGAAATCCTGGCGTCGCGTTCTAGGTGCGCGCACAAAGGCAAAAGGGGAGGGTCCCCGATTATATGAACTCCGATTTTTTTGGAACGCGAATTCGAATCGTCGTTTGAAACAACTGAGATTGACCATCCCAGCTTAGAAGGGAGAGGGTAGGGGGGATGTGAAGTGCGTTTGAAGCGATTAAAGGGGGGCTCCCATATTCAAAAAGTTGCATCCGGAATGGACCAAGATTCGGGGTTCAGGTCA
>PMCY01000180.1:2384-7266 GCA_003154255.1 Candidatus Aminicenantota bacterium | reverse complement strand
AGCTCGGCCATGGCCTTGGCGATCAGGGCGGCTTCCTCCTCCCGTTCGGTCCGGTCGGCCGGGCCGGGCAGGGGAGAGGCCGGTTCGACGATCTGCCGGTCCAGGGCCACGGCATCCTTACGCTTCCGCAGGTGGTCGATATGAGCGTTGCGGGCGATTTTATAAAGCCAGACGGTGAATTTGTCCTCGCCCTGATAGGTCGCCCGGTATTTGAGGATGCGCATGAAGACGTCCTGGACGAGATCCTCGCTGGCGGCCCGGTTCCCGGTCAGGCGCAGGAAAAAATTGAACAGGGGGAACTGGTGGCGTTCGAACAGGATGGCCAGCTTTTCAACCTTCCCGTCCCGGACAGCCTCCATCAGCGCATTGTCTGTCATGTCATTAATAAAGACTCGATTCGCCGGAAATGGTTACAGCTGAGAAAAGGAGTCAGGTCTCGGCATTCAACAATATAAAGTCCCCATAAAAGCGATAACTTATATGGTTGCTTATCGTTGCAGCGTTTTGGCGATAGGCGAGGGCTGACCCCTTTACAGATTAAAAAGGACGCGGGCCAGCTTGTCGGGATCGTGTCGGGCCAGGTCTCTGCCCCCCAGCAGATCGGCCTTCACCACCCGCCGGTCACCGGAGTCGGGGGCGACGAAGGAGGCCCCTTCGGCGGCGTATTTCTTGAGTAGGGGGCCGGCCGGGACGGCCTTGTTGCAGACGATTTTATGGACGATGCCCTTGCCCAGATATTTTTCCAGCTCCCGGATGAAATCAGCGGCCTTGAAGCCGGCCGTTTCCCCCTTCTTGGTCATGATGTTGCAGACGTAGATCTTCCTGGCCCGCGATTTGAGGATGGCCGGTTTGACCCCGCCGACGATGACGTTGGAGAGGATGCTGGTGTAGAGATCGCCCGGCCCGATGACGATCTTGTCCGCCTCCAGGATGCTCCGTTCGGCCTCCTTGAAGACGCGGACCCCGGGGATGGAGAACAGCTTCTTGATCCGCAGGCTGGGATCGTGCTTGGGCACGCTGATATTGCTTTCCCCCACGACGACCTGGCCATTTTCCAGGATGGCGCCCAGCTGGCAATTGGCGATGGTCACCGGCAGGACGTGGCCGCCGACGTTCAGGATCTTGCCCGCTTCCTTGATGGCTTCGGCGTCGCTTCCGGTGATATCGCGCAGGACGGTCAGAAAGAGGTTGCCGAAGCTGTGGCCGCTGAGGCCCGAGCCACGGTTGAAGCGGTACTCGAAGAGCGCGCGGAGGAGGCCGGTGTCGCGGCTCAGGGCCGCCAGGCAGCGCCGCACGTCGCCCGGGGGAAGAAAGCCGAATTCGTCCCGCAGGCGGCCGGTGCTGCCCCCCGAATCCATCATGGACACCACGGCGGTCAGGCGGACGTCATACTTTTTCAGGCCGAGCAGAACGTTGTAAGAGCCCGTCCCGCCGCCGATGACGACGATTTTCTGCGGCCGTTTGCTCATCCGGGTCCTTTCCGCTGCCGCGGAATCCGAAGGGATGGTTCGACGCTTTCCCGGATCGCGGACGGACAATAAACATATATCCCTCCGCCGGTCGGTGTCAAATATCGGGGCCGCGGCGCCGGGCGCCCGCCGTCCAAGCCCAGCCGGAAGAGGGTGCGTTGACGGTTTTCCGGAGGGCATGGTATAAAGACGGCGAACGCCCCCGCGAGGAGATGCCCATGGCCGCAGTGACTTATAAGAACGCCGGCGTGAACATCGATGCCGCCGACGCCTTCATCGCCAAAATCAAACCCCTGGTCCGCTCCACGTCGCGCCCGGAGGTTCTGGGCGGAATCGGCGGGTTCAGCGGCCTCTTCCGGCCCAACCTGCGGGGGATGAAGGAGCCGCTGCTCGTTTCGTCCACGGACGGCGTAGGCACCAAGCTCATGATCGCCGACCTCCAGCGCCGCTATGATACCGTCGGAATCGATCTGGTGGCCATGAGTGTGGATGACGTCATCGTCACCGGCGCCGAGCCGCTCTTCTTCCTCGACTATATCGCCTGCGGGCGCCTGGACAAAGACATGCTGGCCGAGGTCATGAAGGGGATCGTCAAAGGCTGCCGCGAGGCCAACTGCGCCCTCGTCGGCGGCGAAACCGCCGAGCTGCCCGATCTTTATGCCAAGGACCAATGGGATTTGGCCGGCTTCTGCGTCGGGATCGTGGATAAAGCCCGGTTCATCGACGGAACGCGTTGCCGCAAGGGCGACGCGGTGCTCGGCCTGGCCTCCAGCGGTCTCCACTCCAACGGATATTCCCTGGCCCGCAAGGTTTTCACCTTAAAGGAATTGAAAGGACCCATCGGCCGGGAGCTGCTGAAACCGACCCGGATCTATACCCGGGCCATCCTGTCCGTCCTGAAAAAGGCCCCCCTCAAGGCCATGGCCCATATCACCGGCGGCGGTTTCTATGACAACATCCCGCGGGTCATCCCGGATGGTCTGAGAGTCAGGATCCGCCAAGGATCCTGGCCCATCCCGGATATCTTCCGCATGATCCAGGAAAAGGGCGGGGTCAACGAGCGCGAGATGTTCCGGACCCTCAACATGGGGATCGGCATGGCCGTCGTCGTGGCCGCCAAGGACGCCGCCCGCGCTATCGCCCTCTTCAAGGCGGCCAAGACGCCCGCTTACCTCATCGGCGAACTCGTCCCCGGCCCGGGCGAAGTGATTATCGAATAAAGGCCGCCGTCCGTCGGCTACTTGATCTCCTTGAGGAGCTCGGCCACGGCTACTTCCAACTGCTCGTCCTTGCCGCGGCTGACCGTCTCGCAGGCGTTCATGACCTTGATGTCGGGCTCGGTCTGGTGGTTCTCCAGGTAGCCCACGCCGACGGCCTTCACGCCCAGCGGCGGCACGCCCCAGCGGATGCCCGTGTCGCCGAGCAGCTCCCAGCCGGCGAAGGTGCAGGTGCCCGGGACGGGCATCCCGACGAGCTTGCCCAGCTTCAGGAACTGGTAGGCGTAGGCGTAGCAGTGGCCGTCGCTGTAGTTGGCCTCGTTGGCCAGCGAAATGCTGGGCTTGGTCCAACGGAAGTTCGGCTCGTAGCCGTTGCTCCGGGTGTCGGTTGTATAATCGAAGAATTTTTTACCGCTGAGGAACATGGCCAGGTCGGCCACCAGGTCGCCTCCGCCGTTGAACCGGGTGTCGACCACGATGCCGGCCTTGTCGGCGAACTTGCCCATCACTTCCTCGTAGGCCGAGCGGTAGGCCCCGTCGCTCATGCTCGGGACATGGATGTAGCCCAGCCGGCCGCCGCTCAAGCGGTCGACCTCCTCCTGGTTCCGGCGCACCCAGCGCTGATACAAAAGGGCGCTTTCCTCGCGGGCGGTGATCGGCTTGACCGTGATCTCCTGCTTCGTCCCGCCGTCCGCGATGAGAAGCAGGGTGTTCAAGCCGGCCTTGCGATTCAGGAACGGCGCCGGGTCCTCGTCGGCGGTGATCGTCCGGCCGTCGATGGCTTCGATGATCATCCCCAGCGAGATCTTCAGCCCGGCCTTGTCCAGCGGGCCGCCCTTGATCACTTCGTCGATCTTGATCCCGGGACCGGCGTAGGCCGGATCGGGGATGATGCCCAGCGAAGCGGTGGCGTCGGCGTTCGGCGGAGCGCTGGCATAGCGGGCCCCGCTGTGGCTGACGTTGAGCTCGCCCAGCATCTCGCTCAGGAGTTCGGCGAAGTCGTAGTTGTCGCCGAGATCGGGCAGATGCCGCTCGTAAGCGGCCTTCATCGCCTTCCAGTCGATGCCGTGGAAGCCGGCCCGATAAAACGTGTCATTGGTCCGCTGCCAGACATGCTCGAAAAGCGAGCGGCGCTCGGCCGCCGCGTCGATCGTCATTTCGCCGCGGATCGACACGGGCTCCCGCTTGCCGGCCGCCGGGTCGATCTTGGACAAGCCGCCGTCGGCCAGCAGGAAGATCGATTTCTGTTCCTTGTCCCATTCCATCCGGCCGCTGTTGGCGTTCAGGGCCAGGAGCATCTTGGTTTCTTTGGTCCGCAAGTTTGTCGTCCAGAGGTTCAGGCCTTTTTCGAAGCGGGCCAGATAGTAGAGCGTTTCGCCGTCCTTGCCGACCAGGGCGTCGCCTAAGGAAGAGGAGTGGATGGTCAGCCGGGCCTTGCGCGTCTGCAGGCCGTCCCAGTCGATGAACAGGTCCTTCTTCTCGTCTTTTTTCTCGGCCGCGTCCTTTTTGGCTTTATCGGCTTCGGCCTTGGCCTTCTTTTCCTCGGCTTCCTTGACCAGCGCCGCTTCCTCCTTGGTCAACTGGAAGCGGTCCCAGGCCTCACGGGTGAAGAACAAGGCATAGGCGTCCATTTGGGCGCCGCCGCTCTGGGCGACGGATTTCATCCCGTCGCGGTTGCTGAACCACAGCATGGCCTGGCCGCCCAGGATCCATTGGGCCCGTGTGTCGTTGAAGCCACTCAAGGTCAGGTTGACCGGCTTGCCCGTGCCGTCGGCTTTGATGAGGCCGACCTCGGCGGGCGCGAAACCGGGCACGGCGTAATCGAACAGGAACCATTTTCCGTCGGGGCTCCAGCGGAAGTCCTGATCATTATCGCTTTGCGAGAACAACTCTCGGTCGGTCAGCAGCGTGCGGACCTTCTTGGATTCGAGGTTCAGGACCCGCAGGGTCATGCGGTTTTCGATAAAGGCGATTTCCTTGCCGTCGGGCGAATATTCCGGCTGGGAGTTCTGGCGTTCATTGACGACGAGCGGCGTTTCCTGGAGGACCGTCGCGGCGAAGAAATAGGGTTCNNGACGCCGTTGCGGGCCACGACCGCGATTTCCTTGCCGCTCGGGGAGACGGCGAATTCGCGGGCGCCGCCGCTGATCGGCACGACCATCTCGTTGTTGGCCCGGGCGTCGGCGGCGATGGTCA
>PMCY01000180.1:0-2377 GCA_003154255.1 Candidatus Aminicenantota bacterium | reverse complement strand
GACGGCCCGCCGGCCAGGCTCATCCGTTGGACGTTGAACGAACCGCTCTCTTCGCTCAGGTAGTAGAAATCCTTCTCGCCCGGGGCGAAGACGGGGCTGCGATCCTCGCCGGGGAAGGTCGTGATTTTGGTGTGCCGGCCGGTCTTGGTGTCCAGGATCCAGATGTCCCGGGCGATCGCCGAGACGTGATGCTTGCGCCACTCGTTTTCGCCGCCCTTCTTATCATGGTAGAGAAGATAACGGCCGTCCCGGCTGGGCTGGACGTCTTCGGCCGGGGTCGTCAGGACCTGGAGGACCCGGCCGCCGGTGACCGGCACGCGATAAAGCTCGGGCTGGGATCCGGTTGGGAAAAGACGGCTGGCCGTCGTATCCAGACGGGCTGCCCCGAAAAGGACGGCTGAATCGTCGGGAGTAAAGGCGAACGGCAGCTCGGAAGCCGAGTGCGAAGTCAGGCGGCGGGCCGTCCCGCCTTGGGCCGGCATGATGAAGACGTCGAAATTGCCGTAACGGTCGCTGGCAAAGGCGATGGATCGGCCGTCATGGCTCCAAACCGGCATGAAATCGTGGGCTTCGTTCATGGTCAGGGCGACGGCCGCGCCGCCGGTTGCCGGTACGCGATAGAGATCGCCCTTATAGGCGAAGACGATCGTCCGGCCGTCGGGGGAGAGGGCCGGCGTCCGCAGCCAGGTCGGGGCGGACTGGGCGGCCGCGATGCCGCTCAGCGCGGCGATCAGGATGAGTCCGAGAACAAACTTCTCGGATAGAAAGGTTTTTAAGGGGTGTTTCATAGCCTCTCCTCCGGCGATATGAAAAAATTCGGTCAAAACCGTCGGAATGTTACTTCCGCTGGAGAGGCCCGGTCAAGCGCGGCGAGCGGCTTGTCGTTTGAATGGAATGGCGGAGGAGTTCAGAAACTGATGCCCGTATTGAAAATGAACTGGCCCCGCCCGAATTTGTTGAGCGCGTATTCGATGCGGAAGACATTGATATAGGGCAGGTGAATGTGGAGCCCGACCCCGTAACCCGTATAGAAATCCTTCAGGCGGATGTCCGCGGCGTTTCTCCAGACGAACCCGTTATCCAGGAAGAAGCCGGCGCTGATCCCGAATTTCAGGTTTCGGAACAAGCTCGGAATGAGCGGACCGTTCTCGATCGAAAAATAACGGACGGGCAGGATCGGGAAGCGGAATTCCAGGCTGGTCAAGGAAATGCTGTAGCTGGCATAGTCGGCGTAGCGCGCCGGATCGGGCAGGATCAGGTTGTAATAGCCGCGGATGCGTTCGTTGAAGCCCAGGAAGATCCGGTCATAGACGGGCATTTTGCCGCTGTTGAGGATGAAGAGCTGCCGGACGGCCAGGGTCGCCGAGCCGAGGACCGGTTGATAAAACCGGCCGTCGAGGGTCGTCCGCCAATATTCAGGCTGGGTCCTGGCGAATCCCGTTCTTTGGACATTGACCGCGAGATAGGTCCCCTTCCGCGGATATTCGGTCAGATCCCGATTTTCCCATCGTGTCTGCCAGGACAAGCTCGGCACAAGATCGCGCCCTGACCCGGATACGGAAAAGGATTGATACTCGGGGAGAAGCGTGACCCGGGTAAGGGAAAATTGCAGGTTCGTGTCGAGCTTGAGGGAAAGCCGTTTGCCCACTTTTAAATTGAATCCCAGCCTTTCCTCTTGAAAGCCGAATATCTTGTTGACCGCCGTGGCTTGGGAAAGACCCACGCTGAGGTTCAGGCGCTGCCGCTCGCCGATCCAGGGAATGCTGTAGCTCAGGAAATAGGAGGGGTTGTATCCGAACCAGCCTCCGATGCGGAGCTTCTCATTGCGTCCCCGGAAATTGCCGTCGGTAAGCTGGAGACCGTAGCTGAGCTTGTCCCAATCGCGCTCGCTGACGAAGAAGACGGGCGAGGGAAAGATATACCAGCTTTCGGTGACCAGGACGGTGAGCACATTCCGGCCCTCGCGTTCGTCCACGCGGAGCTCAACCCGGTTGAAAAGCCGCAGGTTCTGGACCCGGTTTTGGATGAGCTTCAGGTCGTCCGCGCTCAGAACCGCGGGAAAGCTGAAGGGGATTTCCCGCAGGATGACATCCTGGGCGGTGATCTTGTTCCCCGCCGCCACGACCTGATCGATCCGGACGGGAGGGGCGATGGAGTCCTGGGCGGCCAGCGTTTTCCAGGGAAGGAGTGATAAAATAACAAGAACGGCGGCGGTCGGAACACTCCTTGGAATCAGCATCTCGCCTCTATATCCTATTAATACTATACAATAACTAAGATTACTATAAATCCTTCCGTTTGCAAAATGGAATTTGGAGACGGCTCGGAGAAGAGGAAGCCGATCATCGCATGATACCCCGGCCGTTTAAGTTGGGGG
>PMCY01000124.1 GCA_003154255.1 Candidatus Aminicenantota bacterium | reverse complement strand
CGTTCTTGTGGCCACCGACATCGCCTCCCGCGGCATCGACGTGGAGGAGCTCGGGCACGTCGTCAACTTTGACGTGCCGATGGTGCCCGATGACTACATTCATCGCGTCGGCCGCACCGCGCGCGCCGAGGCCACCGGCGACGCATTTACTTTTGTCTCGCCGCAGGAACAGGGGGACCTCGCTCAGATCGAGCGCGCGTTGGGCAGAAAGCTGCCGCGCATCACGGTCCCCGACTTCGATTACGGCGCCCGGCCGGAGGCGCGCCTGGAGGTCCCGCTGGCTGAGCGCATCGCGGCCATACGCGGCCGCAAAGCCGAGGATCGGGCCCGGGCCAAAAGCAACGCCGAACGCCGATCCTCGACCCCGACGGCGGGCAAGGCCCGCGGCACGCTGAAGCCGGAACCGAAGCATGGCCCGGCCGCCCCGGCCCGCCGCGCCCATCGCGGCGACGGGGGCCGCCCGGTACGCTGGCGCTCCCGCTGATCGGCGCCCTCTAGACCTAATGCGGGCGCCCGCGGAGGAACTCCTTCGGGGAGAGCCGGGGTTTTGACATCGTCCCCGGGGCTGTGAGATATTTTCCCCGGCCATGAGCCCCGCGGAAGGACACCCGATCTTGCCCGAAACGCCTCGCCGGACCCTGGAATCCCTCAAATTGTTCGAAGGTTTGGACCCTCGCGGCTTCGACGAATTGGNNGATGCCGCGGATGGCTTATATGTCGTTCAGGAAGGCCTGCTTCAGGCGCATGTGGCGAACGAACCCTGCGCGCCGATCCTGGTGGGGGAGCTGGGGCCGGGTTCCCCGGTCGGGGAGATCGCCCTCCTCCTGGGCGGCCGGCGAAGCGCCACGGTGACGGCCGCGGAAAGAACGACGCTCCTCCGGCTGGCGGCGAAAGAGGCGCAGGCTGTTTTTGCGCGGAACCCGGACATCAAGCGCGGGATGCTCGACATCGTCCGCCAGCGGCTTCGCCGAAACGAATGGCTGAAGATCCTTTCCGCCTACTTCGGGGAGATCGACCGGGCCAGGTATGAACTCATCGAACCCCGGTTCACCTGGGTCCACTTGAAGAGGGGCGAGACGCTCTTCTCCGACGGCGACGAGGCGGACGGCCTGTACTTCCTGATCCACGGTTTCCTGCGCGTGGTCGACCGCGACGTGGCCGGCGAGGACAAAGTCATCGGGGCGGTCTTCCGCGGGGAGATCGTCGGCGAGATGGCCATCCTGTCCGGCGAGAGGCGGATGGCCACGGTGGTCGCGGTCCGCGACAGCGATTTGGTGCGCCTGACGAAGGCCGACTTCGAGGAGATCCACAAGTCCTTTCCCGTGATCAGCCTGACGATCCTGAGGATCCTCGTGGACCGCCTCAGGCACCGGGACCGGGCCTCCCAGCGGAGAAGCGCTGTCAACATCGCTCTGGTGCCTGCCGGCCCGCAGGTCCCGCTGGCCGAGTTCACCCGGCGGCTGCGCGCGGCTCTGTCCGGCGCGGACCGGACGATCCTGCTCGACAGCCGGACGTTCGAGGCGGAGTTCTCCGCGGCCGCCGACCTGGCCCGGGCCGCGGACGACGATCCGCTCCACCTGGGGCTCGCGGCCTGGCTGGAGGAGTTGGAAGCGAACCATGATTTCGTCCTCTACGAAACGGACCCGGAGGCGACGCCGTGGACCCAGCGCTGCATCCGGCAGGCCGATCAGGTGCTGCTCGTCGCCAGGGCCGGTGATGATCCCCGCGCGGGCCGGTTCGAAAGGGAAATCCTGCCGCCGGATAATAGCGTTGCGGCGCCCGCCCGGACCCTCGTGCTGATCCACCCCGACGGAAGCCGGCTGCCTGCCGGTGCGATGGCCTGGCTGACGGGCCGCCGTCTGGCGGACCACCAGCATGTGCGCTGGGACCGGGAGGCGGATTTCGCCCGCCTATCCCGTATCCTGAGCCGCCGCTCTGTCGGCCTGGTTTTGGGCGGGGGAGGGGCTCGCGGAATGGCCCACCTGGGGGTGCTGCGGGCACTGGAAGAGCGCGGGATTCCCGTGGACCTCGTCGGAGGCGCCAGCATCGGCGCCATCCTCGGCGCCGGGATCGCCATGGGCATGGATGCGGAGCGCCTGACCCTTCTTTGCCAGGAAACATTTCAGAAGCACAACCCGTTCAACGACTATGCCGTCCCGATCATCTCCCTTCTGCGCAGCCGCAAAATCGACCGGGCCGCCCGCCGCGCTTACGGGGACGCCAACATCGAGGACCTTTGGTTGAGCTTCTTCTGCGTATCTTCCAACCTCAGTTCCTGCGGCCTGAAAGTCCATACCGACGGCCCGGTGTGGTCGGCCGTCCGGACCAGCGCGTCCCTGCCGGGGGTCATGGTTCCGGTCATCCACGACGGCGTCGTCCACGTCGACGGCGGCGTCATGAACAACCTGCCGGGGGATATCATGAGGCGGCGGGCCGGCATCGTCATCACCGTGGACGTGGATTCCCGGGAGAACATGTGTCCGGGGTTCGCCCGGTTCCCCTCCCCGTCGCGGATCTTCTGGAGCCGGATCCTGCCCTGGAAGAAGCGCATTTCGACCCCCAACGTGGCGGAGATCATGATGGCCACCATCATGACCGGCTGCCGGAAAAGCGCCGACGCCGTGAAGGCCGATGCGGACCTGAGCTTGGGGCCGCCCGTGCAGGGGATAGGCATCCTCGATTTCAAGCGCATTGAGGAGACCGCCCGGGCGGGATACGAACATACCCTGAAAATGATCGACGCGCTTCCCGCGGATTCGCCCTTGCGGCGGTTCCTGGGCGCTCCTCCAGCCGGGGACAGCGGCTGTCCCGCGGACTGACCGGCGCGGGGGGAGTCCAAAAAAGCGCCGGAAAATCGCCGGATCGGCGTCCAACCCGGCGAAGTCTATTTAAGGAGGCCTCCATGCCAGGCAAACCTTTGGCGTTACTTCTGGCCGGCTGTCTTCTCCTCTGCGGAGCGGCGTTCCAGGCCAAATCCGTGGACATCACCGGAGATTGGGAGATGACGATGGTCGGCGGGCCCGGAGGCGGCGGACCTCCGGAAGGCGGGGACAGGCCGCCGATGGTGATCAAGTTCGTCCAGAAGGGGGAAACCCTCGAAGCCACAATGCAGAATCCCATGGGCGAGGAGATGAAGGGCACGGGCAAGATCGTCGGCACCTCGATCGAGTTCACCTTCACCATGGCCGGCCCGGATGGCAACATGACCATCGTCCACAAGGGCAAGGTCGACGGCGATACGATGAAGGGCACCATCGCCATGGGAGACATGGGCGAGATGGAGTGGACGGCCAAGAAAGTGGCCAAGAAATAGCCGCGGCGTCCCGGCTCAAGATTGACATTTCCTATCGAATAACGTAAGATTAAATCAGAGGAAAAAGGGTTTCCCATCTTACCGCTTCGGGGAGATGTCCATGAATTCCATCAAGGCCGCCCTTCTGCTGGGCCTGTTGCTCCTGTCGTCGTATTCCGCGATCGCTCAGCAGGTTGACGCGAACGCCATGATGGTCTGGGGGAGCGCCGAAGTGGTCCGCTACCACATCGTCGGCGTCTACCAGGCCCGCACCAACGTCATCGGCGATCCCAACTGGATCGGCTACGCGGATGTGACGGACCGCGTCACGATCGACCTGAAATGGAAGCTGACCGAATCGAAGATGCTGGGCGTGCCGGCCATCCAAAACCAAAAATCCGTGGTCGAGAATTTGCGCAATTACGAACCCAAGTGCCTGCCGCCCGTGCTCAAGGGCGACTATGAGCATTTTGATCTTGTGGAGATCAAGGAAGGCCTGGGCGGCGCGCTGGAACTCGAGGTGCGAACCTTCTATCCCGCGTCGCAAGTCGCCCAGTTTTGTACCGGCGCCTATAAATCCATCCCCGCCAAGACCGATTCCCACCCCATAGAATTCGTCGTGCCCTCTCCGGTGATGATGGCCATGCCGCTGCCCGATTCGGACAATCTGCGCGTCTCGCCGGACAAGAAGTCCCTGATCGTCAAGAAGGACGGCTGGACCTGGACGTTTACCCCGTCCCTCGAGCCCAAGAAGTAGCCCGGGTTTCCCTGCCGGGCCCCCTTCGCGATTTGAAAGCCCGACGGAAGCTCTTATCGTGCCCCGTCCTCGATGAGGAGGGAAGCTTCTCTCCGGTGACTTTTCCTCTCCGTCGAAATAGCATCTCTTGTCTCAGGATATTTTGAAGGATTTCGGGGCCTGGACAAAAAGGGCAAGAAAG
>PMCY01000070.1:16681-20655 GCA_003154255.1 Candidatus Aminicenantota bacterium | reverse complement strand
AAGAAGGTTCCCGTCCTTATCCGGCACATCCCGCACGAACAGCAGCTGGAAATCTCGCTGATCGAAAACCTCCAGCGGGAAGAGCTCAACCCCATTGAAGTCGCCCAGGCATACCAACGACTCATCGAGGAGTTCAAGTATATTCAGGCCGATTTGGGGGAGAAAGTCGGAAAAGACCGGACTTCGGTGACGAATGCCCTGCGTCTCCTGAAGCTACCGCCCGAAATCCAGGCCGATCTGCGGGAAGGCCGCCTATCGATGGGCCACGCCCGGGCCATTCTGGCCGTCGAGGACGTGATCGGCCAGCTCGAGCTCTGTCGGCTGATCAAGAAAAAAGGGCTGTCCGTTCGTGAAGTCGAACAGCTGGCGGCCCGGAAAAAGGCCGGGTCGGGGAAAACGAAGAAAGCGGCCAAGCGCGATCCGAACCTGGAATCGGTCCAGGAGGAAATGGTCCGGGCATTCGGCACGAAAGTGGATATCGAGGGAACGGCCAAGAAAGGGGTCATCAAGGTCTATTATTTTTCTCTTGATGAATTGAACCGGCTCTTCGATCTCATCAAGGGAGCGGGAAAATGAAAGATTTGAAGAGAGAGGATAGGGAAGACGACCGGATCACCGGGTTTTTCGACGACGGAACGGAATTTTCCGGTGAGCTGAAATTCAAAGGCTCATTCCGCATCGATGGCTATTATAAGGGCCGTATCGAATCCGAATCGATGCTGATCATCGGTGAGCGCGGCAAGGTCGAGGCCGACATTGTCGTTAAACACGTCTTGATCAACGGCGAATTCAAGGGCTCGATCNNGACACCGCGGCTTTGCCGTCCGATCCATCTAAGGCGCAGGAGGGTTGATTTTGGCAACCACGATCGGCGTCATCCCGGTCCGCTTCGGAGCCACCCGCTTCCCGGGCAAGCCCTTGGCGCCCATACTGGGACGGCCGATGGTCCAGTGGGTTTACGAAGGGGCCCGCGCTTCGAAGCTCCTGTCCCGCGTCGTCATCGCCACGGATGATGAGCGTATCGCCTCGGCCGCGCGTGGTTTCGGTGCCGAGGCCGTCATGACCTCGCCCGATTGCCCCTCCGGCACGGACCGGGCGGCCGAAGTGGCGGCCTCCTCATCCTGCGATTTCGTGATCAACATCCAAGGCGACGAACCGCTCGTCCGGGGCGAGATGCTGGATGGCCTAGTCCGGGGCCTCGAGGAGGGCGGCGCGCCCATGACCACGCTCATGGCCCGCGTCGAAAGCCTCGAACTGCTGAACGATCCGCATATCGTCAAAGTCGTCGCCGACGGCGGCGGTTACGCCCTCTATTTCTCCCGCTCTCCGCTGCCCCACGGTTGTTCCGACTATTTCTATCAACATATCGGTATTTATGGCTATCGCCGTGATTTCCTCCTCGGTTACAAGGACCTTCCGCAGAGCCGGCTGGAGCGAGCCGAAAAACTGGAGCAGTTGCGGGCCCTGGAAAGCGGCCGGCGCATCCGCTTGATCGAGATTTCCCGCCCGACCTTGAGCGTCGATACGCCAGCGGATATAATCAAGGTCGAACAATACCTGGTGAGGCATTCTCATGAGTAAGTATATCTTCGTCACGGGCGGCGTCCTGTCGGGGCTGGGCAAGGGCATCGCCGCGGCGTCCATCGGGCGGCTCCTGGAAAGCCACGGCTATAAGATCACCCTGCAGAAGTTCGATCCCTATCTCAACGNNTCTGGGCCACTACGAACGCTTCACTTCGACCCGGACGACCAAGTACCATAGCTGGACGGCGGGCAAGATCTACGAGACTATCATCCGCAAGGAGCGGCGCGGCGAATTCCTGGGCAAGACCGTCCAGGTCATCCCCCAGGTGACCGACGAGATCAAGAACGCCTTCCAGGCCGTCTCCAGCGGCAACGACATCGTCATCTGCGAGATTGGCGGCACGGTCGGCGACATCGAAAGCCTGCCTTTCCTGGAGGCCGTGCGGCAGATGCGCCTGACCCTTGGGCCTGAGAATACCCTTTTTGTCCACCTCACGCTCGTTCCGTATATCGGCACATCCGGCGAGCTGAAGACCAAGCCCACCCAGCACACGGTCAAGGAGCTGCGGACCATCGGCATCCAGCCGGACATCCTTCTCTGCCGGGCCGACCGGTATCTCAGCCAGGATCTCAAAAATAAAATCAGCCTCTTCACCAACGTCCCGGAAGATGCCGTCATCACGGCCGTCGACGTGGAAAGCGTCTATGAGGTGCCCCTGACCTTCGACCGCGAGGGCCTGGACACGATCATCCTCAAGAAGCTGGCCCTGGCTCCGCGCACGAAGAACCTGGACCAGTGGAAGGCCCTGGTCAACCGCATCCGCCATCCCAAGGACGAGGTCGACATCGCCCTGGTCGGAAAATACGCCGGCTTGAAGGACGCCTACATCAGCCTCAAGCAGGCCCTCGACCACGGCGGGTTCGCCCACCGGCTCAAGGTCAACATCCATTGGATCGAGGCCGAGGATCTTCAGCACGCCAAGGCCGAGAAGATCCTGGGCCGCGCCGACGGCATCCTCATCCCCGGCGGATTCGGCCACCGGGGCATCGAGGGCAAGATCCGGGCCGCCCAGTTCGCCCGCGAGACCAAGACGCCCTACTTCGGCATCTGCCTGGGCATGGAGTGCGCGACGATCGAGTACGCCCGGAACATCGCCGGACTGAAAGGCGCCAACAGCACGGAGTTTGATGCCGACTCTCCGCACAAGATTTTCTTCAAGTGGCGCGAGCTGCGGGGCGTGCAGGACCTGGGCGGCAACATGCGCCTGGGCCAGTACCTCTGCCGGATCGAGAAAGGCTCGCGGGCCTACGAATCCTACCGCACCACCGAGATCTACGAGCGCCACCGGCACCGCTTCGAATTCAATCCGGAATACGAGAAGCCCCTGTCCGAAGCCGGCCTCTTCATTTCGGGGAAGAACCCCGATTACGGCCTGGTCGAGCTCGTGGAGATCCCGGGCCATCCCTGGTTCCTGGGCTGCCNNATCCCGAGTTCAAGTCCCGGCCGCTCAAGCCGCATCCGCTCTTCCGCTCGTTCATCGGAGCCTCCTATGCCCACCGCCTCAAGAAGAAAGGCAAAAGCTGACCGGCCCGGCCTTCTCGGCGGCCCGGCCGGATTGTTCCTNNGCGCTGAAGACGATCGCCGACAGGTCGGGGACGCCGTTCATTTTCAAGGCTTCATTCGACAAAGCCAACCGATCCTCGCGGGATTCGTTTCGCGGGCCGGGGCTCCAGAAAGGGCTGGAGATCCTTAAGGCGGTCAGGGAGGAGGTCGGCGTGCCCGTCCTTTCCGATGTCCACGAAACCTGGCAGGTGGCCAGGGCCGCCGCCGTCCTGGATGTCCTCCAGATCCCGGCCTTCCTTTGCCGCCAGACCGACCTGATTTCGGCCGCAGCGGACACGGGTAAGCCCGTCAACATCAAAAAGGGGCAATTCATGTCGCCCCAGGAAATGGGCAACGCCATGGACAAGGTGCTCCGGCGGGGGAATGCTTCGGTGCTGCTGACCGAACGCGGCACCACCTTCGGTTACAACAATCTTATCGTCGACGTCCGCTCGATTCCCATCATGAAAGGCTTCGGCTGCCCGGTCGTCATCGACGCCTCGCACAGCGTCCAGAGGCCGGGCGGGGAGGGTTCGGCGAGCGGCGGCGACGCGGTCTTCATCCCGGTCATCGCCCGGGCGGCCGTGGCCGCCGGGGCCGACGGCGTGTTCCTGGAAGTCCATGATAATCCGGCCGCGGCAAAATCGGATAAGCACAATTCGTTCCCCTTGGATCGGCTTAGCAATTTTTGGGCCGGCCTGTTGGCTTTGAAGCGGGCCTTACGCGAGGTCGCATGACGAAAAAAGAGATTCTGGCCGCCGCCTCTGAAGTCCTGGAGATCGAAGCCGCTGCGGTCCGGGCCCTGGGCGAACGGCTCGACGACGAATTCGTCCGGGCCGTGGATCTC
>PMCY01000070.1:1151-16626 GCA_003154255.1 Candidatus Aminicenantota bacterium | reverse complement strand
CTGCTCGGATTCATCAAGCGCATCGGGGTCAAGCTCATTTCTCTGACCGGCAACAGCCACAGCCGCATCGCCCGCTATAGCGATATCGTCCTAAATGCCCGCGTCGACCGCGAAGCGGGGCCGAGCGGGATCATCCCGACGGCCAGCTCGACGGCCGCCTTGGCCTTGGGCGACGCCCTGGCCCTGGCGGTGATGATGAAAAAGGGGCTGGGGGAGCGCGATTTCGCCCTGGTTCATCCCAACGGCGCCCTGGGGCGGAAGCTCCTCCGCGTGGAAGCGCTTATGCATAAAGGCGATGACGTCCCTCGCGTCGGCACGACCGCTCCGATGGCCGAGGCGATCGAGGAGATGACCCGCAAGCGGCTGGGCATGACCTGTGTCGTCCATCCCGACGGCACCCTGGCCGGGGTCATCACCGACGGTGATCTGCGGCGCATGATCGGCCGGCACAAGGCCTCTCTGCTGAAGCGGACGGCGGCCGACGGCATGACCCCCGGCCCGGTGACGATCGGCCGGAACGACCTGGCTACGGAAGCCCTGAACCTCATGGAACGCAAGAAAATCACGGGGCTCGTCGTGGTCGCCTCGGACGGCCGCGTCGAAGGGGTCATCCATTTGCACGACCTCTGGCGGACGGAGATGGTTTGATGAGGGCCCGCGGCGGGCGGGGCGCCTACCGGGAGTTCGTCGAATTCATCATCTCGGCGTAGAAAAAATGGGACCTTATGACTTCGGAGTTCAAGACGATTTTCGGCCGGACCATTTAGGCACATCAGGAGGGACGCGTGAATATCAGCCCCAGCATCTTCCGCGAATACGACATCCGGGGGATCGTCGACAAGGATTTGACCCCCGAAGTCGCCGAGATCCTGGGCCGGGCCATCGGGACGTACTTCCGCCGGCATGGGAAGAGGGTTGCGGCTTTGGGCCGCGATTGCCGCCTCAGTTCGCCGGCTTACGCCGAAGCCATGGCCAAGGGCCTCCAATCGACCGGCTGTGATGTCATCGACTTGGGCACGGTCCCCACCCCGCTTCTCTATTTCTCCATTTTCTATAAAAAATTCGAGAGCGGGGTCATGATCACCGGCTCGCACAATCCTCCCGAATACAACGGCTTCAAGATGATGTGCGGTGAAGAGACGATCTACGGCGAAACGATCCAGGAAATCCTCCGCCTCATCGAGGCCGGCGATTTCGTTCAGGAAGGGCCCGGGAAAAAGTCCGTTTACAACCTGGTCCCCGAATACCAGGCTTACGTGCTGGGATTGATCAAGCTGCGCCGGCCGCTCAAGGTCGTGGTCGACGCCGGAAACGGGACCGGGGGAGTCGTGGCCGTGCCGATCCTGCGCAAGCTGGGCTGTCAGGTCACCGAGCTCTATTGCGAGATGGACGGGCGGTTCCCGAATCATCATCCCGATCCGACGCTCCCCGAAGCCATGGTCGATTTGGTGGCCAAGGTCAAGGAGACCGGGGCCGATCTGGGCATCGCTTACGACGGGGACGCCGATCGCATCGGCGTCGTGGACGACGTTGGACGCCTTATCTGGGGCGATCAGCTCATGATCATCTTCGCCCGCGACGTGCTGGCCGTCCATCCCGGCGCGGCCATCATTTCCGAGGTCAAAGCGACCAAGCTCCTCTATGACGAGATCGCCCGGCTCGGCGGGCGGCCGATCATGTGGAAGACCGGACATTCCTTGATCAAGAAGAAAATCAAGGAAGAGCACGCTCTTCTGGCGGGGGAAATGAGCGGGCATATATTTTTTGCCGACCGCTGGTTCGGGTTTGACGATGCCATTTATGCTTCGACGCGCCTCCTGGAAATTGCGGCCAAGTCGGATCTCAAAGTCTCCCAAATGCTGGCCGGCCTTCCGGAAATGGTCAGCACGCCGGAGATCCGGATCTTCGCTTCGGAGGAGGTCAAGTTCAAGATCGTCGATGAGGTCAAGGCCGAATTGTCGGCCAAGTATCCGGTCAATGAGATCGACGGTGTGCGGGCCACTTTTCCGAAAGGCTGGGCCCTCGTTAGGGCGTCCAATACCCAGGCCGTCCTGGTCCTCCGCTTCGAGGCGGAGACGAAGGCCGATCTCGAGGCCATCCAGGCCGAGGTCAAAGGGGCCGTCACCCGGGCCATCCTGAAACTGAGCCGATGAAGGCGCCTGCACCCGAACTGAAGGCCGTCATCATGGCCGGCGGCAGCGGGACGAGATTTTGGCCCTTGAGCCGCCGCCGCTCACCCAAGCAATTCCTGCCGATCGCCGGCTCCCGGACCATGATCGAGGAAACGGTCGAAAGGATCCTGCCCCTTATACCGTACCGTAATATCCTGACCGTCGCCGGTCGCGAGCACACCCGGACGATCCTCCGGCTCCTGCCCAAGCTCCCGAAAAAGAACACCCTGGTCGAGCCGCTGGCCCGGAACACGGCGCCTTCGCTCATCCTGGCCACGGCGTCCGTTTACCTCCTCAATCCCCGCGCGGCGGTCGCGGTCCTGGCTTCCGATCACCTGATCGGCGATCCGGCCCTTTTCCGGCGTAAACTCCAGGCCGCCGCCTCGGCCGCCACGGCCGGTGAATGCCTGGTCACGTTCGGCATTCCCCCCACGTTTCCTTCCACGGGGTATGGCTATATCCATTATAGGAAGGACGAATCCCGTAAAACGGCCGGTGAAGCCTTCTTCCCGGTTCTGGCCTTCAAAGAAAAGCCCACGGAAGCGCAGGCGCGGGCCTTTTTAAGTGAGGGGGGATATTTCTGGAATTCGGGCATGTTCGTCTGGCGGGCGGACGTTTTCGCCGCTAAGCTCGAGGAGTATTCGCCGGAATTTTATCCCTTCTGGGGCCGTACACTCGACGCCCTCCGGGCCCATTCGCCGTCCAAGCTTAAAGCCGTCTTCAGCGAAATGCCGGCGATCTCCATCGATTACGCACTGATGGAGAAAGCCCGGGGCGTTGTCGTCTGCAAAGGGGATTTCGGCTGGTCGGACGTCGGGGCCTGGTCTTCGCTCTTCGACGTCTGGAAAAGGGACAGGGCCGGGAATTCGTTCCAGGGCGACGTCTTGGCCGTGGACACAGGCGGGACCCTGTGCTTCAATCCGGGCAAGTTCACGGCCCTGATCGGATGCCGCGATCTGATCGTCGTGAACACCCGGGACGCCCTGCTTATCTGTCCCCGAAGCCAGGACCAGCGGGTCAAAGAGGTCTTGGAGCACCTGGTCGGGCGCGGTGCCCGGAAGCACCTTTGATCCTCTCCCTGTGCGGGACTAAAAAAAAGGGGAGCCGGATGGCTCCCCTGCCCGCTAAACCTGGCGCCTCTGCGCCTAATGACTCGAAGGAGGCCGTAGTGAGGCGAGGCAAATAAAGGATTCGTGCCCGCCCATCTGTTGGACGGACAGCCGATAATAAAGGGCGGTTCGGGAAATATTCAGGATCCGGGCGGTTTCCGTTTTGTTCTGGAAGGTCCGGTCCAAGAGATATTCGATATATTCCGCTTTGAGCTCATCCAGCGTGGGCAGGACTTCGGGGTCGTCCCCCGCCGCCCTGCGCCTGTCTTTCAAAAGGATCTCCAGATATTTGATCATGGTGATCAACGTGCTTTTGCGATTCCGATCAGGCGGTAGTTGTTGGAAACGGCGTAGCCGAGAACGAAGTTGGCCGCGGTGGCAGCCAGCCAAGCCAAAGGCTTGCTGGTTTTGTACAGGGCCTTGAAGCCGAAGTAGGAGACGGCCGTCATTCCGATCTTGGCCGCGGCAAACGCTACGGGGCTTTTGACGAAGGGCTTGAGGAGGGGATTGCCTTCGGCCAGGCCGGGATATTTCATGGCTTGGCTCGTGGAGATATAGTCGGCCACGTTAAGGGCGACTAAGGCGATCAGGTTGACGTTAAATGCGGCGTCGGAGAAATTCCCGGCCCGGATGCCCTGATTAAGGTAGCGATGACCGGGGTCGGCTAGAACCTGGTTGGGGGACAGATTCATCGAAGCATAGGCGGCCTTTGGGGCGGGTTCGGGGAGAAGATCCAGCGAGGCCAGGGGGGAAACGACGAAGGGCAGAAGGGCCGTGGCCATGAGGGTGACTTCCGAGGCGTCGGAATTGCTTTCGTTCCGGATGATCCCGGCGGAAGCGAAACCGGTGGCGAAGAGGATGATGACGGCGAAGCTGGTTGCTATTCTCATGGTAGGCTTCCTTCTATTTAGATGATCGCATATATTATGCATGCGAATACGGTGCCAATAAGCTATATAATGTTGTAACTAATTAAATATAATATAATAATAATCTTTCTTGCTGTTCGCTTTTGCGATAAATAACGTTCATAATATGGGCATTAATAAACTATTATTTGCTTTATTCAATAAGTATGACATATAACTCGTTTATTAATAACGCAATAGAATCTTAAATGAAATTAATGTACATATATTGTCCACTTGAGCCATAAGATTTATTGTTCATGAATCTCTCAGCGCGAATTCGTCGATGTATTTATTTCAATCGGAGACTTGCCATATAATCCATTTTCAGGCCTTGATTTCATTTTTGGAGAGATTCCCGTGAAACGACTGCCAGATCTATTCTTGGCTCTATTCTTAGCCTTTCTCGTCGCCTCTTCTCCCGCTATGGCTCAGGAAAAGCCCCTTATCGGCGCCCGCCAACCCTCCCTTTCACCCGATGGCCGGCGTATCGCCTTCTCCTATATGGGGGACATCTGGACCGTTTCGGTTGAAGGGGGCCGGGCCCTTCAATTGACCAACAATTCGGCTTATGAACGCGAGCCGATCTGGTCTCCCGATGGAAAATGGATCGCTTTCAGCTCCAATCGCTTCGGCAACAACGATGTTTTTATCGTTCCCTCGGACGGGGGGACGCCCGTCCCGCTTACGTTCCATACCGGTGAGGATATCGCTTCCGACTTCACCCCCGACAGCCGGTTTGTCGTCTTCCGATCGAACCGCGCGTCCGCCGGAAGCCTTTACCGGGTGCCGATCCAGGGCGGGAACGAAACGCCCCTTCTGGAAACGTATTGGAACTACGCGTCGCACGGCCGCATCAGCCCGGACGGGACGAAGGTCCTGTTCTCCTGGGGCTCAGAGAACAGCTACTGGTGGAGGCGCGGATATCGAGGAGCGAACACGGCCAAGATCTGGATCGCTGAGCGGCCCGGCCCCGGCTTGAAAAAAGTGATCGACGATCCGGCCAACGCCTTCTGGCCCGCCTGGCGGGCGGATGGCGGGGGATTCTATTTTGTCAGCGATCGGAGTGGGACCTACAACATCTGGACGGCCGCCGTCGATGGATCGGGCCCCCGCCCGGTCACCCGGTTCGACAAGGGCGACGTCCGGTGGATGTCCGTAGCGTCCCGATCTCCTTGGGCGGTCTACGAGAAGGACTTCGGACTTTGGCTCACCAATCTGACCACGGGCGAATCCCATCCCGTGGCGGTGGACGCGCCGGCCGAGCCCAAGGAGAACAGGACCTTTCTTGTCGAGAATGCGCCGGTCTCGGAATACGCCGTGTCTCCCGACGGCAAAAAGATCGCCGCCGTCGTTCGCGGCGATATCTTTGTCCTTTCTTCGGAAGGCGGATACGCCCGCAACGTGACCGGCACACCCTGGCGCGAACGCAGCCTCGATTGGGACAAGGAGGGGCGGACGATCTTTTATGTCTCCGACGCCGGCGGAAATCCCGATATCTTCGCCGTGTCCGCCCTGGGCGATGAGAAGCCCCGGCGGCTCACCGAATCGCCCCAGGACAAGAACGCTCTGCAGGTTTCGCCCGACGGCCAGTGGATCGCTTATTATCGCGGTCCCCGGGAGCTGCGCGTCATCCGGCCGAGCGGGCTGGACGACCGGCTCCTGGCGGAGATGGACTTCGGCGGCCGCTTCGCCGACGAATTCGCCTGGTCGCCCGACAGCCGCTTCATCGCCGTCACGGCCACCCGCAACGGGCAGAACGACATCCTGGCCATTGAAGCGGCCTCCGGCAAGACCGAGGCGTTGACCAACACCGCTTACGACGAAGGCGCGCCGCTCTGGACTGCGGACGGGAAATCTCTGCTCTTCAGCTCCAACCGGACCGGGCACAGCTTCCCCGAGTTCACCGGCCAGTGGGATCTTTACCGGCTTTTCCTTCAGCCCCGCCCGCCCGAATTCGATGAGGACGATTTCGACAAGCTCTTCGCCAAGGAGGAGGAAAAGGACAAAGCCGAGCCCAAGAAGGAGGACAAGGCGCCCGCCCCGGTCGTTCTCAAGCTCGAGGACCTTGACCGTCAAACCGAGTCCGTCATCGTCACCTTGGGAGACGAGCAAAGCTACGTTTTCGTGCCCAAGGACGAGACCATCCTTTTCGTTTCGTTCATGGACGGCCGCAGCCGCCTCTGGAAGGCCAGCCTCAAAAAGAAGGAGCGCGGCCGCTTCGAGCCGCATCCGGCCGGCCTGGAGGGAATCCGCTCACTGCGGCTGGACCGCAAGGGAGAGACGTTATACTACATGACGGGCGGCCGCCTCGGGCGGCTCGACCTGGCTTCCGGAAAAACCCGCGCCGTGGCCTTTGAAAGCCGGCTGCTGGTGGACAAGACGGGTGATTATGAACAGATGCTGGGCGAGCTCTATTACACGCTCGGCCAGTATTATTATGACGCCAAATTTCACCAAGCCGACTGGAAGGCCGTTTATGAGCGCTTCCGTCCGGTCCTCCAACAAGTCCGCGAGGATCAGGACTTCGCCGATTACGCCAACCTGATGATCGGCGAGCTGAACTCCTCGCATATGGGTTTCAGCATGCCGCGGACGACCCGCATCGACGAACCCAGCGCCCATGCCGGCGCCGTCTGGTCTTTCGACGGGGGCCGGACGACCCTCGTCCGGCTGATCAAGGATGGGCCGCTTTATGACCAGCGGGGATCGGTCGCCGCCGGCGACGAGCTCCTGGCCGTGGACGGCAAGCTCCTCGAATCCGGGGTCAATTTCTGGCGCTATTTCAACGGCAAGCTGGACAAGCGGGTCAAGCTGACCTTCCGGAACGCCCAGACGCGAAAGACGGCCGACGTGTTCATCAAGCCCGTCTCGGCGGGCGAAGAGAACCGCCTCCTGCTCGAGGAGTGGATCGCCTCCCGCCGCGCGGCGGTCAAGGCTCAGGGCGGCGACCAGATCGCCTATATTTATCTGCGGGCCATGGGGATGGGGGACTTGACCCGTTTTCTGCTGGAGCTCGAACGCGACGCCGTGCCGCGCAAAGGGCTCATCCTCGATTTGCGCTTCAACAACGGCGGCAACGTCCACGACCGAGTCCTGGAAGCCCTCATGAAGCCGGTTTACGCCAAGTGGCGCAAACGCGGGTTGGGCGAGACGCCGCAGTCCACCTTCGGCTTCGCCGACAAGCCCGTCGTGATCATCACCAACGAGTTCACCTTAAGCGATGGGGAGATGACGACGAACGGGTTCAAAGCCCTCAAGCGCGGTCCCGTGGTCGGGAACACGACTTATGGATGGCTGATATTCACCACGAGCGCCGGCCTTCTGAACGGCGGGTCTTTCCGCCTGCCTTGGTGGGGCTGTTACACTCTCGACGGCAGGGATCTGGAAACGATGGGCGGAGTGGTCCCGGACTTCAAAGTCATCAACGACCTCGGCCACTCGTTCCGAGGCCAGGATCCCCAGCTCGACCGGGCCGTCGTGGAGGCCCTGAAGCTGATAAAAAAATGATTATTAGTTCCGGACTAGCTTCTCGATCAGGTCGGCGACCTTGGCCCGATATTCGAGGAGGGCTTTGGGATCCTTTGTATAGTCTTGTCCGCTGGTAAACAGCGAGGCCGGGAATCGGAGCAGGGACCGGGCTTCGTCGGCCAGCGCCTTCTGCTTTCGGGATGCTCCCCGGGCCGCTTTTTCCAGAAGGACGAAATATTCGTAGTCCTCGATCCCTTCGCGCAGGATTTCCCAGCGGATGGAATCGACGGGGCCTTCGAAATGCTTGGTTTTATCCCGGGCGGGATCGCGGTTTGGAGGATAGAGGAATCGTCCGTCGCCGTTGCCCCAGTGGTCGGGCCGGCCGAAGGGCACTCCGTACCCCACGGTATAGGACATGGGGTCGGCCCAGGGATTCTGCATGATGTCGGCGGGGAAGAGGGTGCCGCTGTTCCAGTATGTGGCTTCCCAAACCAGGATGCCCTTCAAGCCCCAGGCATAGGACATCCACAGCCACATCCGGAGATTGACGGCGGGGTGGTCGATGAAGAGCGTCACCCAGGGGCTCTTGGGACCGGTGCAAAGATAGGACCAGAACTCCCGTCCCTTGGGGGCCAGCTCGGCCACGGTCTTGGGATCGACGCGGTCGAAGATCGTGCAGCCGATTTCCGAGACGTCCATGATGGCCGGGCCGGGCCGGTGCTCGGTGATGAAGCGGGTCAGCCGCGGCGCGTTTTTTCGGATATTGAGCATGCCTTCGCGGACGAAAGGATAGTCCTTGGGATCGGGTTCGTCGAACCAATAGATGTATTCCTTGCCCAGCCAGCCGTTTCGGGCCAGGTGGGTTTCGACCTGGCGGAGATATTGGCTGAGGAGCTTGTCGTATTCAGGCGTCCCCTGGCGGAAGCCCCCGAACCGCCCTTCCTTGCGGGAATAGAACGAGCCCGTCCCCAACCCTTCGAGGGGCAGGTGAAAGGAATTGAAACCGAATTCGTCCAGGTAGCGGCGGGCGGCCCGATCGAATTCACCGAAATCGGCCGCGACGGACATGGCCTCGACCGGCATCTCGAAGTCGCCGCCGGAAAGCAGATTGACGGCCGGCGCGTCCGCCCGGGCCAGGACGATGTCGTCGAAACAGGCCGTCCCTACGGTCGTGCCGTCATTGTTGCGGAAAACGGGAAAAAGCCGCAGCCGGACCGCGGCGGCCCGAGGCCCGAAGCTCTTGATGTCCAGGGTTTCCTGCTTCCACTCGGCCCCCCCCTTGGCGATCTTCAGGATGTTTCGTTCGGGGATCGGGCGGCCTTCGGCGTTCAGGGCTTCGAGAAGGACCGTGTAGTCCTGGTCCGCCGTTTCCGTCCTGGCCCACCAGCTCAATATGTAGGGGACGCCCGTTTCAATGGCCAGCGGGGCTTCGGCCCGGGCATCGATGGATTTGGTCCCGTCGTCGTCCACGATCTTGAGGGCCCGTTTGCCGGAATGGACCTGTTCCGAGACGAATTCTCCGCCGGCCCAGGGGATTCCGGTGAAGGAGACTTTGATGGGATAGAGCTCGAAGGGCGTGACCGGAGCAACCCGGTGTTCGGCCAAATCTTTGTAATAGAGATCGACGACCTTCTCCAGCTCTTCCCTGGTCTCCAGGTTGTGGTAGCGGCGGATGAAATCGGTGGGCATCCCGAACGACGAGCGCACGGACGGACGGGCGGGGAGGGCGAAAGTCCGGATCCGCAGCCGGATCGGGACTTCGGCCTTCCAGCCGTCGGCCGTCAGCGTGATCGTCCCTCGGTATTCCCCCGGCGCGGCGGAGGCCGGAACGTAAACGGTGATCCAGAGCGGATGGTTTTCGTTCGCCGGAGCCGTGAACGGGCCATCGTATGGGGGCAGGGGGTCGGGCCACCAGCCGGCGGCCCCGTTTTCGTCGGTGGGGATTTCCACCCGGACATACTCGACGTGTCGCACGCGGACGGCGTCGGCCGGCAATCGACCGCCCGTTGTTCCCGTAAAGTCCGAAATGGATATGCGGACGTCGTCCAACCGCGTTTTGGGACCCAGGACGAGGAGGAACGGCTCGTACTCGTTGCGGGCGCAATCGAGGTCGATCGTCTTGCGGAGGGTGGCCGGAGCGGGGTCGTTTTTCATCACCTTATAGGCGCCCTCGGCCCACCAGAGGGCGGCTCGCGGCCCCTCGGTGATAAGATACCCGGCGGCGGGTTTTTCGGCCGCCCCGGCGGTGACGGCGGCGATGAGAATGGCGGCGGCCGGAAGCCATAGGGGAATGCAACGGCGGGATCGGTTCATAGGTCCTCCTCGACGCGGGATTTTCTAGTTTGTCTGAAACGCCGGCCGAAATCAAACCCGCGCTTCTCGGCCCGCTTGCGCGGTTGACGTTTCTCCCGCCGGACCATAAGATGGAATTCCTCCGGAGAATCGCATGAAAAGAGAATCAACACTCGTTCGCATCATTCTGGCCATCGCGGCCCTGGCCGCGATGACGCCGGCCGCGGTCCCGCCGACCGAAAAATGGTTCGTCGTCACTCTTGGAGGAACGCCCGTCGGCTACGTCCGTGAATCCTCCGATCCGGCCTCCGGCGGTCCGGGGGGCCTTTATGTCAGCGAGTCCGAGATGAAGATGGTGCTCAACCGCCTCGGGAACAAGGTTGAGATCGGATCGTTATCCCGGACCGAGGAGAGCGCCGAGGGTCGCCTGTTGAGCGTCGCCTACGAGATGCGCGCTTCGATGTTGTCGACCAAGAGCCGGGCCGTGATCGGGAACGGGCAGATCGAGATCCGCAGCGAGGCCGGAGGGAAATCTTATATGCGGACAATCCCCTATAAGGGGATTCTCCTCGGCCCCGAAGGCGTGCGCCGCCTGTCCCTGGAAAAGATCAAAGGTCCGGGCGATCATATCGAGTTTCAAACCTTCGCCGCCGAGACCGAAAGCGTCACAGCGGGCCGCCAGACCGCGCTGGCCTGGGAACCGCTCCTGATCGAAGGACGCGAGATCCGTGCGCTGAAGGTGGAAGAGATGCTCGAGGCGGCCGGGGCCAAGAGCCTGTCCTGGCTCGACGAGCGGCGCGAATCGGTCCGCCAGGAAATGCCCACCCCCTTCGGCACGGCCCAGATCGTTGCCGCCACGCGGGATCAGGCGCTTCAGGCCGCCGGCGGGGGATCCCTGCCCGAGGAGATCTTTGCCCGATCGATCATCAAAACAAACGTCCGCCTGCCCCGGGCCCGGACGCTCGATTACCTCAAGCTGAGAATCACCCGGCGCGACGCATCCGACGAGTGGCCTGAATTCGAGGGACCAAGCCAGAAAGCCGGCGCAAAAACGGCGGCGACTCTGGAACTGGAAACCCGGCGCATCGTCCCGCCGGCGGAAATGCGCCGCCCTGTTGCCGTCACCGACGCCAACCGCGAATTTCTGGTCCCCAATGCCTACATCCAATCGGACGATCCGGAATTGTCGAAGACCGCCCTAGAGATCGTCGGAAACGAAACGGAATTGTGGCCGGCGGCCTTGAGGCTGAGGCGTTGGGTATCCGAGAACATGCACTTCGATCTCGGCATCGCCTTCGCGCCGTCAACGGAATTGTTCAAGAATCGGCGCGGGACATGCGTCGGGTACGCCACTCTTTTGGCCACGCTTCTCCGCGCCGCCGGCATTCCCTCCCGCGTGGCGATCGGGTACGTTTATGCCTTGGGTATGTTCGGCGGCCACGCCTGGGCCGAGGTCCTCGCCGGAGACGCCTGGATCCCTCTCGACGCGGCCATCGTCGGGCCCGAGGCCGCCGACCCGGCGCGCTTTTATTTGGGGCGGTCCTCTCTCTATGCCGGGGGAGGCTCGCTGACGGGAGGGGCGACCCAGCAGCTCCTCGGACAAATCGACGTCCGGATCCTGGCCTATGCCGGGCCGGGCGGCCGGGTCGTGGAAGTCCCCGAGAACGCGGCTCCCTACAAAATAGAAGCCGACCGCTACGCCAATCCCTGGCTGGGGGTCGCGCTTGCGAAGCCGAAGGGCTGGACATTCATCAAACTCGATACCGTCTGGCCCGAGGCCACGGTTGTCGGGATGGAGGGCCCGGAAGGCGCGCAGGCGGAGCTTCAGGAGGCCTATCCAATGCCTTGGTTGGGCCCGCAGGAGGCCTTGCGCCAGGTGTTGGCCCGCCTGGTTCCCGGCGGTAAAGAACGGAGCATTAAGGCGGGAGGCCGCCGCGGCCTTTTCTTCGAAACGGCGGAGCGCGCGGCGCTGGCCGTCCCCGACGGTCCCCAAGCCTGGGTGCTTATCGCGAAAGGCAGGAATGCCGGACGGATCGTCGAATTTCTGGCCCAGAACTTCCGGATATCTATTTAATGGATCCGTGGAGAATGGATGACGGCAATAATCGATGAAAGAGGACGGCTAAGGAACACGGTCATCCCCGCGGCCGGGCTCCTGCTGGGGATGGTGTTTTCCGCCGCGCTTTCGGTGACGTCGGCAGCCGCGCAGGTGCCGGCGGCGAAGATCACCCGGGCGGAATTTGCGGCGGCCTATCTGCGGTTCGAGAGGGTCCTGCTGGGGGCCAAGCTCGCCCAGGGCGACGAAGCGCGCGTCAACCGTGAGTTCGACGGACTGACGCTCCTCTTTTTCACCCGCCAATTCGGCGAAGCCATGCGGCGGCTCAACGCCTTGACCGATTCCATCGATCCGCAAGCCGCCGCGATGAAAGCGCCGGAATTCGCGTCCTTCCGCAAACAAGTCGAAATCCTCCGGCCGGGGGCCGAAGGACTTCTGGCTGAACTGGAATCGCCGGCGCCCGGGACGCCCGCGCTCGTTCAGGCCCGGGCCGCGGTGAAAGCCCGGCTGCGTCTTCTGACCCAACCGTTCGATCCCGAGAATACGGCCCAGATGCTGATGGATCCGCCGGCGCTTTGGGCGCAGACCCAGGCCGAAACGGCCGCGCTAAAGAAGGGCCTCGATCCGTTCAAGGGAAGGACGGGCGATTATTGGCGCGTCGTGAGAATCGGCGACCGCGAAATCCCCCTGCGCGTTTACGCGCCTTCTCCGGCCGGTTTGTTCAAGCCCGCGGCGCTGGTCATCGCCTTCCATGGCGCGGGCGGGGACGAGAATATGTTCATGGACGGCTATGGCGCCGGTCTGATCAAAAGGCTGGCTGATCAANNTCTATATCCTGGGGCACTCCGCGGGCGGCATGCTGACAAACCGTTTAGCCGAGCTTCGCGGGAACAAAATAGCCGCGGCCGCCTGCTTGTGCGGTTTCCTCGGCTTCTCGGACCAGACCCGCGGGATCCCGCGAACGCTCATCGTGGCCGGGGAATTCGATCCGATCGCCGCCCCGGCCCGCATCGAGCCGCTGTTTAAAAAAGCCCGGGAGGCCGGATATCCCGTTGAATTCCGGCTGATTAAAAATTACGGCCACACGCTTCTTGTGGCCAGGGTTTTGCCGGAGATCATCGACTGGCTATTGGCCGTCCCACGCTGAAGCTTTTCAGACCGACATGGCGAACAGCCACTGGGCGGCGAAATAGGTGCTCAGGATCAGCCACTGGGCGCCCTTGATCTTACGGACGAAGAGATCCACGGCCAGGACGGAATCCGAAATGACGAAGAGAATGGCCGCGGCGCCGGCGGTGAGAGCGGGAGTCCCGCCCAACAGGATGAAGCGGTCGATGCCCAGGCCGGCCATGGACGTGATGACGATGATATACAGCCCGACCGGGGCCTTGAGCTTGCCCAGGTGGGGGAACAGAACCTGCATCATGAGGATGGCATAAATAAAAAGCGGCAGAATGGTCCAGGGATCGATCCGCGGCCTCATGGTGGCCAGAAAAGCGGCGATATAGAGTCCGTGGGCCACCAGAAAACAGGTCAGCCCTTCGGTGAATTTTTTTTCCCGGAGCATCATGAAGACATCGCCGCCGACNNGCGATGATGGCCCCCAGCCCGGCGGCCAAGGCGGTGATGGACAAGGCCGCGATCACGCGCCCTTCTCCCGGCGAAGGCGCTCGCGGGCTTCGGCGAACATCGGCTCGGCGTAGGCGCTGTCCCAGGTCCGTTCCTCGAACGTCCGCTTCTCGACCATCCTGAGGAAGCCCTCGAAGTCCCGGAAATACGAGCCGTAGATATGGAAGCTGTCGACGAGATCGGCGTAGCGGCCGACCCGCACCGGCCTTTCCGTTTTCGCGGCGATGCGCGCGGCGATCGTCTTCTGCAGCTCGGTCAGGGCGAAGACGTTCATATAGGCGGCCTTGTAAGCGTCGCGGGACCGCCAGTGGCTGTTCATGTTGAGGACGGCCGTTCCCGTTTCATCATCGAGCAGTCGGCACCAGACCCGCTGGAGACAGGGCGGGTCGTATGTCTGAGGGTCGACGGCGACGTTCCAGGTGATGGCCTGGGCCCGGCGGGAATGTCCGGCCTCGGCCAGCTTGTCGACGATATAATCGATCTGGTTGATCGTCCGTCCTGCGGTCTCATAGGCGAACAGGCGTTTGTGGTAGGTGTAGGTCCACTTGCCTTCCTGGGGCGCGATCCAGTGGTCGTGGATGCCCTCCACGACTTCCTGGCGGTAGACCTCCAGGTCCTCCAGTCCCCCGGGGAAGGCCCGGTGGATGCGCGGCTCGGCGAAGGGGTCCTCGACGGACCACATCATGGTGCAGTCGCGGCTGGGCGGGTCGCCCGGCTTGTCGTATTCGGTTTTGATGGCGGCGCCGTTCCGCCAGCATTCCAGGACCGCTTTTTCCCAGGCTTCGGGAAGCGTCCGGCCGTAAACGCACAAGACAGGAATATTGCCCGACATGGTGACCTCGTTTGCCGAGCGAGTTTTATCATAGCCGTCCGAGGGGGTCAATTATTCCCAATGAATCGGATATAATGAGATTTCATGAATCCGCTTGAACGCCGGCCCTCATCACGTTCCGTGATGAGGACACAACTGAGGGTTGTGGCTGAAGCACTATGAGGGTACGCTGGCACCCATGGCCCGGCGGCCATGAGGACACAGCCGAGGTTTGGACTGAGCCACTATAAAGGCACGCAGGTGAAACCACTCCAGCGCTGGACCGCACTGCTGAACGGTCAACCCGTGGACCGGCCGCCGTTCGTTCCGGCGGTTTATGAGCACAAGGCGGCCCTCATCGGCGTGACGCCTTCGGCCATGAGCCGCAACGCCGAGCTCCTGGAGCACGCCCTCTCCCGCGAGCTGGACCTCTATGAGCCCGACGCCCTGACCGTCGGATGCGACGTCTACAACATCGAAGCCGAGGCGGCCGGGGCCCGCGTCCGCTTCTGTGAAACGAACGACGTCCCCTCGATCGCCGAGCGGCCGCTGCGGCCGGGCCAGGACGTCAGGTCCCTGCCCATCCCCGATCCCGAGCGCTGCGGGCGCATGCCCGTCTTCCTCGAAGCCGGCCGGCGCATCCAGGCCCGCCACGGCGCGGACGTTCTGGTGCGCGGCGCGCTCAGCGCTCCCTTTTCCATGGCCTGCGAGCTCGCCGGCGACGAACCCATGCTGACGGCCCTCCTGGACGATCCGGAATGGGCGGCCTCGCTCCTCGATTTCTGCAGGGTGGCCGTCGAGGCTTACGGAAAGGCTTTCGTCGATCGCGGACTGGGAGTCATCCTGTTCGATTCCCACGCTGCGCCGCCTCTCGTGTCGCCGTCCCTTTACCGCTCCATCATCCTGCCGACGACGGCCCGGACAATCGCCTACTTCCGGAAGGACCTCGGCGTCCCGCTGGTCCCCTATATCATCGGCGGAGACACCGCCCCCCTTCTCGATCTCATCCTGGCCACGGAGACGAACAA
>PMCY01000070.1:0-1065 GCA_003154255.1 Candidatus Aminicenantota bacterium | reverse complement strand
TGTAAAAACCCGTTATTTTCTTTTTTCATCCGCGTGCGACTGGCGCTCTTTCCAAGCGTCTATTTATTGTCCGGAAAAACCGCCATGCCCGAACGCCGCTTCGAACCCGATAGCGAGGGGACTCTTCCCGCCCCCGCTCCTCCTGCCCAGGCCGGGGAACCCGAGTGTCCGCCTGAGGACGACGACGACGGCCGCTCCGGCCACCGCCGGCGGCTGCGGGAGAAATTCCTCAAAGCCGGGCTGAACGCCTTTCTCGACCATGAGATCATCGAAATTCTCCTGACTCTGGGCACGCCCCGGAAGGACTGCAAGGCCCCGGCCCGCCGGGCGCTCCGGGAATTCCGCACCCTGCGCGGCGTCCTCGAGGCCGATGCCCATGATCTCCAGCAGATTCGGGGTATCGGCGCTCACAACGTCTTCGGCATCCGCCTGGTTCAGGAAGTCTCGCGGCGCTTCCTCAAGGACCGCATGCTGAGCCGTCCGTTCTGCCGCTCCGCGGGCGAGGTCTTCGACTACCTCTACCATTCCATGCGCGACCTGCGCAAAGAGCACTTCAAGGTCCTCTTCCTCGATCCCAAGAACCAGATCCTGCAGGAAAAGACGCTCTTCGAGGGGACGGTCGACTCGAGCGCGGTCTATCCCCGGGAGATCATGAAGGACGCCCTTCGCTTCGACGCCACCGCCTTGATCTTCGTCCACAATCATCCTTCCGGCGACCCCGATCCCTCGCTGTGCGACCGGGAGATCACCCGCGAGCTGGTTTTCGCCGCCCGGGTCATGCAGCTCAAGGTTTTGGATCACATCGTCATCGGCAACAATCAATTCTACAGCTTTGCCGACCATGGGCTCATCGAGGAATACGATCTTCAATTCCTGAATCTGCATCGTTGAATCCGGCGGTTGAAGGGGGCCGCCGATCCGGTTAAACTAACGCCCTGGAGAACACCCATGGCCGAAGCCGCCGCCCCCATGAAGCCCATCGCCCAAATCGCCGAACGTCTTGGAATCCCGGAATCCGCGGTCGAATCCTTCGGCCGGTTCAAGGCCAAAATCGATCCGCGCCTG
>PMCY01000146.1:1329-3379 GCA_003154255.1 Candidatus Aminicenantota bacterium | reverse complement strand
CTCCCTTCTCAAAAATCGGACAGTTTACGATATCAAAATTCCCTGGGTTTGCCAATGGCGGCTGGGGGCGATTCCTTCGTCCGATTACTCCTCCCGGATTTTGCGAAGCTCGAAGACGACCGGCGTCTTGGCGTCCGTGCAGGGATGGGTCTTGACGTCCTTGTCCGGCAGCCAGGGGAATTCGACGTCGAAGAGCATGGCGAAGGCGGCCGGCATCATGCTGTAAAGGGCATGGATGCAGATCTTGCCCTCGACGCCGTGTTCGGTGATCACGGCCGTGTCGCCGAGCTGATGGCCGAGACTGCAGGCCCCGGCCATGCTGATCACCTTGGCTTGAACGGCTTTGACTTTTTTGGCCATCGTATCTTCCTTCTGAATAATGGAATTAGGTATGGTGTCCAGCTATTCTTCATGATTTAAAGCGGACGCGGATGCTGTCTTTGCCGCGTTTTCCCTTCCACTCCAGCACAGCCTTCCGGCTGCCCCAGGATAGCCGGAAATCGGTTTTCCCTTCATCCTCATAAAAGCGGAAATTCGAAACGGCGTTTGGCGGGGGAATCCCCGGGCTTAACCGGAAGGCGGTTTCCGCCATACTCGGCCAGGCCTCGACGATCAGCGGATCGATCGGGCCCTCGGGAATGCGCAGGGCCGTTTTCATCGTCGGCAGAATGGCTCCGGCCCGGACATACAGCGGCATCTTGGCCAGGGGCGCATTTATCGTTAAAGACCGCGGGCCTTCGATACGCCGGCCCGTCCAGAAGTCGTACCAAAAGCCTCCTGGCAGATAGACGGAGCGCTTTCCCTCCGGATTGAAGATAGGCGCGGCCAGAAGCCACGGGCCGATCATGTATTGGTGGTCCAGGCCGTGAGCGCAGGGGTCCGCCGGAAACGCCAGCGGCATGGCCCGCAGGACGGGCATCCCGGTGCGCGTAGCTTCATGGGCCAGGCTGTAAAAATAGGGAAAAAGCTTATAGCGCAGCCTGATATAGCGGCGAACGATTGCGAGGATGTCCTCCCCGAAGCTCCAGGGCTCGCGCGGGCTGTCGCCGTGCATGCGGCTGTGCGAACATAACAGCCCGAACTGGGCCCAGCGGACATACAGATTGGGAGCCGGCCGGCCCCGGTACCCGCCGATGTCATTGCTCCAAAAGGGGACGCCCGACATGCCGATGCTCAAGCCGCCTCGGATTGTCGCCGCCAGGCTGTCCCAATCGGCCGCCGGGTCGCCCGACCAGCCGACCGGATATCGTTGACTTCCCGCCGTCCCCGACCGGCTCCAGACCAAGCCGTACCCGCGCTCTTCTTCGGTCACTTCGGTGACGGCCCGGTTGTAGAGCAGGGGATAAAGATTGTGCACCGTCGCGCCCGTCCGGCCATCATGGAAAACGGCGTCGGCGGGGACGTCCTCGCCGAAATCCGTTTTGAAGACGTCGACCCCCATGCGCAGGAGAGGCCGGTGCAGGTCCTTGAACCAAGCTTCGGCCTCCGCATTGGTCAGATCAATGATCGCCACGCGGGCGTTCCAGGAATCCGCCCGCGTCGCCCTCCGGACGATGCCGTCGGGGCGGGGGGCCAGGCTCAATCCATAATCGATGATATAGACGTCCCCGTCCGGCCGCCGGACGAAATAACCTTTGCGTTTGCCCAGGGTGAAAAGATCAGACTCGATGGAAATATAAGGATGCTCCCAGAGGCAGAGCTTCAGGCCGAGGCCGTGGAGCTTGCGGATCAGGGCGTCCGGATTGGGGAAGGCCTCCCGGTCCCAGCGAAAATCGCAATAATGGCGTCCGCGCATCCACCAGGGATCGATGTGAACGACCTCGAAGGGCAGTGCGCGCTCGAGCGCGCCGTCGATCAGCTTCTCGATGTCCTCCTGTGTCCGGTAGGTTCCGCCGGAGGAAAGCCACAATCCGAAGCTCCATTTCGGGGGGACCGGAGCGTGGCCGGTCAACGCGGCATAGCGGGAGAGGATCCGGGCCGGGTCCGGTGCGAAAATAAGATAGGCGTCGAGGACATCGTCCGCGGCTTCGATGGTGAACGATTGGCAGCT
>PMCY01000146.1:0-1289 GCA_003154255.1 Candidatus Aminicenantota bacterium | reverse complement strand
ATGGAACGACTGAACGACCGAAACAACGCGGCGGCCTTCGCGGACGAAACCCAGCGGGGGGACGAATGGGCGGCCCAGCCCGTCCACGTCGCCCGGGTTTTCGGCGAAGACCGGGTGGCCACGGCGGTCGACGAAGCGCAGGGCCCAGGGATCGGCATCGATTTCCAGGGACAGGCGCGGACCGGCGAGAGTGATTCCGCCCAACCTCTCCTTCACGGACCAATCCATTTCGAGCGGCCCGGAGCAGACGATCCCCGTCGGCGGGCGATGCAGCGCTGAAGCGGACGGGGTGAATGTCCAATGATAAATGTCCGCGTCGATGACTTCGACGCGTAGCCGGGCCTCGCGGCCCCAGGCCGTGACAAGGTCGCAGGCGAGAACACCCTTTTCCATCCTCCAGCCGGCCNNTTTTCCAATAAAAGATAAATATTTTCCAGGTCGGTTTCGGGCCAGGAGTCGTCGAGGAGGCCGTTGGTGATGTCGACGTGGATAAACAGCCCGCGGTTCGTGGTCCGCTCTTTCAGGATGCGGGCCACGTAGTCGGCCATGCCGGCGTACTTAATGTCACGGTGCTGGCCGACGCGGCAGGCCAGGACCATTCGCCCGCCGAAACGCCGGGCCACGGGACCGAAGGGCGTCTCGCTGGCGCCGAATTCTAGCCCGCGCAAACCGCGGATTTTGTCCAGGCTGGNNCCGTCGGGGATCCAGGGCTGGAAGCCGCTGGGAACGAATTCGGCGCCCAGCTCCCGGACGAGAGCCCGCTGGGCCTTGGCAAATGCGATCATCAGGTCGGTGATCTTTTCCAGGAGATGATGGACCTCGGCGGGATGGGTCAGCACCGCTTCCAGGAGCTGGGTGTGGCCGAGGATGAGCGCGGCGTTGTCCAGGGGCCCCTGCAAGTCCGAGAGNNATGCGGCCGAGGACGCCGGCCTTGATATCGGGCCGGATCAGGTCATAGACCCTGCGCGGGTCTTCGCCGGGAAGCGGATGGACCGATGGAAAATCGTTTTCCCACCATACGACCTCGCAGCCGAAGGCCGAGGGAATGGCGATGACGCCCAGCGTCGGGCAAAGGGCCGGGACCAGGTCGCCGCGAAAGGCCATCTGGCCGTCGATCTCCTCGATCTGGGCGGCCAGGAACTTATCGGGATCGAGGAGCCGCTCACGGACGGTGTCCTTGCCCTCGGTCGAAAAGAGGGCGCTGCGGACCGGCGTCCCGCCCTTCATCCGCGGGCCGGTATAGCCGATGAGGAATCCCGGACGTTCGTCGTTTTCCAAGTTCCACAAAC
>PMCY01000196.1 GCA_003154255.1 Candidatus Aminicenantota bacterium | reverse complement strand
GCCGCCCCGGCCGGGGCCGTGCTGGGCGCAGGGGTCGTCTGCCGCATGCCCCGCCGCAAGATCCAGCTGGGCATGGGCATCGGCCTGCTGGCCGTGGCCCTGACCATCCTGGCCGGCCTGCTCAAGTGGTTCCCCCTGGGGGGCGAAGCCATCGGCCTGCTGGGTTGGAAGCTGGCCGTGGCGGTGGTCATGAGCTTCGTCTTCGGGGCCCTGCAGACGATCGGGGTCGGATTCTACGCCCCCTGCATGGCCATGGTCTACGCCCTGGGCATGCACCCCAAGACGGCCTTCCCGATCATGATGACGGCCACGGCCATGCTGATGGCCGCCGGCAGCTCCCGCTTCGTCAAGGAGAGCGCCTACGATCCCAAAGCGGCGGTGTCGCTGACCTTTTTCGGGGTTCTGGGCGTCTTCCTGGCNNACCTGCGAAATATCGGCGGCGAAATAAAGAAGGGGACGCGGCCGCCCCGGGTTGACTTGGAAGCGATCGTCCCGGGGATACGGCGCCGCGCCCCCTTCTTTTCTTCTCAGCGTTCGATGGAGACCGATCCATTCGTCGTGCTCATCTCGATGAGCGGCCCGCCGCTGCCGATGGTCCCCTCCAGCCGATGACGCGACTGGTTGAGGTTGCTGATGGTGATCGGAAGACTCGTGTTGATGCTCCCGTTGGTCGTATGGACCTTGAGCCGGGCGTTGATTTCGCCGCTCAGACGGGCCATGATCGAGCCGTTCGTGGTATGGGCCACGATGTCGCCCTTCAGAGACGAAACGGTCAGCGTGATCCGGCCGTTGGTCGTGTGGGCATCAATGGGGCCGGTAAGGTCGGCCGCGTGAATGCCGCCGTTGGTCGTGCTGAGCTCGGCCGCGGCCGCTGAACCCGTCAGCTTGATGTCGCCGTTGGTTGAGGCGGCCCTGACGTCGCCATAGCGCCCGACGAGCTCCACGTCGCCGTTGGTCGAACGGACGAGCTCGATGCGGACGCCCTCGGGAACCTTGATGGTATAATTGACCGAAACCCGCAGGTTGCGGAACTTCGGATAGATGGTGTCCACCGTCACCGAGCCGGCCTGGCCGTTGGCTTCGATGNNGCCCAGGTCTCGATCCGGATATCGCCGTTGGTGTTCTTCAGGCTGAATCGGCCCGCCGCTTCGAGCGGAAACGTCTTATGGAATTCCTCTTTGAATTCCGGCCCGCCGCCGATCCAATCCGACGGATCGCAGTCCGCGGCGATCAGGCAGGACAGCATGATGACAGCCCCCAGGACCAAGGTGATGGCCGCTAAGGGCTTTGTTTTCATGGGGTTAAAATTGCGCATGTTCCTCTCCTCATTCGGGATTCATCTAACAAGACGGAAAAACACGCCAAATAGTTCCCCCCGGGTTGAAGGTGCTATAATCAGTTCTGGAACAGGCGGGGAATTTCCTTCTCAGGACGGAAGATGCATGGGTTTCCCGAATTCTAAAATATCGATATTGGCTGTTTTTTTGGGATTGTCGATTTTGACGCTCTTTCCGCAGGAGCTTTATCACACCGCCGGGGTCATCAATGTCGAAGTCCCGGTCCGGGTTTTCGACGGCGACAGATTTGTCGACAATCTGAGCATCAACGATTTCGAAGTCTTCGAAGACGGGAAACCCCAGAAAATCGTGAGCCTTTATTTGATCCGTAAGACGGAGGTCCAGAAAAAAGAGGCGGCAGCGGCTCCGAAGGCCGAGCCTGCTCCGAAAATCAATTTCGTGCCCGAAACATCCCGGAATTATCTGCTTATTTTCGAGCTCCATGATCCCATGCCGAAGGTCGACGAGGCCTTGGATTATTTCTTCAAAGAAGTCTTTCATAAAGGGGACCGGGTGACCGTCGTCAGCCCGAAGGGGACGTATAAATTCAAACAGGAAACGTTCGACCGCGTTCAGTCCGATGAAGTCGCCCGACAACTCAAGAAAAATCTTCGGAAGGACATCCTCCTTGGGGCGTTGGATTATAAACACATTATTCAAGATATAAAGGATCTGGAAAATCAGGATATCGACGGCGACGTGAAAAAGCAATTAATCCTGAACGATATCCGACAGCTGCGCGATCGACTGACCGTCAACGATCAGGGGATTCGGCGCCTCGCCCAAGCCTTGAAAGCCCAGGAAGGACGGAAGATCATTTTCCTATTCTACCAGAAAGAAGAGATCGTGATTCCGGGTTCGAAATATGAGCCGTCGGATTATGAGAGGGAAGCCCGAAGGCCGAGTGAATACAACGTCAAGGACATCGAGACGATCTTCGCCGACGCCTCCCTGACGGTCAATTTCATCTTTCTCACAAATTCCACGACGAGCACATTTGACATCACGGACATGCAAGGTTCTGCAGAGGGGCGCAGCCTAATGGACCTATCCAACAGCTTCTACGGGGCCTTCCGAGAGATGTCGTACGCCTCCGGCGGAACCACGGAGGCCTCGGCCAACGCTCTGGCCGCTTTCAAAAAAACAGTTAGGGCCTCGGAGAATTACTATCTCCTCTACTATGTCCCTTCCCAATACAAGGCCGATGGAAAATTCAGGGAGATCAAAGTTTCGGTGAAGGGAAAGAATTACCGGGTTTCCAACCGCTCCGGCTATATCGCCAATTGACGTCTCGCCGGCGTCTTGATCAGCCGACCTTCGGCCCAGCGGGCTAATTGAAGTGAGCGCTCCCGACTTCAGCGGATCGCGGCGGGAACTTGCAGTTCGGGCGAAACCGCGTAAGTCCCGGCGTCCAGATCGATGGTCACGGTCGTCCCATCGGAGTAAGTGAACCGCTGCCGGCGCAGGCTGCCGTCCAGGAACTCATGCCGGGTCATTTCCAGCAGCCCGACGCGGGCGTTCAGCGCGCACATCGCCTTGACCCGGGCTAATTCTTCGGCCGCAGGCTCGATCGACAAATAGGGCAACCCGGCGTTTCCCATTCCATGCAGAAATCCGAGATCGTTCTCCGGAATCCCCCAGGCCCCTTTTCCCAGCGACCAGGGCAGCAGGATGGCGTCGTGATAGACTAGATCGAAAAGCGGGATAGGGATCCCCATCGCCGGACCGCTGCCGGGATTGGGATCGAGGGCGAACGGCCCGTGATGGACGAGATCGAGATAAGGCACGGCCCAATCCGTCGGCTCCTCGCTGCTGACGACCCCGCCCCACGACCGGACGTAATCGAAGCTTTGGCCGCGGTATTTGAGGCTTTCCGCGCGCGTCACGGGATGTTCGGGGTTATAACATTCGTCGCCCGGGACGACTGAAAAAACGTCCAGATAGGCTCCCCGCATCTTCACCCCATGGGCCAGGATCTCGGAGTGATTTCTCCGAACATAGCCGGGCGCCAGGCTGGAACAAAGAAACGTCTGCGCACCGCCGTACCAGGTGCTGTCGAACGTCCGGCCGCCGCCCTCCGTCATCACGCCATGCCGCGGGTTGTAGGTCGGCCCGTCCAGATAATAATCGCGATACTGATCGTGAATGGCGAAAATGAAGCCCAGCCCGTCGCAGGCGTCGGCGAAGCGCTTCATTCCCTCCCAGCCGCCCGCCTCCGGGCAGGGCGGAAGAACGTCCGGGTGAAGGTTGTCGTATCCGCGCAGGCCCCAGCCATCCAGATGGACATAAGCCCGCCCGACACCCTTAGCGGCCAGGGCCCGCAATTCGGCCGCCCGGGCATCGAAGGTCACGAGCTGATGGTTTTTAGCCGGGTCCTTTTTGTCGTAATAGCTCGACGCCGGCTGGACGTGATACAGGATGCTGGTGTGGACGACGGGCGCGCCGATGAGACGGCCGACCAGCGGATTGCGGGCGATTTTCTCTTTCAGCGAGACGAAATTTCCGCTTTCGATCACGTACTTCCGATATCGCTTGGCCAGCTCGACGTAATTCCCCTCGTTCAAAAAACACATCCGCACTTGGCGGGGATAGGACCATCGGCCCAGCGAATGGACCCAGCGGACGTCCANNGGGAAGAAGCATTCCCTGCATGAAGGGCACGATCGTCGAATCGAACGAGCCGGGCTCGACCGCGGCGGGCCAAAGCAATTCGCGCACGCGGACATCGCCGTCTTCCGCCGTGATCCGGCAGACGAGGTCTTCGTCCCGGCCGTCGAGCGCGACAATGAGCCGGATCCGGGCATCGGCCGGGGCCCCAACCTGGGCGGGAAATCCGGCCAGCGAAACCTCGATGCCCGTCTGAAAGCCCGAGCGATACGGCGCCGCGGATTTTTGCGTCGCCGCAGACAATCGGAAACGCCCGATCTCTTTACCGCCCGGTTCGCCCAAAGTCAGATCGCCCTCGAACGAGGCACGCAGGGCCCACGTTCCACCCGACGCTTTCACGGTCAAGCGCAGGCTTTCGAGATCGAGGGTGACGTCGTTTCTTTGTCCGCGGATCCGCCAGACGTTTCCTTCGCGGGACAGGCGCGCCGTCGGAACGAAATTTTCATCGGCGGGCGGACTCCCCTTCGCCGCCGCACTCAATATTGCCGGCGTCGGACCGCTTTCAAACGACAGCCACTCGACGCCTCCCGGTCCCAACCGGAATTTCCGGGCTCGGATGTTCGAGCCCGGGCCTTCCTCGTAATAGACAACCAGGACCGCTCCATCCTTCAGTTCGACCATCGAGGGATAGGCGCCGATGAAATCGTCAACGAGAACGCTTTCGCTCCAATTCCTCCCTTCATCATAGGAATAATGGAGCGAAGTCTGGGGCAGCCGATGGGCCAGGACGATGGCCCCATCCCTCGTCCGCAGAAGATAGGGGCAATGGCCGGGAAAGCCCAAGGGCTTGGAGACGCTCCACGTGCGGCCGCCGTCCGTGGAGATCGAGGAGCACAGGCTGGTCGAGGGCTCGCGCTCGATCGCTAGGAGCCGCCCGTCTTTGAGCGGGATGATGTCCGTTTCCGCATCGAGCTTCCATCCGCCGTTGGGGATGTCCACAACCGTCCCCCAGGTTTTTCCGCCGTCTTCGCTGCGCACGGAAGCGCCCCAGCTTTTGCCGTCCGTTTCCTTGTACAGGCCCAGGATCAGGCCACCGTCCGGAAGCACGCGGATCGGCGAGCTGCAATAAAAATCGCCGGATATCGTGCGCGGCGCGGACCAAGTCAAGCCCAGATCGTCCGACTCGACGATCCGCGTGCCGAGCCCGTCCCAGCCGGTTGCGCTCCCCGGCTTTTTCCGAAGGGAGAAGAAATTGCATAAAAGCTTTCCCGACGGCAGCTGGACGATCGAAGGATCGCGGTCGTCGTCGGGGCCGTCGAAAAGCGTCCGCGGCTTTGTCCACGTCCTCCCCTCGTCGCCCGAAAAGGTATAGTCGATCCGACCGCCTTTGGGCCAGCGCTCATTGGGCAGGCCGACATGGTCGTAAGCGGCGTAGAAAACGCACATCAGCCGCCCGTCGCTCAAACGGCAGACGTCCGGGAAGGCTTCGTAGGCGCCCGCTCCACCGTCCCTGCAGACATAGACGAAATCGCGGCCGGCCGTCCTCGCCGGGTCGGCCTTTTGGGGCGAAACCGGCGCGGCGGCCCGGCCTGCCGGCCTCGCCGCGAAGACGATGGCGGGCGTGATCAGGCCGATCCAAAAAGAAACGAAGACGAGGTGTTTTCTGGTCATCGCTCTCTCCCTTTCTGCTCATAGCACAATCGAGCGGAAAAATCATCTTCGGCCCGGACCGGGAGGACANNTGGTTCGCCAAGATCGGCAAAGCCGTGAAAGACCCGGGCAACCCGTTCGCGCCGAAGGCCATGAGCGTTGGCGGCGGCGGCGTCCGGCCCGTGTCGGGCGGAAAAGTGGGCGGCTATACCATCATCCAGGCTCCATCGCTCGAAGCGGCCGTAAAGATCGCGAAGATCTGCCCGGTCATCAAAGCCGGCGGGAAGGTTTCGGTGTACGAGACTTTCAACGTCATGTGATCCCCTCCGATCGGCCACTTTAAAGCAGGGCGCCGCCTTGACAGTTCGCGCCGTCTGGAATAATTTTATTACGCTGAAGCCCACCGAATCAAAAAGGGGTTCGTCATGCATAAGAAACGAAGGTCCTTCGTTTTGGCGGCCGCGCTGCTGTGCGCGGCCGCGGCAGCCGCCCAGGATAAGGGTATTGTCGTCAAACCGCTTTATAACCCCGTGGCGATCGTCAATGGGCAGGAGATCCAGCTCGACGTCCCTTACGTCCCGACCCGCTTCCCCGTGGTCGAGGAGATGCTCAAGATGGCCGCCGTGACCAAGGCGGATGTCGTCTACGACTTGGGCTGCGGCGACGGACGCATCAT
>PMCY01000348.1:4003-4282 GCA_003154255.1 Candidatus Aminicenantota bacterium | reverse complement strand
CGGCACTCGGCGCGGCCGGATATCTATTTCTCAAGACCCGTGCTGCCCCGCTTCCCGGCGTCAAAATTCCCGTGAGGGAAATCGCGACGGTCAAACCTCCCGAATCCGCGCCGGAGGCGGCCTCCGTCCAGGCCCCGGACGTCCATGAACCTCCGCTCAAGCTGGACATGAGCTTTACAGCCTTCACCTGGATGCTCATCAGCGCGGACGGCGCGAAGGTCTACGAAGGCCTGCGGAACGCGGGCCAAACGGCCTCCTTCACGGCCAAAAAGGAGCTGC
>PMCY01000348.1:375-3962 GCA_003154255.1 Candidatus Aminicenantota bacterium | reverse complement strand
TGATCGTCCTGTTCTTCATCATCGATTATTTCATCCGCGGGGCCAGAGAATTCAGCCCCTCCAAGGTTACCAGCCTGCTGCTCTGGGCGCTCCAGTTCATCGTCCTTCTGCTGGCCCTCATCCTTCTTTTCGTCCTGGGCCGCAACCTGTCCCGGCTTTACCTCGAACGCAAGCGCAAGGTCGTCGGTTCGCATTTCAAGACCAAGCTGGTTTTCTTCTTCACCGCCCTGTCGTTCATCCCCACCTTCCTCCTGCTTGTTTTCGCCGGCACCCTGCTCAGCCGCAACATCGAACAGTGGTTCAAGCTCGATTACAGCCGCATCCTCGAAGACACCAAGGCCGTGGCCGACGGCTTCTACGTGACGACCTCGGACCTGACCCTCCACTATGCTCAGCAGCTGAGCGAGGCCATCCTGCTCCATAACCTCAACGCCATCGAAAACCGGGGCGCCCTGGAGAGTCTGGTCAAGGAGAAGCTCCGGGAATACCAGCTCGACGAGATCGGCATCATCCAGGGGGATGAGGAGCTCTTCACGTACTTCAATCCCCAGCTGCCGCTCCAGGATTACCAGGACCTCCTGACCGACAGCCTCAAGCGGGCCCACGCCGGCGAGACCATCAAGGAAATCAAGCCGATGGGCTCGGGCGAATTCATCCGCCTCGGCCTGCCGGTGCCGGTTAAAGACGGCCCCGCTCTGCTGATCATCACCGGAAAATTCCTGCCCCAGAATTATGCCCAAAAAATAAACACCATCAACGCCTATTGGGATCGCTACAGCCAGCTCCGCCAGCAGAAGGACATGCTCAAGACCTTCTTCCTGATGACGCTGGTCTTTGTCACCATCCTCATCGTCTTCGCCGCCACCTGGATCGGCTTCCACATCGCCAAGAGCATCACCGTGCCCATCGAGAAGCTGGCCCAGGCCACGCGCGAAGTGTCCAAGGGCAATCTGGACGTGCGGGTCGAGGACCCGGCTTCGGACGAGATCGGCATCCTCATCGACTCGTTCAACCAGATGATCGCCGACATCAAGTCCGGACAAGAAACGCTGGCCCAGAAGACGGCCGAGCAGGAAGCCCGCAAGCAGTACATCGAAACGCTCCTCAACACCGTCACCACCGGGGTCCTGGCCTTGGACGCCGCCGGGGTCGTGACCACGATCAACCCCTCGGGCCGCGACATCCTGGCCCTGACGGACGGCGGGATCGTCGGCCGCTCCTATCGTCAGGCCCTCCAGCACGAACGCTACGCCGACCTGGTCGCGGCCATCGACCAGGGCATGAAGAGCCGCCACCGTATTTCCGACCGCGAAATCCAGCTGACCCTCAACGCCCAGCCGATCACCATCGCCCTGACCTTGTCCCCGCTGCGGACCCCGGGCCGGGACTTCTCCGGCTTCATCATCGTCCTCGACGATCTGTCCCAGCTCATCCGGGCCCAAAAGATCGCCGCCTGGAAGGAAGTCGCCCAGCGTGTCGCCCACGAGATCAAGAACCCCCTGACGCCCATTCAGCTGAACGCCGAAAGGATCATCAAAAACCTGCACCGGACCGAGCCCGGCGCCCCCGCCGTCATCGAGGAAGGGGCCCGGGTCATCATCCAGGAAGCCCAGACGATCAAATCGCTGGTCGACGAGTTCTCCGACTTCGCCCGCCTGCCCAAGATCAACCTCCAGCCGACGGCCCTGGGCGAGATCATCGACCAGGTCACGGCCCTCTTCCGCGGCATCTTCCTGGATATTGTTTTCGAGGTCCAGCTCGACCCCGACCTGCCGCCGCGCCTGGCCCTCGATCCGGAGCAGATCAAGCGCGTTTTCATCAATCTCATCGACAACGCTATTGACGCCATGAACAAAAAGGGTAAAATCCGCATTCACGCCGCGTTCGATCGGGAGGCCCACCAGGTCCGGGTCGATGTGGCGGATACCGGGCCCGGCATCCCGGTCGAAGACAAGGACAAGCTGTTCCTGCCCCATTTCTCGACGAAAAAGAAAGGCACCGGGCTGGGGCTGGCCATCGTCAGTCAGATCATGAAAGAACATAACGGCGCCGTCGAGGTGCACAACACCAAGCCCCACGGGGCCGAATTCACCCTAAAGATACCCGCATGAGCCCACACCGCATTCTCATCATCGACGACGAAGCCAGCATCCGCTCCTCTCTCCGCGGAATCCTGGAAGACGAAGGCTACGCCGTGACCACGGCGGCCAGCGGCGAGGACGGCCTGGCCGAGCTCCCCAANNGTCGTGGTCATTTCCGGGCACGGAACGGTGGAGACGGCCGTCAAAGCCACCAAGCTGGGGGCCTTCGATTTCCTGGAGAAGCCCCTGAGCCTGGAAAAAGTGGTCCTGACGGTCAAGAACGCGCTCCGCCAGCGGAAGCTGGAGGAAGAGAACCTCCGCCTCCGGGAACAGGTCAAGTCCCGCTACCACCTGGTCGGCAAGAGCGCCGTTCTTCTCCGCCTGCGCGACGAAATCAAGAAGGCCGCTCCAACCGACGGCCGCGTTCTCCTGACCGGGGAGAACGGCACGGGCAAGGAGCTCATCGCCCGCCTGATCCACGACCAGAGCCGGCGGCAGGAGAAGCGCTTTGTCGAGCTCAACTGCGCCGCCGTCCCCGACGAGCTGATCGAAAGCGAGATCTTCGGCCACATCAAGGGCAGCGGCCCCCACGCCGTCAAGGACAAGCGGGGCAAGCTCCTGCTGGCCGACGGCGGAACCCTCTTCCTCGACGAAGTCGGGGACATGAGCCTCAAGACCCAGGCNNATCATCGCCGCCTCGACCCGCAACCTCAAAGACCTCATCGTCAAGGGCAAGTTCCGCGAGGATCTGTTCTTCAAGCTGAATGTCATCCCCATGGCCCTCCCGCCCCTGCGGGAACGGACCGAGGACATCCCCCTCCTCATCGCCTATTTCCTGCGCTACTTCGCCTCGGTCTACGGCAAGAAACCCAAGACCATGTCGATCGAAGCCCTCAAGGCCTTCCTCAACTACTCCTGGCCGGGCAACGTCAGTGAGCTGATGAACGTCATGGAGCGTTTCGTCATCCTCGTCGAGGACGAAGAGATCGGCGTGGCCCACCTCAACCTGCTCGTCGAGACNNTGGACAAGGACGCGCTACTCCTGCGGATCAAAACGCTCCACGTCACGCTCAACGAATAGCCGTCGATAATGCCCCTCGAACAGGCCGAAGCCATCGTGCTCCGGACTTCCCCGATCGGCGACCAGGACAAATTGTGCTCCTTCCTGACCCGCGAGAAGGGGGTCCTGCGCGGAGTGGCCAAGGGAGCCCGCAAGTTCGGCAACCGTTTCGGCAGCGCGCTCGAGCCCATGTCGCACGTCACCGTCTTCTATTATGAAAAAGAGCGCCGCGACCTGGTCACGGTCAGCGCCTGCGATCTTCTGGATTCATTCTTCGACATCCAGAAAGAGCTCCGGGCGGCCCTGACNNTTCGAAGGGCGCGGCGACCCGGATTTCCTGACCCGCTATTTCGAGGCCTGGCTTCTCCATGCCCACGGCGTCTTGCCCGAGGTCAAGCGCTGCAAGAAATGCCGCAAGGACATCGAGAGCGACGGCTGGCTGGCGC
>PMCY01000348.1:0-262 GCA_003154255.1 Candidatus Aminicenantota bacterium | reverse complement strand
GTGGCCAGAAGGAGCGGGCCGTCGCGGACGATGAGCTCCTCCGGCGAGCCCCCTTCCCCGCGCCGGTAGACGAGATAAAGATAGCGGAAAATCCCGTACAGGACGAAAGGGGCCGTCCATAACAGCTTCTCGGAACCGAAACGACGGACCGTATCGCCCGACATGCAGTAGAGGGCGTAAGCGACGGCGGTGACGGCGGTCACGACGGCGATCATCTGGTCCAGCAGCCGGGCATTATAGTCTTCGAGCACCGAGCGATGCT
>PMCY01000166.1 GCA_003154255.1 Candidatus Aminicenantota bacterium | reverse complement strand
GAGTCGGCCACGGCGGCCGTTTCAACTTCCGCTTCCCGCACGACCGAGGGCGGGGCCGCGGGGGCGGCCGCCTTCCGCAGTCCGCCTCCGACAGATTCGGCCGCGGCGGTATCGTACCTCTCCTCCATCCGGGCGACCGGCCGCGGGACATAGATGTCCAACAACCAGGGCTGCAATTCGAGCGGCTGACTCTCCAGCGCGGGCGAGGACGTGGATAAAGCCATCCGAACGCCGTCCCAATTCTCGCCGCTCCTTTGCTGGATCAGCCCCGAGATCGAAAGCTCCGCCTCTCCGTTGTCGGGCAGGGCCCGGACCGTGTAGAGCGGGGCCCAGCGGGCGTTGCCGACGGTATAGGACAGGTCGAGGGTGAAATCGCCGATTGTGCGGGCCTCGATAAGCACGGTGACCCGCAGAGCCTCGGCGGGCCGGCCCGGCCGGATCTCCGCGATCCGTTTGCGGATCGTCTCCGCCTTGGCTTCCTGTTCCTGCAGGACCTTCTGGCGCTCGAGCTGTCCGTTCTTCACCNNGCCACTCCGGCCGCGTTGAGAGCACTTTGACTGCCGGGCAGGGACATGAGCAGGCTTTCCTGGGCGGCCAGGACGGTCAAATCGTTCTTGGTCCGGCTGATTTCATAGGTCAAAGCGTCGAGCTCGGCCTGGAGCTTGGCCACGGCGGGCAGGAGGGGCGATTCCAGGAATTCGTTGGCCGATTCCAATCCGAGGATCTTGACCTCGGCCGCTCCCCGTCCCGCGGCCCGCAGCGAGCCGGCGATGATCGTCTTGGGCAGCCCCGAGAAAACGACGCTTTGGGGGCCGAGGATGGGCCTGATGGCGGTCGTCCGCACAACCGTGGCCCGGTCGGGAAAGACGGTGACCGACTGGATCCGGCTGTTGGCCTGGATCTTGAGCTCGGTAATTCCCGTGATGAAACGGGGCGGCGGAACCTCCTGCGCGGCGGCGAGGGTGCCGGCCGCCAAGGCGGCGAGAACGCAAACCGAAATCAGGCGGTGCGAAAGGGCCATGGGTAATCTCCTTTTCTTGCCCAAGACATAATATAAATGCTCGGACAACTCAAGTGCGCCCATAAGGAATACCGTCCCGCCGGAGGGATATTCAGGATAAGCGGGAAGCTTCGGGATTAAATCTCGTATTTGAACAGCGTCATCCCGGCGAGCGACGGGATTTTTTCCTTATAGATGTCCCAGTACGCGGCCTTGGCCTCGGCCAGCTTGGCGTACAGCGGATGGGACTCGTCGGGCTCGTGGAAACCGACGATCTTCTTGTCGGCGTCGATGAAATAGAGCTTGGCGCAGCGGTTAAGGATACCCGCCGTCCCGATGCTACAGACCGCTACCAGCTCGCCCGCGACCGAACGGCGCTTCAGCTCGCCGTACGTCAAGTGGCGTTCCTCGACTTTCGTCCCGCGGTCGCGGAGGATGGCCGTGATGCCCAGGATGGTAATGGATGGCAGGATGAGCGGGTTTTCAGGGATCTTGACCACGGTCCCATCGCGGAAGGCGAACAGGCAACAGGACGAGTCCCATTCCGTGACGAGCCTCTCTTCCAGGGGCTTATGGGTCTGATCGTCGAGGAAAAGAGCCGCGGCGGCTTCGGGACAGATGCGCCGGGCTTCCTCCACGGCTTTGATGCTCATCAAATAATTCACGCCCAGTTTGAGCCAGCCCGTTCCGTTGACGGCCACGGCGCGGACCAGATGGGGAATGACAACGCCGCTGAACGGCTCGCCGAGGTAGCGGTCATAGCGGCTGGCCACGGCCCGGATGGACGGTTCGGCCGGAAAGGTCACGCCGATGGACTGCTCCTCGTCGACCGTGAAGGGCCGCAAATAGCCCTGCGCGCCAAGGACGGCCATCTCCTCGAAAAAGCCCCGCATGGCCGGCTCCCGGAAATAGCGGCCGATGAAGATGTCCTCGAGCTCGACCCGGGAAGGGACGAGCCCGGCCTGGTCGGCGCCGATGTTGAAGAGCATGCCCCGGCGGAACCGTTCCAGGTTTTTATCCCAGTTGAGGAAGATGACTTCCAAGCGGCCGGCAGCGTTCTTTTTGCAGAAGAAACGGATGCCTTCGAAGGCCAGGAAAGCGCCGTTGTTGGTCGACCGTGAGCAGGCGATGACCTGGGCCGCGCCTTCCTGGAGACCGTACTGTTTGGTCGGCAGGAGATAGCGCATCTGCCTGGGCGACCAAAAGATGCCTTCAAATTTCGCCATGGTGGAACTCCTTGGCTATTTTCCGACCCGGATCCGTCCGCGGAAACGGAAAAGAATTGGTAACATAGGCCGGGGGCGGAGTCAACCGCCCGCCCCGACGCGGCGCCGACCGGCTAAAACGAGGCCAGAAATATTTTCACCAGCGTATCGGCCGCGCGCGTTACGGAGGCGCCGTCGGGCTTGTCCTCGAGGGGCTTGGTCCCCGAAAGGGCCCGAATGACTTTATCGTCCCGGAAATAGAAACGGGTTTCCTGGGGCGGTTCATCGCCATATTGGACGCGGTGGAAATNNAATTCGGGCTGGTCGGTGTACCAGAAGGTGATGTTTTTCCGATAATTCCCCACCGCCCGCCAGGGCGCGTTGTGGCTATTGGTGACGAGCTCCGTCGCATAGAGCCCCGCCCCGACGCCTTCCTTTTCCGCTTTCAAGGCCAATTCGATCCGCGCCCGGACTTCGGCGTACCGCTTCTGGATGGCGGCGACGGGATCGTCCTGGGCGCCGGCCGCGGCGGCCGTAAAAAGAACCAGCGCCGCGCCGAGAGTGGACTTGATGCGTGCGTTCATGATACCCCCTATCGGAAAGACTTTTCGTCAGGACCGTCGGCGGCCCCGGGAAGCGACTTGAGGGCCGCTGCGGCGGCGCGCTTCAGCATCCCATGAGGCGATGGCATCGCCGCCGCCTTTTTCAGAAATTTGATCGCCGCGGCATCGCCGCACTTGCCCAAGGCCGACAGGCATTCGGCTTGGGCGATATAGCTGTCATCCTTGGCGAACCGCTCCTGAAAGAATGGGGCGAGAGACTTGGCCCGGCGATCGCCCAGTTCCCGCAAAGCGGCCGCCCGGACGCGTGAATTCGGATCGATGGCCCTCTCTTTAAAGAACGCCATCCACTCCCCGCCTCGCGCTTTGACCAGGGCTTCGAGCGCGGACCGCCGAACGGCCCAGAAGGGATCGTTCGCGGCCGTCCGTTTCAGGGCCGCGGCCACGGCCGGTTCGGAGCTCCGGACGGCCAATGCGCCGGCGGCATCCATCCGGCCGACAACGTCGTCATGGCCGAGCTGATAAAGCAGTTCCTCCCGGGATAGGGGAAATGAAATTTCCTTGAAAAGAAGATTGCCCTCGTCGAAGCGGACGAGAAAGGGCCTGGCTTCGCAGGAAAACTCGAAAAGCTCCTCCCTTTTCGACAGCTCGATCGCCTCCACGCGCTTGCCCGAAGCCGTAAACAGCCCGATACGGACGGGCATCCTGTAGATCGGGACGCCTTTGGCCGTGTCCTGCGCCTGGACAATCAACAGCTTCGCTTTCCGCGCGGCGTCGTCCCAGGTCCAGCTCGCTTCGAAAACCGGATGGCCGGGGCGGAAAACCCATTGATCGAAGAACCCGTCCATATTCCGGCCCGTGGCGTCTTTGAAGGCCTCCATCAGGTCGTGGGTATCGGCGCTTCTAAATTCGTAACGGTGCAAAAAGAGGCTCAGCGCCCGAAAGAAAGGAGCGTCGCCGACCACGGCCCTGAGGACGTGGAGAACGGCCGCGCCCTTGGGATAGGAATGGGAATCCATGACTTCCCAGGGCTCGTTGAACCGGTTGAAGACGAGCGGCCGGATGTAGCGGGTCCGGGCCTCGCGAAGATAGGACGCCTTCTTTTCCTCAAGATTGAGAGCCCCTTCGTCATCACCCTTGTCGTGGCGCGTCCAGAGGTATTCCGCGTAGGTGGCGAAGCTTTCGCTNNTCGTGGGCCACCAGGCCATCGCTCGGAAAATCCTGGTCGGCCCGGGCGTCATGAATCGTATCGTCGCCCAGCATGGTCGACGACGTCGCTTCCATCCCGCCGCCATAGCCGGCGTAGCAGACCTGGTCATATTTGGCCCAGGGGTAGGGATAATCGAAAATCCGGCCGTAGAAATCGATCATGGCCGGAGTTTTACGAAAAGAGCGGGGAGCGTCGGAAATGGCCTGGGGATAGACCCAATAATCGACGGGCAGATCGCCCAGCCGATCCTTCAGCACCTCGAACGGGCCGGCCGCCAGCATGATGTTATAGATCGGATGGGGCCGGTCCTGGAGCCAGTGATAGGTAGATATCGCGGCAGCCTTGTCCTCAACCACGTCGATCAGCCGGCCGTTGGAGAGAACATTCCAGCCCTTACGAACAGTGGCCAGGACTTCGCTGCTGGCTTTGTCGTTGGGCGAATCAAAGCAGGGAAACCAGGCCCGCGCATCCTCGGGCCAGCTATAGGTGTTGATCTGGGCCGGATGGTCGGGCGAGGCCGGAACGAATTTGATCCCTCTTCGGGGATCTTTGATGGTATAGCGGACGGAGAACGTCGTTTTTTCACCGTAAGCCAGGCCCTGGGGCAGGACAACCGTCAGCGTTCCCGATCCCTGCTCGAAAGGAAGCGTCCCGCCCTTTTCATCCCGGACGTCCTCCACCTTGAATTGGGTCGCATCGAGGACGATCCGGCCCAGGGCATCGCGAAGCGAGGATACGGTCACGTCCGCCCGGCCGAAAACGGCCTTGGCGGCATCATCGAAAGTGAAGGCCAGCTTATAGTGGAGGGCGTCATATTCGCGGTCCCGCTCGAAGCGCTCGGGGCGCTTGGCGAGGTCGACGGTCTGGGCCAGGAGCGCGCCGGCCGCAAAAACGAGGATAAGGATGCGGGCGCCGGTTCTTCTCATGGCCGGCACTCAGAATTTGCCCATGGGCGTCCAGCCCGAATATCCGCGGCTCCACATGTAGGAATTGAACGTCTGGCGGCTGATCTCGGACAGGACCATGGAATTGATGATTGTCTTGCCGATCTCGCTCCCGGAAGCTTCGTAGTCCTCGGAGGCCCCCGGGGCCAGGCGGACGATCTGCTTCCGAATGCGGGCCCGGTCTTCGGCCCCGCCGTAGCGAAGGACGGTGCGCATGGTCATCCACAGGGCCGGGGCGGAGGCGAGGTTGCCGCGTTCCGCGGCATCGAAGCGGTCCCAGGCGTCCAGGACCTGGCGACGGGTGGCCGCCGCGGCGGGCGCGGTGACGCGGTCCGGCTCCGCCGCAGGGTCGGCGCGCAGGATGCGGGCAAAGACGATCATCTCGCTGTAAGCCGCGACGACCATCTCGGTCAAGGGCGGCTCCCCGGCGCGCAGAACTTTGCCGCCCGCCTCGAGCTGGCCGCGAACAGCCTTGACTGCCGGATCGTCGGCCGGAGACTCGGTCAGCCACTGCCGGGTCGTTTCTTCGATCGTCTTGCGGAACGGCTCGAGGTCGGATTGTTTCAAGGCCAGAATCATGGTCACGATCTGGGGATAGGCGTCGAATTTCTGGAGTGCCGCCTGGGGC
>PMCY01000322.1 GCA_003154255.1 Candidatus Aminicenantota bacterium | reverse complement strand
AGTCCATCGAGAAGAACCATCCTGAGATTTTCCTCATCGTTTTGCTTGTCGCCGAACGCCCCGAGGAGGTCACGGACTTCCAGCGCAGCGTGGCCGGCGAAGTCGTGGCTTCGACGTTCGACGAGCCGCCGGCCCGCAACGCCCAGGTCGCCCATCTCGTCCTGGAGAAGGCCAAACGGCTGGTCGAAATCAAGCGCGATGTCGTCATCCTGCTCGATTCGATTACCCGGCTGGCCCGGGCCCATAACGCCATCGTCCCGCCTTCCGGAAAAGTCCTCTCGGGCGGCATTGACGCCAATGCCCTGAACCGGCCCAAAAAGTTCTTCGGCTCAGCCCGCAAGATCGAGGAAGGCGGCAGTTTGACTATCATCGCCACGGCCCTGGTTGACACCGGGAGCCGGATGGACGAGGTCATCTTTGAGGAATTCAAGGGCACGGGCAACATGGAGATCAACCTCGACCGTCGCCTGGTCGACAAGCGTACCTTCCCGGCCATCGACATCAACCGGTCGGCCACGCGCAAGGAAGAGCTGCTCATCGAGGAGACCGAGCTCAGCCGAACCTGGGTTCTGCGCAAAATCCTCAGCCAGTTGGGTGAAGTCGAGGCCATGGAATTGCTGATCGACAAGCTGGGCAAGACCAAGACCAACCAGGACTTCCTGGGAGCCATGAGCAAGGGCCTGTAAATACTCGGTCTGGAAGAAGATTTTCCGCCCTCATCCGCCGAACGGCGGATGAGGGCTTTTTTTTGCTTGCGAGAGGGGAGGGGCATGGATTTTTTACGGACGGTGCAGGCAAAAAATGTGGCGGATACGGCTCCGAATTTGTATTTCTTGGATGCGTATAAATTGGTTTCGATTATATACGAAAATAAGAAAGCGCCGGCACATCAATTCGATATTGAATCGCCCGAACCATCAAAGGCATAAAATCAATTTGATTACCGGTGATATTAAACGGCATTTATAATGGAAATCAGCATTCAATCAGAGAATCCTCGAATTTTAAGCACAAGCCTAAGGGGACGATTTTCACAATTGCACAACATGTCGTCGCCCTAGATATTCACAGTTCGCAGCAACAGCTAACACATTGAATATAAACGACATGTAAAAATATGGTTCTATGAGTCGCATAAGATATATTATGTCTACTACGTAATATTCAATTTAAATTTCATCACGACATTTTCGAAATATTTATTGATTCGGGCTATTCCCATACGATTTCCCCCTTACGATTGAGTCGCCGAGAATCGAGGATCTCAAATCAATTCTCCATCAAGCAGTTTTTCGCGAGTTGGAAAAATATTTAATGAGCCGATTTCAGCTTCGTCAAAAGATCTTCAAGGATACGGATGATTTCCGTCCGACTAACCGTTTCTTTTTTGAATTCGATTTTGATTTGATAAGTCTTATCTTCTTTGGGTCGATAATTGAAAACATAATGTTTGGGCTTCTTGGCCTCGATGTCGCCGTCTTTTCCTTTGAGCGCTTTGGTCAGATCGCGCGTATCCTCACGTCGCAATCCGCGGTTCTTAATTTCGGCGATCAGGGCCTTCATATCGTCGGGGCCCTTCATTTTTGAAATTTCGACAAGAACGCTTCGATTTTTGTCCAGACCGGCCTCGGCGCATAAGACCCGAGCCTCAACGGGGATCTTGCAGATATTGATGATTTCAGTGATCGTCGAGCGGCCCTTGCCGATCTTTTCGGAAATATCGGCATGGCTGTAGCTGTAGATATCCATAAGGGCTTTCAAGCCGTCGGCCTCCTCAAAGACATCCAGATCCTTGCGCTGCAGGTTTTCGATGAGCGAGATTTCCATGGCCTCATTGTCGGTGACGTTCATTTCGATGGCCGGGATCTCCTTGAGCCCGACGTTCTTCGAAGCCACGTAACGCCGTTCTCCGGCTATGATCTCAAAGCGCTCTCCCATGGCCCGGACAATAATGGGCTCCAGGACGCCTTTCAGCTTGATCGAGCTCATCAGCTCCTGGATATTGCCCAACGAGGACCGGGCTTGGTGCGGATTCGGGGCTATCCGTTCCAAGGGAATCATGCGCACCAAAGGCGCCGCGGTTTTTTTGGAGATCCAGTCCACGAAATGGGTATCATGGCGCATGGCCACGCTTTCGGGCAAACCCGACCGCTTATTTTTTGGTGCGTTCAAGGATTTCCTCCGCGACCTGACGATATTGAAGGGCGCCGATCGAGCTNNTTGTAGGCCGGGCTTTCCTCGAGTTTGACGCTCTTGGAGATGAAGGTTTTGAAGACTTTTTTGCCGAATACTCCGTGAATCCTGTCGACGACATCCTTGGCAATGTTCGTCCGCGTATCATGGAGCGTAATCAAAACCCCCAGAATCTGAAGCTGGGGGTTGGCGACCTTGCGGACTTTTTCGATCGTTTCCAGGAGATCGTCCGTTCCTTCGAGGCATAAATAGGAGCTTTGGATCGGGATGAGCAAATGGGTCGCGGCGACCAAGGCGTTTAACGTGATCAGGCCGAGGGTCGGGGGTGTATCGATCAGGATATAGCGATAGATGTTGCCGACGGACGCCAAGGCCTCCCGCAGCCGGTAATGGCCGTCGATCTCTCCGATCAAGGACGGCTCCAGCTTGGCCATCGATATGCGCGAGATGGCCACGTCCAATCCGGGAATCGTCGATTTCATTATGACGTCTTCGATTTTTACCCGGGATCCGCCCAGAACCTCGTAAAGTGAATGCGGCGAGGCTTCCGGATGGGGCACGCAGGAAATCGAGCTGTGTCCTTGCGGATCGGTGTCGACCAGAAGGACGCGGGCGCCGGAGAAAGCGAGTGCGGCCGCGACGTTGACGGCCGTGGTCGTCTTGCCCACGCCTCCCTTTTGATTGGTGACGGTTATAATCACGATAACGTTCCTCCCGCTCCCCCGTACGATACCCAAATCGTACAAAAAAATCAAGCCGGGAGAATAGGGTCGTCGGCCGGCCGACATACCCATAACGTATTGATATTTAACATGATATGATATTTTTTTAAAAATTCGATCCGTTTGCGTGAAATTGTCGGCCTGCCGACAAGCCGGGATCGCGATCAAAATTATGGGCCTATGCGGAAAAACGAAAACTGGCGTCAAATGGAAAAGCGTCCGGCAATCAATTGATTTCCCGATGGAATTTTCATAAGATGATAACTCGACGGAATGGAAGATCGTCGCGATTCCAATTATAAGCTGGAAATCACAACAATCGAGATGGCCAAGCCCGAGGCGGAACAAGTCGACCTGACTCCCCGGCTCAACTTCAAAGACGCCTATTTTCTGGTCATCGGCTCGGTCTTTGGGACGGGAATATTTTTCACATCCGGGCTGATGGCCGCCGATTGTCCTTCCCCGCTCCCCTTCCTTGGAACCTGGCTCCTGGGCGGCGTCTTCACCCTTCTCGGTGCGTTGACCTTCGCTGAATTGGGGACGATGTATCCTAAAGCCGGCGGGCCGTACGTCTATTTGCGCGAAAGCTTCGGACGGCTGGCGGCGTTTCTTTACGGCTGGGGATTCTTCTGGATCGTCGGCTGCGGTGGAATCGCCGCTCTGGGCTCGGGATTAGCCGAATCGCTCGTTCCGTTCGGGGCCCGTTGGGCGGCAGCGAACCCGTGGCTCCGCTTTGCCTGGGGGCCCCTTCGCCTTTCTGTTTCCGGAGGACAACTCACGGCCGTGGCGTCCATCATTGTCGTTTCGGCGGTCAATCGAATTGGCGTCCGAACCGGCGTCCGGGCCCAAAATACGCTCGTCGTGGCCCGCGTCGCGGGGTTGGCGCTCTTCATTCTCTTCGGTCTCGCGGCGGTCCTGAAATCCGGCTTTAGTCCATCCTCTCCAGCGGCCCGCTTGTTGCAGCCCAGCGGTCCGTTGACTTTACCAGGTTTCGGCGCCGCCTTTCTGGCCGTGCTCTGGACGTACGATGGTTGGTACGCGGCCAGCTGTACGGCCGAGGAAATCCGCGATCCCCGAAGAGTCCTGCCGGCCGCCCTGGGACTGGGCGTTCTGACCCTGACAGCCCTCTATGTATTGGCCAATATTGTCTACGTCCTGGCCCTCCCGCCCGCTGAAATGAAGGGCACCATCGGAGTCGGAGCGGCGGCCGCATCACGCCTTTTCGGCCCCGTCGGCTCCTCTCTTTTCGCCGGCCTGATCACCGTTTCAGCCCTGGGTTGCCTGAGCGCCAATATTCTTTTCTGCGCCCGTGTTCCGTTCGCCATGGCCAGGGACGGATTTTTCTGGAAGCGCCTGAAACGAATCGATTCCAGGACGCAGGCGCCCACGGCGGCTTTGAAAGCCCAGATGATGGTCGCCGTCGTGTTGGCCTTGACCGGAGGCTTCCAGGCCCTTTATGAATTCGTCGTATTTGCATTGACTTTCTTTTTCGCCGCGACCGCCATCGCGGTTCCCGTTTTACGCCGTTCCCGTCCGCAGATTCCCCGTCCCTACCGGGTCTGGGGTTATCCGGTCGTCCCCCTCCTGTTTGCCGGCTTGAATGGGACAATTTTCATTCTCAGCGCCGTCGCCCGTCCCGTTCAGGCCTTGGCCGCCGCGGGTGTCCTGGCCTTGGGCGTGCCGTCGTATTTTCTCTGGCTGAAGAAATCATCATGAGAGATCATCAACTGATCATTCTTCCGGAAAAGCGGGTCCTCACCGCTCCCGAGGGAACGATCGTCTCGGCCTTGCTTTTTGAAAACGGTATTCCGATCGGCTTTCCGTGTCGGCAGCGCGGACTCTGCGGGAAATGCCTGGTCGAAATTGTCGCGGGCGAGGCGGGATTGGCCGATCCGGCCGAGCGGGCCGTGCTCGATCGCCAAAACCGCCCTCCGGAGTTTCGCCTGGCTTGCCGCCTGACCCTGCGGGGCCCGCTGTCGATCCGGATCGCCCCGCAGGCCCGGCTGTCGACGATCGCGCCTTTGATAGAGGGCCGCCGACGGATAATGATCATCGACCCTCCCCTAAAAAAATTCGCCGTCGCCGCCCCCGCTGCATCGGCGGCCGATCCGGAATCAGCGCTGGACGGCCTGCTGGCCGCATTTACCCCGCCCAAACCGGCCGTGGCTTCGACCGTCCTGCCCGTTCTGGCCGGTCTCGATCCGCGGCGAGCCGGGACAGTGACGGCCGTGATTTATGAAGACCGGCGTATCCTGGCCGTCGAGCCGGGCGACTCGTCGGGTCGGGCGTTCGGAGCCGCCGTCGATCTCGGAACGACGACGGTCGTGGTCGAAATCGTTGATTTGAGCGACGGCCGAACGGCGGCCATTGCGGCGGGTTTGAACGGCCAAGTGCGGTTCGGGGCCGACGTCGTCTCCCGCATCACCGCGGCCCACCTCGAGCCGAAAAAAAGTCTCGAACTTCGCGACGAGGCCCGCCGGTCGATCAACGCTCTCCTGACCGAAGCTTTCCGACAGGCCGGAATCCTTGCGGCGGACTGCTACGAAATCGTTGTCGCCGGCAATACACCCATGAATCACCTTTTCCTCGGACTGCCCATGACGACCCTGGCCGAGGCCCCTTTTCGAGCCCTATTCTCCGCGCTCGAATCGCTCGATGCTTCGGTCGGCGGGCTGGATATGAACGGAGCGGGACGGATCTATATCGCCCCCAACATCAAGAGCTTCGTGGGAGGCGATATCGCGGCCGGGCTGGCCGCGGTGGATATCGAGAACGGTCCCGAAAAGGCCCTCTTCATCGACCTGGGAACTAATGGCGAGATCGTCGTCAAGAACGGCCCCCGGTTCCTGGCGACGTCGACAGCCGCCGGTCCGGCATTCGAAGGCATGGGGCTCAGCTGCGGCATGATCGCCGGTCCGGGCGCCATCCATAAGGCCGAGCGGGACGGGAAAGGAATCGATTGGCGCGTTCTGGGCGGCGGAGAAGGCCGGGGCATCTGCGGCAGCGGTTTGGTCGATATCCTGGCCGTGGCTTTGGGCCAGGAGTGGATCGATTCCGAAGGCCGGATCTTGAACGCCGATAGAAATATTTTCCTGTCTCCCGGACTCTCTCTCAATCAGAAGGACGTCCGGGAAGTTCAATTGGCTGCCGCCGCGATCCGAACCGGAATTCGCATGTTGCTGGCGGAAACCGGCCTTGTCGTCTCAGATTTGGATCGGATTTACGTGGCCGGCGCTTTCGGAAGCGCCTTGGACATCGGAAACGCCATGCGCATCGGCCTGATTCCGACCGTCCTTCCTGAAAAAATTGAATTCGTCGGCAATGCCTCTCTGGCGGGGGCGAAGGTATTGCTCTTGTCGGGCGAAGAACGAATGCGATGCGAAAAGCTTGCCGCGACCATTCGGCATTTGTCCTTGGCCCAGGACGAAAGGTTCCAGGAAATATTCATTGATTCATTGACTTTTAAAAGATGGAAATAACGATATAATGTAAGGAAGGTCGTATGATTATGCACTCCCTTTATCCCCGAATGGCCCAAGCTATTATCGACGGCGACCTTGAGGCTACGGCCGGGCTGGCCCGGGAGGGCCTTTTGGCCGGATTGCCCGCGCCGGACATCATCACCAACGGCTTCCTGCCGGGCCTGGACAAGGTCGGCGTCCTTTGGGAAGACGGCGAATATTTCCTGCCCGAGCTGATTCAAAGCGCCGAGGCCATGAAGGCGGCCATGGCCGTCCTCCGCCCCGTTTTGGAAGGAACCGCGGGCGGATCGGCCGCGTCGCGGGGCCGGGCCGTCATCGGCACGATCGAAGGGGACATTCACGACATCGGCAAAAACCTGGTTTCCTCGCTTCTCTCGGCCAACGGCTTCGAAGTCATCGATCTGGGCGCGGACGTCAAGGTCGACCGCTTCATCGATGCCGCCGTAGAGGCCAAAGCCGACCTGATTTGTTTGTCGGCCCTGTTGACGACGACGATGGTCAACCAGCGCCGCGTCCTGGTCCGGCTTCAGGAGCGCGGCCTCAGGGATCGCTTCAAGGTTCTGGTCGGCGGCGCTCCCGTCAACCGGAAATGGGCCGATGAGATCGGGGCCGACGGCTATGGCGAGAATGCCACGGCCGCGGTACGGGCGGCTCTCAAAGCCCTGGGAAAGGCCTGACCGATGCACGACACTCTGCGCCCCAAAACCGAGCTGCTTTCTCCCGGACTTCAGGATCAAATCATCGACGAAGGACTGACCATCCTGGAGCGGACGGGCGTTTTCGTCGAGAACGATGAAGCCCGGTCCCTGCTGGCCGGGGAAGGCGCCGCCGTCGAGGCGGCCCGTGACCGTGTTCGCATCCCCCGTAAAATCATGGAGCGGCTGTTGTCCCTGGCCCCGGCCGCGATCACGTTCTATGATCGGGAGGGCGGGAAATCAACCGTTGTCGGCGGCGACGCCGTCCATTTCGATCCCGGTTCGGCCGGGGTCCGCATTCTGGACCATGCCACGCAGACCGAACGGTCACCAGTCACCGCCGATCTGATCGACTTCGTCCGCCTGACCGAGGCGTGTCCGAACCTCGATTTTCAGAGTACGGGCTTGGTCAGCCGGGACATCCCCGAGGTTCTGGGCGACAGCTATCGCCTGTGCATCGGCCTGCAGTATTCCGCGAAGCCAATCGTCACCGGCACGTTTCGCGTGGCCGGCTTCGCCCCGATGCGGGACATGCTGGCCGCGGTGCGCGGAGGAGCGGAGGGTTTGCGGCGCCGGCCCCTGGCCATCTTCGACGCCTGCCCCTCCCCTCCTTTGAAATGGAGCCATCTGACCGCCCAGAGCCTCATCGATTGCGCCCGGGCCGGCATTCCTTCCGAGCTGATCTCCATGGGCATGACCGGGGCGGCTTCCCCGGCCACAATCACCGGAACCCTGGTCCAGCATGTCGTCGAGAACCTGGCCGGGCTGGCCATCGGCCAGGCCGCCTGCCCCGGTGCGCCGATCATTTTCGGCGGCTCGCCGTCAAGCTTCGATATGCGCAAGGGAACGACGCCCATGGGAGCCATGGAGACGATGATGATCGACATGGCTTATGCCCAGATCGGCAAGCGCTTGAAGCTCCCGACGCATGCCTATATCGGGCTGAGCGACGCCAAGATCAATGACGCCCAGGCCGGCTTCGAGACCGGCATCGGGGCCGTCCTGGCCGCNNATGAAATCTGCGGTCAGGCCCTGCGCCTGATCCGGGGTATCGCCCAGCGTGAGGACCCCATCGCCCTCCACCTTTTCGAAGACTTCGATCCGGCGACACAATTTTTGAAACTTCCCCACACGCGGAAATGGTACCGCCTGGAGCATTCCTTCCCCAGGCTGGCCGACCGCGATAATTACGAGGCCTGGACGGCGGCCGGCCGGAAATCGATTGCCGACCGGGCCCATGAGGAGGCCGTCCGAATCCTGGCAACGGCCGCGCCGCGGCTTCCCGAGTCCGGCCTGCGGGGCGAGCTCCTGGCCGTCATGAAGACCGACGCCGAAGCCAACGGCGCAGAGAGGCTGCCGCTCTTCGAAGAAGGGTGAATGCCGCCGGGACGCCGGCTCAGCGGCCCAGGACGTCGCCGACGCGGATATTCTTCGTTTTCAGACTCGTGCCCAGGGTCCTTTCCAGGGAAGACACGGACATGCTGTAATCGATCATGGCCTTGAGCTCGGAACTGATCGCCGTGGCCAGATCGCGCT
>PMCY01000169.1 GCA_003154255.1 Candidatus Aminicenantota bacterium | reverse complement strand
CTCATTTGACAATCCGGGCAAAAAGTGCTATTAATTCTTAAGTATTAGTCTCGGCTCGCACCCCCGATTCCCGACCGAGGGGAAAGGTCTAGGGCAGAGCCGGGCCAAGAAGTGAGAAAGGAGAAAACAAACATGAAAAATCTCACGAAATCATTGATTCTCGTACTGACCGTGGCGGTCGTGCTCGTCGGCTGCAAACAGCCCACGGCCCAGATCGACGCGGCCAAAGCCGCCATTGATGACGTCATCAAGGGAGGCGCCGACAAGTATGCTCCCGAGGAGCTGAAGACGGTCCAAGCGGATCTCTCCAAGGCCACGGACGAGATCGCCGCCCAGGACAAAAAGTTCTTCAAGAAATTCGGGACATCCAAAGAGATGCTGGACAAGGTCAAGGCCGACGCCGAGGCCCTCAAAGCGGCCCTTCCGGCCAAAATCGAGGCGGTCAAGAACGAAGCCGTCAAGCTGCAGGGCGAACTCCAGACATCCATCAATGACGTCAAGGAGATGTTGAAGAAAGCCCCCAAGGGCAAGGGAACGGACAAGGATTTGGCCGCTTTGAAGGGCGATCTGGACGGCGCGGAAACTGAATTCGCCGGGATCCAGAAGTTGCTCGAAGGGCAGGATTACATCGGCGCCCTGAATGCCGCCAAGTCCATCCAGGTCAAGGTCACCGGAGTCAAGGACCAGATCCAGGCCGCTCTGGACAAGACCAAAAAGAAGTAAGCCGGCCTAGCCGGGAATCCGCGGAATCGACGCTTGAGATCTCCGTCCCGCAGCCGGTTTGTCCTGTTGGCCGCTCTCGCTTGCGTCTGTTTCGCCTGTCGAACCGCCCCGGTGCCGCCCGAGGTTCAAGAGGCCGAACGCCTCGAAAAGACCCTCGAACGGGCCGGGGCTTCTTTCTTATCCCCGAACGATTACGGCCGCTTCCGAAGCGGGTTGATCGAACTGCGTCGCTTGGTCGCTCGGGAAAAAGCCAAGTTCGGATGGTGGCGGGATTATCGTAGCGTCGCGGAAGAAGGCGAAAAAATCGCCGCCTTGGGGCGTACAATCCAGGTCAACGCCCGGATTCTTAAAGAGGATCGGGCCGGGCAATTGCATGAGGGCGCTGCGCTGATCCGGGGGCGGATGTCCAGGCTCGTCGGGATGACCCGCTATTTTAACGAGGACGACGCGGTCCGCAAAGCCCTCAGCCAGGCCGAGATCAAGCTCGGCGGCATGGACCTTCTCCTGCGGACCGAAAAATACGAAGGCGCTGCGGGCCTTCTGGCGGACGCCGCGGAATTCGTTTCCGGGGCGGAGCGGGAGATCGTTCGGCTTCTGCAGCGGTATCGCGGATCCGATGAACAGAAGAAATGGAAACGCTGGGCCGATGAGACGATCGCCGGCACGCGCGCCTTGGGAACCACGGCGATCGTCGTCAGCAAGCTGGAACGGACGCTGTCCCTCTACAAAAATGGAAAAACAACGGCCGTGTTCGAAATCGGGCTCGGCAAATATGGGCTCTCGGACAAGCTTTATCAGGGCGACGAGGCGACTCCAGAAGGAAAGTACCGCATTGTCCGAAAATACCCGAATACGCCGTTTTATAAAGCCCTCTTAATCAATTATCCCAATGCCGAGGATTTAAGAGCTTTCGCCGAAGCCCGCCGTAGGGGTCTGGTCCGCGGCGTCAGCGATGCCGGAGGCGCCATCGAAATCCACGGGGGGGGCAAGAACAAGTTGACCCAGGGCTGCGTCGGCTTGGAGAACGCGGATATGGATTTTGTTTACAGATTTGCCGAGGTCGGAACCCTCGTGACGATCGTCGGAACCCTATCGGTCGAGGGCACGATACTGGCGGACATCGATAAATTTGGAAAACAATGAAGAAGAAATTATTCCTGGCGGCCGCCGCGGCAATCGGGCTCTTCATTCTTCTGGAGCTGGGCGGCCTGGCCCTGGAAATATTTGTCTATTCCAAATCGGGGGGCGAGACCTTGGCGCCGGGACTGCAAAAGAAAACCTCGGCGGAGCTGGAGAGACGGAATAAAGCGAATCGCACTCGCTTGAGAGAGTGCCGGCCCTACGGGCTCTATGTTGTCGTGGATACGGCGGCGAACCGGCTTTCCCTGAAGAAAGGGGAGGCGGTTGTCCGTGAAGCCGTCATCTCCTGCGGATCGGGAGATGTTCTCGACGAGCCCGGGGGAACGCGGCGGTGGACGTTCGATACGCCGAGGGGCGGATTTGCGGTCCAATCGAAGCTGGTCAATCCAACGTGGATCAAGCCCGATTGGGCTTTCATCGAAGAAGGAGAGAAGCCCCCGTCCGACTATAATTCCAGGATCGACAACGACTCCCTGGGGGATTTCGCCCTGGGGTTTGGGGATGGATTTTTCATTCATGGGACGCTCTATACCAGGCTGCTCGGCCGAAACGTCACCCATGGTTGCGTCCGGCTGGGTGACAAGGACTTGAAGTACCTCTTCGAATCTGTGGGACTCGGGACCCGGATATTTATCTACTGATATGCGCCGAGTGATGCTGACGGGCCTGTTGTTGGCGGCGGCCGCTTTTGGGTCCGCGCTTCAGATCACCGACCGACGCGTTCTTCTCGACCAGGCCAAACTTTTGGATGCCGAGGTCGCCTTGGCCAAATCAAACAAGTCCTATTTATATTTCGATTTGTCGTCGAATCGCGTCGAGCTTCGAATTCAGGGCGTTATGCTCAAGACGTGGGACGTGGCGGACTATTCTCAATGGGGCCGCCCCCTGCCGAGCGGGTCTTTCAAACTGGAAAAGAAGGAAGCTCTGCGAACTCCGAAGCGAAAGAACATCACTCCGGCGGCGGATAAAAACAAGGACGAAAAAAATGGCGGCGTCGATCTGGAAGTGCTCGAATTGAAAGACATGCCGGGACATTTCAATTTCGAATTTGAAAAGGGGATTACCATGCGTTTCAAAGCCGTCCCGCATAAGCTGTCCATGCGATTGGGAAATTTTTTTAATTCGTTGGGCCGATTGCTCACCCTGCCGATGAAAACGATCCTAGCATCTTTAAGAAAATCGAATTTTACCGACATTCAGTTGGTTTTGCGAAATGAAATTGACGCGCAAGGCCTATATTGGGCTGCGGAAGATGGCATGAGCGTTCTAGTATTACGCAAATAAAATAAGCAATCAAATGAATATTTAAATTTTCGAATAATTTTAAAATATACTTGACAACAGAACGCTAACATTATATATTTATATATCACTAAATACAGGAGGATAAAATGCCTAAAACAATCGGAATCGATTTGGGTACGACCAACTCCGTTGTCGCCGTCATGGAAGGCGATAATCCGACGGTTATCGCCAACGAAGAGGGCGGCCGGACGACTCCGTCCGTCGTCGGCTTCACCCAAAAAGGCGAACGGCTGGTCGGCCAGGTGGCCAAGCGCCAGCGCGTCACCAATCCGGAAAACACGGTTTATTCCATCAAGCGCTTCATGGGAAGACGCTTTCGCGAAGTCCCCGGCGAGATCAAGCAGGTTCCTTATAAGGTAGTCGAGGCTGAAAACGGAGATGTCCGCGTGGAGGTCTTCGGCAAAAAATTCTCGCCCCCCGAGATCTCGGCCATGATTCTGCAGAAGCTGAAAAAGGCCGCCGAGGATTATTTGGGCGAGAAAGTGGAGAAGGCCGTCATTACCGTTCCGGCCTATTTCAACGACAGCCAGCGCAAGGCGACCAAGGACGCCGGAACGATCGCCGGGCTGGACGTCGTCCGCATCATCAACGAGCCGACGGCGGCGGCCCTAGCTTACGGCATGGACAAGAAAAAGGACCAGACGATCGCCGTTTATGATTTCGGCGGCGGCACGTTCGNNTCGACATCTCCATCCTCGAGGTCGGGGAGGGCGTTGTGGAAGTCAAGTCGACGAACGGCGACACTCACCTGGGCGGCGACGATATCGACCAACGCATCCAGGACTGGATCGTCACCGAGTTCAAAAAGGAATCCGGCATCGATCTGGGCGCCGACAAGATGGCCATCCAGAGGCTCAAGGAAGCAGCCGAGAAGGCCAAGATCGAGCTGTCGACGACCGTGGAATCCGAAATCAACCTGCCTTTCGTCACCGCCGACGCCTCCGGCCCGAAGCACCTTCTGATGAAGCTGACCCGGGCCAGGCTCGAACAGCTGATCGAGGATCTCGTCCAGCGTTCGGTGGCCCCCTGCCGCCAGGCCCTGGCCGATGCCAATCTCAAGCCCGACCAGATCGACGAGGTCGTCCTCGTCGGGGGCCAGACCCGCATGCCCCGCATCCAGGCCCTCGTCCAGGAACTCTTCGGCAAGGAACCGCACAAGGGCGTCAATCCGGA
>PMCY01000291.1:2830-5780 GCA_003154255.1 Candidatus Aminicenantota bacterium | reverse complement strand
CCCGGCGGCTGGGCCGATCTCGGTGCGTCGCCGGCCGAGAACGTGGTCCGCGAAGTCCTCGAAGAGTCGGGCTACGAAGCGCGGGCTGTCCGGCTGCTGGCGGTCTACGACCGGGCCAGGCAGCACCACCCGCCGCGCTTCTTTTCCGCCTACAAGATGTTCTTTCTCTGTTCGATCATCGGCGGGCGTCCGGGCCGGAGCCTGGAAACGGAAAACGCTGCTTTTTTTTCGGAGGACGGGCTTCCCGAGCTGTCCGTCGAACGCACGACCGAACGCCAGATCCGCCGGATGTTCGCTCTGGCGCGCCGTCCGGAACTTCCCCCCGATTTCGACTGAGGCTGCCTATGGCCCGGCCAAGAAGCGCGAGGACGGGGTTGAAGCCGTTCCGCCCGGGGAGCTCCGGGAGGATGGGGAGGGGTGCTTTTGAAGATCAAGGCTGAGGGCTGAGAATCCGGTTCAGATATCCGGTTCTTTTTTCTCCGTTGTGGCCGCATGCTCCTGGGTGTCCATGACTCGGAGGAGCTCGTGGAGCTCGGCGGCCGTCAGGGTCGGGGCATCCCCCGCCAGGGACGGTTTTTCGACCCATTCGCGGAGCGTTTTACGGACGACTTCAGCCACGCTTTCGCTGCGCCGCGCGGCGGCGCCCTTCAGCATGTCATAAAGATCGTCGTCGATAAGAAGATGAAGACTTTTCATCAATTGGCCCCGAAGCCAAATGTACATGAGCAGCTCCCTTCGTGTCAAGGCGGCCGCGGCAGGGGCCCCAGGTCTTCCTGGGGATCCTGTTCCGCGGCACTCGGCCGCGCCTTAAATCGCGGACGAGTACGGGGGCGGATGTCCCAGCTTTTTACGGGAATCCTCTTCTTCCGTCCCAGACACTGGATAGACGCTTCGGGGGGTGTTTTTGCTCACCGGCCGGATAGGCCGTCAGAGGACCTTGACCTCGAGCATGCGGTCGATGCGGAAATGGCGGATGTCTTCCCTCTTGTAGCAGTAAGCCCGCAGTCCCTGGAAAGGCCGGCCTTTATAGGTCATCATCTCCACGGACTCGGGGCGGATTTTGCGCCGGGACTTGGTGTCATCGGGCTTGAGATAGACGACGTCCAGGGCCCGGTTTTCGGAAATGGCCTCCTCGATCATCCGCAACTTGTCGGCATAAGACAAGCGCTCGTCCGCTTTCTTGTATTGGAAACGGGTCAGGAAATCGACGACCCGCCAGTCCATGCGGATATGACTTTTTAGGATGGGTGTTTTGAGGACCAGCCCGCGGAGACTGGTGCAGCGGCTGAGGGCTACGTAGACCTGGCCGTGGGCGAAAGTGCCCCGGCCGACGTCGACGATGACGCGGTCGAACGTTTTGCCCTGGCTCTTGTGGATGGTCACCGCCCAGGCCAGCTTGAGCGGATATTGGGTGAAGGATCCGACGGGCTCGGAGACGATTTTGTCGCCGTCGGGGTCGTAGGCGAACTTGAAGATCTCCCAACTGTTGGGGAGGAGATCGACGATCTCCCCTTCGCTCAACTCGACCTCGATGACATCGTCGCGGCCCGGGTCGCGCAGGACGTCGACGACCCGTCCGATCGTCCCGTTCACCCAGCGCCCTTGGGGATCGTTGGTCAGAAGCATGACCTGGGCCCCGATCTTGAGCTCCAGGCGCTCGTCCGTGGGCAGGCCGGATTTGTCGAAGTCGCCCTCGACGAATCCGTCGTAGCCGAAGGTCTCGCCGTCCAGGGGCAGGAGCTTGTCCCGGTTGCGGCGATAGGCCTGGTCGTTGGTGCTGGTCAGGGTGATATAGAACTCGTCTTCGGGGGGAACGAATCCGGGGTCGCAGCGTTCATTGAGGCGGGCCAAGTCCTCCGGGCCGGCCGTCCGGTTGCGGACGGCGTTCAGCAGGGCGATGAAATCGGGCTCGGTCTGACGGTAGATCTTCTCCAGCTCCACGAATTCCAGGGGAAAGGCTGCCTCGGCCAGGACCCGGGCGGAGAAGAAATAGGGGGTTTCGTAGGGCGCGGCGAAGAGCGTCTTCTCCCGGGAGGTGACCACCGGTGGAAGCTGATAGAGGTCGCCGATGAAGANNCATCTGGATGCCTCCGAAACGGAGCTTGGGCAGCGGTCCGTTCAGGCGGAGGAACTTCTCCACGCAATCGAGGAGGTCGGCCCGGACCATGGAGATCTCGTCGATGACCACCGTGTCCAGACGTTTGAACATCTCGGCCGCCTCCCCGGCCCGGGCTTTGGGCAGCTTTTTGACTTTGTCCAGGGTGACGTCGGGCTGGAAGCGGCAGAAGGAATGAATGGTCTGGCCGCGGACGTTGAGGGCGGCCACGCCGGTCGGCGCCAGGACGGCCACTTGCTTGCGGGTCGTGGAGCGGAAATAATCGAGCAGGGTGGACTTGCCCGTTCCGGCCCGGCCGGTGATGAAGACGGGCTTGTCCGTGTCTTCTAATAGATTCAAGGCCCGGCGGAAGTCGGCGTTGATCTCGAGGCCGCCCTGCGGCGGCCGCAGCCCGGCCGGACGTGTCATGGAAGGCTCCAGGCGATGAGCGCCTCTTCAGCGCGGCAGACGGAAGACTATTTTCTTGCTTTTAAAAATGCGGGCCCGGCCGCCGATGGGAACAGCCATCAGGTCGCGGACGATGTTATGGCCGAAATTGGAGACGGCCAGGATGGGCAGGGGACTGCCGTGCCTGCGCCGGGTCCCGATGACTTCGGCCAGGTAGGTCTGGAGAAAGCGCAGGGCATCCTTCTGGTTCCTCCGGTAGTTGTGGTTCCGGTTGTAAGCATAGAGCGAGCCGACCACAAGGCCTTTAATTTTCTCCAGAACCTGGTGGCGCAGCAAAGCGGCCATCAGCCGGTGGAGATCCTCGACGTCGATATTGACGTCCTCGATGAAAAGGATATGGCGGGCCCAGGAGAAGCGGGGAGGCTTCTGGCGGTTGAGGAAATTCAG
>PMCY01000291.1:0-2813 GCA_003154255.1 Candidatus Aminicenantota bacterium | reverse complement strand
GTGAAATCGGAGAAGCCGATGAAGAGGGGCCGCCGCGTGCGGATGACGGAGTAGTCCTTGCGGTCGATCTTTAGGGCCAGGTCCTCGGCTCCCGTGCCGCCGGCCGCGGATAGAATGAGGTCGGAATCGCGGATGACCTCGCGGAAGAAGTCCAGACGATCCTGCGCGGAAGCCGTGACGTGATCGATGGCCTCGTCCGAGGAAAACAGGTGCGGGCTTTCCCGGATTTCGGAGACGTTCAAAGCGCGTTTGATGAGGCGTCCCGTTTTTTTGAGTGAAGGATTGGCCGACTTGGGCAGACACGTCGAGAGAGCGATGAAGCTCACCTTGTTGATCGTCCGTTCAGTCATGGTCGTGATTGGCTAGGTTAACAAAAATGGCCTGCACTAGCAATAACGCTCGGGAGGGGCGATTCCAGTCGTAACTTTATAAGTTACTAATAATAAAATAAATAATAAATATGAAGATAAAATTAATTTTATCTTAATAAGATATATCTAATTTTAAAAATAAAATGCAACTATTTTATTATAAATAAGATAGGACGCGTTTCGATTTTTAGAGCGTCCTAGAAAGATTATTTTTATTTTAAAACCGTCGCCGCCTCAGCAAATAAGTTACGAAGGAGAAAGCGGCTGATCTTCGCCGCGATCAGAGTTCAGAATGCACACGCAGCGGGGTTATGCTTCTCGTAGTACCTCTGGTGATACTCCTCGGCCTTGAAGAAGATTCCGGCCGGGACAATTTGCGTGGCGATGGGCCGCTCGAAGGCGTGGTTATTTTCCAATTCGGCCCGGACATGTTCGGCCGTCGCCTTCTGCTCCTCGTCGGCATAGAAAATGATCGAGCGATATTGGGTTCCGACATCGGGGCCCTGCCGGTTGACCTGGGTGGGATCGTGGAGGTCGAAAAACACGCGCACCAGCTGCTCGTAACCGATCTTGGCCGGATCGAACGTGATTTGGACGGCCTCGGCGTGGCCCGTTTTATCGGTACAGACCTTCTTGTAGGTCGGGTCCTTGGTTTTTCCGCCGGCATAGCCGACGGCGGTGGTCAGGACGCCGGGGAGTTTCCCGAACTTGTATTCGACCCCCCAAAAGCATCCGGCCGCGAACGTGGCCACCCGGGGGAGCGGGGCTTTGGCGTCCCCGGCCGCCTGGAACAGCATCGCCGCGGAATTGATGCAGTAATGGCGGCCGTTCGGCCCGGGACCGTCGTCGAAAACATGGCCCAGATGGGCGCCGCAAACCGAGCAACGGACTTCGATCCGATGGATCCCCAGGGAATCGTCGTCGCGATACTCGACATTGGCTTCGGCAAAGGGAGCGGTGAAGCTCGGCCAGCCCGTCCCGTGTTCGTACTTGGTTTCCGAGGTAAATAGGGGGGACCCGCAGGCGGCGCAGAGATAGGCCCCCTTTTCCCAGAAATCGTTGTATTTTCCGCTGAACGGGGACTCCGTTCCGCACTGAAACATCACCCGGTAGGTTTCGCGTGAGAGAGTCTTTTTCCACTCATCGGCGGTCTTCTGTATTTTCATGGACATGGCCTTCTCTCCTCTCTCCGTCTGAAGAGCCGGGGCGGCTCCGCTGCTGAGCAGGGCATTCAACCCTTTCCAACCCGTCCAACCCAAAAAAATGCTGAGGGCCAGGATGGCGATCTTGGCCGGTGTTTTCATGGTTTCTCCTACATACTATAACCCTATAGTATTAATATAGTATGAAAACCGGCCCTGTCAAGCGCCCGGGGCGATGAAGCGAATCTTCAAGCTGCGGTTTTAGGACGGCAGGGGGACGATCAGCCCTTGGGGCCGTCCACGGGGGCGAAAGCCTCCAGCCACTTTTCCAGCTCCGGAGCGGGGACAAAACCCACGGTCCGGTCCTTTTCCTCGCCCTTGACGAAGACGAGAAGCGAAGGAATGGCCATGATCTGGTATTTGCGGGGCATTTGGGGATTGTCGTCGGAGTTGATCTTGGCGAACTTGAATGCGCCGCCCAGCTTCTCCGCCGCGGCGTCCAGGACGGGGGCCATCATGCGGCAGGGGCCGCACCAAGGCGCCCAGAAGTCGACCACAACGGGAACGTCGGATTTCAGAACTTCGGCTTCGAACGTGGCATCAGTGATTTCCAGGGGTTTCATGATTTATTCTTTCCTTCCCAGAGAATTTCGAGGATCCGCTCGATGCGTTTGTCGGCGATCCGGTAACACACGCGCGTCTTCTCGCGGCGTCCCGCGATAAGGCCGGCGTTTTTCAGGACTTTCAGATGCTGGGAAACGTTGGGCTGGGAGATTCCGAGGCAATGCTCCACCTCCGATACGCAACACTCGCTTTCCAGCAATCGCCGCAGCAGGACCAGCCGGGCCGGATGGGCCAGGGCCTTGAAAACCCGGGCGGTAGGAATCATTTCGGCGGTGGATGATCGCATGCGGCACTAATTATACAGTTATTATTATATAACATATTAATTATATGTCAAGCGCCCGGAAGGCGGCCAATTTTTTCTTTGACTTTTTCCCCGATTGCGATATGATGATTTCAGAAATGCTGGCTGGAGAGGACCCTCCTTAGCCCCGCTTCCTTTTCCTTTAAAACCTTGGCGCCTCGACAGCCAGCGCCACCCTGTCCGCGGCCGCCTTGAATAAAAAAAGGGCGGCCTGCGGGCCGCCCTCCTGAACCATCTTTGGAATCGCCTCTTTCCCGGGGAAGAGGTCATCGCTTTTTGTCGGGTTCCTTCTCCTCTTTCTTCTCCGGTTCCTTCTTCTCTTCGGCTTTCCACAGCTTCATGCGGTCCTTCAAATGGTCCTTCATCTTCAGG
>PMCY01000215.1 GCA_003154255.1 Candidatus Aminicenantota bacterium | reverse complement strand
CTGGCCGGCCGGGCGGTCATGGCCCGCTCGGAATGGATGGGGCGGACGATGACCATTTCGCGGCCGTGGCCGTCGATGCGCAGCGGCACCATCACGGTCGGGCATTGCCAGATCTCGTCGTAGACGTTGTGTCGGCGCAGGCCGTCCATGACCAGGGCGTCGGCTTCGCGCAGGAGGTCGAGCCGCTCGCGGGTGATGGTCGCGGCCAGGGGCTCAAACGTTTCGGGTTTGCCGCCGGCCAGATTCCAGACGCAGCGGTTGATGCCGTAGACGTCGCGGAAGATCGTACCGGCCGCCTCCACGATTTTCTCCCAGGGCCTGTCGGCGCTCAGGAGGACCGGGTGCTCGTAGGCCCGCAGATCGGCCTTGACCCCGACCGAGCGGATAGGCAGGACCTCGGCCTCGATGCCGAACTTGCCGGCCGCAGCCTTGACTTCCGGGACCATGCGCTCGAATTCGGAAGTGTCGGCGTTACCGGCGCTGCACAGGAGTCGCACGCCCAGGCCCGGTCCGGGGAAGGGATGCTTCCAGACCATGTCCCGGTCCAGACCGAGCATCTCGCCGAGCTCGCGCACTTCGACCTTATAAAGCTCGGCCAGCGGCTCGATGACCCGGCCCTGCTTGATCATCTTCTCGACCAGGGGGACGCGGTTGTGGTGGGTTTTGATCGTGTCCGAGCGTTTCGTGGCGCCCGTCTCGATCGTGTCGGGATANNTGAAGGTGTTGCCGATGGCCAGGCGCTTCTTCTCCGGTTCAATGAGGCCCTTCAGGGCGGTCAGGAAATCCTCCGAGGCATCCACGAAATGGAGATTGCGGCCCAGATCCATCTTCATGAACCGCTCGATAACACCGCGGCTTTCGTCCTTGCGCATCAGGCCGTTGTCGACATGGAGGAGATGGAGCCTCTCCGGCCCCAGGGCCCGGCCCAGGAGGACCGCGCAGACCGTCGAGTCGATGCCGCCCGAAGCCAGCAGGAAAACGGAATCGTTGCCGACCCGCTCACGGATGCGGCCGACCTGCTCTTCGACGTAGTTGCCCATCGTCCAGGTCGGACGGCAGGCGCAGACGTCCAATACGAAGTTCCGGATCATCGTCTCGCCGTTGACCGTGTCGTCGACCTCGGGATGGAATTGGAAGCCGTAGCGTTTGAGCTTGTCCGAAGCGATGGCGGCGAAGCGGTGGACATCGCCCTCCTGGCCCAATTGCGACCAGCCGATTTCCTCGAAATCCGGCCCGATCCCGGTCACCGTGTCGAAATGGCTCATCCAGACCTGTTCGGTTTGACCCAGGCCTTTGAAGACGGGGGAATCGACGCAGACATGCAGCTCGGTGTGACCCCATTCCTTGCCGCCGTGGACGATCGTTCCGCCGTAGTGCTTGGCGATCTCCTGGTGGCCGAAGCAAAAGCCGACGATGGGGATGGGCAGGTCGTAGATGGCTTTGGTGTAGCCGGAATCCTCCCCGAAAGCCGAAAAACTGGGGCTGCCCGAGATGATGATGCCTTTGTATTCGCGGAACATCTCGAGGGGGTCTTCGGGCTGGCGGATCTCGGCGTAGACATGGAGGCGACGGACCTTGGTGGCGATCAAGTGGGCGTACTGCCCTCCGAAGTCGATAACGGCGATCGTGTCGTGCTTCATGGGGGGATTCCTTGCCGAACAATATAGCCGCAAACGCCTTTCGGCGCAATCCGTGGGGCTTATGGGCGCTGGCGAGGGAGGATGAAGATGCGGCCGGTCCAGGACGGGCTTGACAGCCGCTGTTTTTGAAAGAAAATGGTCGAGGGCAGATTTTTTCCCGACGGTTCCCGTGGAAAAGCGGGGTGAGGAGGAAGGAATGCGCGGATCGAGAATCGCCTTTTGGATCAGGTTTCTTTTTCTGGTTTTGGCGCTCAGGCCGGCCGTTTCCGGCGCGTCTCCTCAGGCCTCGGCCCAGCCGGCCTCTTCGGATGTCCGCGCGTTCCGCATGGCCCATGAGACGGAGATTCTGCGCGAGTTCGCCTCCTGGCTGGCCATTCCCAACGTGTCTTCGGACAAGGTCAACATCCGCCGCAACGCTGAATTCCTGGCCGCGGCGATGGGCCGGCGCGGCGTGGCCGTCAAGATCCTGGAAGAAGTCGGCGGCCCTCCCGTGGTATATGGCGAATGGGGCCCGGCGAGCGCGGCGAAGACGCTTCTCGTATATGCCCATTACGACGGCCAGCCGGTGACGACCGAAGGCTGGCAGAGCGATCCCTGGAAGCCCGTGCTGCGCGATGGGCCGTTCGACGCGGGCGGCAAGGACGTCGCCCTGGAAGCCGCGGCCGGAAAGACCAACGCCGAGTGGCGGATCTATGCCCGGGCGGCCGGCGACGACAAGGGCACGATGATGGCGGCGCTGGCGGCCATCGATGCGCTCGCCGCGGCCCGTCTTTCTCCGACGATCCGCGTCAAATTCCTTTTTGAAGGAGAGGAGGAGGGAGGTTCGCCGCATCTGGCTGCTTTTCTGGACGCGCACCGGGATTTGCTGAAAGCCGAGGCCATGCTTCTCTGCGATGGGCCGGTCCATCCCTCCCGCCGCATGCAGGTCGTCTTCGGCGCCCGGGGCATCTGCGATCTGGAGATGACCGTCTACGGACCCAACCGGGCCCTGCATAGCGGACATTACGGCAATTGGGCCCCCAATCCGGCCGCGCTTCTGGCCGATCTATTGGCGGCCCTTCGCGATCCGGATGGAAAAATCCTCATTCCGGAGATTTATGGCGGGATCCAACCGCTGGAAGCCGCGGGCCGCGACGCGATCGACGCGGCGCCGCGCGCGGATGAAGCCCTGCGGCGCGAGCTCGGCCTGGCTTGGAGCGAGGCAGGGAACGCCCGCATCGAGGAGCGAATGCTTCTTCCGGCCATGAATATCCGCGGCTTGCGCTCGGGAGCCGTCGGCGCGCAGGCCCAGAACGCCATCCCTACCAAGGCGTCGGCGTCCATCGATTTCCGGCTCGTTCCCGGCCTCGATCCCNNATCGTCGAAAAAGAGCCTGACGCGGGAACGCGCCTCGGCCATCCGCGGATCGTCCGCCTGGAATGGGGCATGGGCTATCCGGCATTCAGGACGCCCATGGATCATCCGTTCGGAAAGGCCCTCATCGCGACGATGCGCGAGGCGGCCGGGCCCGATCTTATCGCCCTGCCTCTTTTGGGCGGGAGCATTCCCATGTCCCTGTTCGCCGAAAAGCTCCGCATCCCGATCGTGCTTTTCCCAATCGCCAATCATGACGATTTTCAGCACGGTCCGAACGAAAACCTGCGCCTGCAGAATCTTTGGGACGGCATCGAATATTATACCGCGCTCTATAC
>PMCY01000334.1:12515-12836 GCA_003154255.1 Candidatus Aminicenantota bacterium | reverse complement strand
CCAACGACGTCAACGACGACGCCTCGTGGGACGGCGTCTGGGAATGGAAAGCGGCCGTCAACGGCGACGGCTGGGTGGCCGAGATCCGCATCCCCTTCAACCAGATCCGTTTTCCCAAGCAAAGCGAATACGTCTGGGGCGTCAACTTCACCCGCATCATCAAGCGCAAGAACGAGAAGGATTCCTTCGCCTGGGTGCCGAAAAGCGAATCGGCCTACGTCTCCAAGTTCGCCCGCCTGATCGGCGTCCAGAACATCAACCCGGGAACCCATGTCGAGATCATGCCCTATGTCACCGGGCTGGGCCAGTTCCGTCCGGCCG
>PMCY01000334.1:0-12454 GCA_003154255.1 Candidatus Aminicenantota bacterium | reverse complement strand
TCAACTGGCCCCAGCCGCGGTTCTTCTACAGCCGCCGCATCGGCAGGGCCCCTGAGGGCTATGTCAGCCAGGACGGATATGTCGATTTCCCCGACCGGACGACCATCCTGGGCGCGGCCAAGCTCACCGGGCAGCTGGGCGACTGGAACGTAGGGTTCATGAACGCTTTGACGGGACGGGAGTACGCCGCCATCGACTCCTTCGGCCTGCGCAGCCGGGAGGAGGTCGAGCCTTTTTCCTACTACGGCGTCTTCCGGGCCCAGAAGGACATTAACAAAGGGCAGCAGGGGATAGGCATCCTGGCCACCGGGATCATGCGCGACCTGCAGACGGACTCCCTGGCCGGCATTCTCAACAAGAACGCTTTCAGCCTGGCCGTGGACGGCTGGACGTTCCTGGATAAAAAGCGCGACTGGGTCGTCGGCGGCTGGTTCGGCGGGACCCGCGTCGAAGGCAGCGTCGAAGACATCCAGCGCCTGCAGACTTCGTCTATGCACTACTTCCAACGCCCGGACTCCGAAACCATCCGATATGACCCCTTGGCCACCTCGCTTTCGGGCTGGGGCGGGCGCTTCAACCTGGCCAAGCAAAACGGCGACTGGCTCTTCCTTCTCAGCGCCGGGGCGCTATCGCCTGGATTCAATCCCAACGACATGGGCTACCAGTCTTCGCGCTCGGACGTCGTCAATATTTCGGTGCTGCCGGCCCGCTCCTGGACCAAGCCCGGCAAGGTTTTTCAGAATGTCGTGGCCGCGCTGGGCGGTTTCGTCAACTACGACTTCGACGGAAACCGGACCGGCGGCGGCGCCTTGGGCCTTTTCCAAGGCCAATTCTCCAATTTCTGGCAATTCAACACGACGTTGATCGTCATGCCCGACTCTTTGAGCACGCGCCTGACGCGGGGCGGTCCCCTGGCCATATCGGCCGGGGGATGGGAAGCCCAGCTCCAGCTAAGCACCGACAGCCGCCGGCCCATCGTCATCGAGAGCCAGGGCTCGGTTTCGCACACCCGCGAAGACGACGCTTGGAGCGCCCAGGTGGCCCTGCGCTGGAAGGCGCTGTCCAATGTCAACCTGTCCATCGGCCCCCAATACATGTACGAGGCTAATCAGACCCAGTGGGTGGGCCGCTTTGCCGATCCCCTGATGACGGCGACCTACGGGAGCCGCTTCGTCTTCGGCCACATCAAGCAGCAGGTCGTCGCCGCCGAGATCCGGCTGAACTGGACGTTCACCCCGGCCCTGACCCTGCAGGCCTATCTCCAGCCGTTCATCGGCGTCGGCCACTATAACGCCTTCAAAGAGCTGGCCCGGCCGCGCGAATATGCCTATAACACCTATGGCCAAGGCGCCTCGACCGTCGATTACACCGACGGCGTCTATACCGTCGACCCGGACGGCGCCGGCCCGGCCGCCCCATTCTCCTTTGGCAATCCCGACTTCAACATGAAGTCCCTGCGCGGAACGGTCGTGCTGCGCTGGGAATACCGGCCTGGTTCGCTCCTCTACCTGGTCTGGACACAGAACCGCGCCGACTACTCCAACGCCGGCGACTTCCAGTTCCGTCGCGACATGGCCAATCTCCTGACCGCGCCCGGGGACAATATTTTCATGCTCAAATTTTCGTACCGCTGGGGCCTGTGACGGCGCCCGGCGGGCCAAACAAGGAGTCCACAATGAAAAAGAACGCAAGCATCGGGACTGTTTTCGTCCTACTGGCCGCCCTGGCCGGCCTCCTGGCCTATGCCGCGGCCCCGGACATCACCGGGACATGGATCGGCAAGACGGACGTGCCCAACGCGGGCAACGACGATCTGACCCTGATCATCAAGAAGACCGCGACCGGCTTCACCGGGACGTTCAGCGACACGCTCAGCCAAGTGAACAAGGATGCCGAGATCACCGCGGTCAAGCTGGAAGGCGCCGATCTATCCTTCAATTTCGCCCTGGCCGACGGAACGCTCATGACCGCCAAGCTGAAAATCGACGGCGACAAGCTTGCCGGCACATGGGAGCATCCCGAGGGAAGCGGAGGATCCATGACCTTCGAACGGAAGAAATAGTCGGCTCCGGCCGGGGCACCGACCGCGCCCGGCTTCGATATTTTTTCCGGCGGCGCCTCTTTCGGCTAAACAGCCGCCCCCCTTTTGTCGTAGTATGGGGAGGAATGTGCGGGATTTAGTTGTCGGCAAGGAGCCCCATGAGGCGGACGAACCTGCCCGTCTTCGCCCTAATCCTGTTCCTGACGACGGCGGCCTTCGGCGCCGAGAGGGTCGCTCCGCTCAAACCCTATAAAACCGAGATCGCCCCCGTCATCGACGGTGTTCTCGACGACGACGTCTGGAAGCATGCCCCTTCCGAATCCGACTTTAAAACCTATTCTCCCGACTATGGGAAGGACATGGCCCGGAAGACGACCGTCTATTACGCCTACGACCGGGAAAACCTGTATTTCGCCTACCATTGCTACGACACGGAGCCGGATAAGATCAAGGCTTCCATAGCCGCCCGCGACACCGTCCGGCGGGACGATTGGATCTGTCTCAATTTGGACACCTTCGACGACCAGCAATTCCTGTCCTGCTTCTACGTCAATCCCCTCGGCATCCAGATGGACTCCAGCGCCACGGCCAGCGGGGAGGATTACTCCGCCGATTTCGTCTGGTACTCGGCCGGACGGATCGGCCCCGACGGCTACACGATCGAGGTCAAGATCCCTTTCAAGACTTTGCGCTATGCCCGCCGCGAGCCGGTCCATATGGGCATCATCTTCGAGCGCTACATCAGCCGCCTGAGCCAGGCCGGGACCCTCCCGCCACTGGACCCGGCCAAGGGCCAGAATTTCGTCATCCAGACGCGGCCCCTGGAGTTCGCGGATATCAAGCACTACACCCTCCTGGAGGTCCTGCCGGCGGTGACTTACGGGATCAGCGGCGCGGACCAGGCCGGGATCCTGCGGATGGGCAAGGGCGATCCCCAACTTAGCCTGACGGCCAAGTACGGACTGACTTCCCAGCTCATCCTGGACGGCACCGTCAATCCCGATTTCAGCCAGGTCGAAGCCGATGCCGGGCAGGTCGATTTCAATCTCCGCTCCGCTCTCTATTACCCGGAGAAGCGGCCCTTCTTCCTGGAGGGCCAGGAGAAGTTCACCTTGGCCGCGGCCCAGGTCGGAGATCCCTTGGAATCGGCGGTCTATACCCGCACCATCGTCGATCCCCGAGCCGGTTTCAAGCTCATCGGCAAGATCGCCCCGCGCGACACCATCGCCTCCATCTATGCCGCCGACGCCCCGCCGGAAGGCGAGTCATCGGGGACGGCCCATTTCACCATTCTCCGCTACAAGCACGCCCTGGACGAAGACAGCTACGTGGGCGGCACCTGGACCGGCCGCTTCGAGGGGCCCCGCTACAACATTGTGGCCGGATCGGATGGGCTGCTGCGCCTGAACCCCTCCAGCTTCTTCGCCTTCCACGCCCTGGTCTCCCAGACCAGCCCCGGCGGAGCCGAAGCGGACGCCGAGGGCCATGCCCTAGGCCTGGAATACAGCCATCTGTCCCGGGACTGGACGATCGACATCACGGCCCAGGATGTCAGCAAGGACTTCCAGACCGAGACCGGCTACTTGACCCGCAACGGCCTGACCCGCTTCAAAATCGGAGTCCTGCGCGCGATCTTTCCGGCCTCGGCCCTCTTCCTCCGCGTCGAGCCCATGGTCCATCTCGTCCAGGTCCGCGACAAATTCAGCGGGCTGTGGGAGACGCTGGAACAGTTCGACCTGCGGGTCCTCCTGCCCCGGGCCACGACGTTTCTCGCCGGGGCCCGCTACGCCACGGAGGTCTTCCTGGGGCGCCGCCTGGACCGCTCCATCGCCCGCGTCCAGTTAACCAGCCAATTCTCCAAGCGGCTCCTGTTGACCTTGAGCGGCTCTTACGGCAACAAGATCCGCTACGTCGAAGATCCCTACCAGGGCCGCGGCGCGGACGTAATCGCCTCGGTGACCTATCTGCCCTCGGAGAACCTGAACTTCGCCCTGTCCTACACTTATTCCAACTTCACCCGCAGCGCAAACGGCCTGCGCGAGTACGACTACACCATCGTCCGAAGCCTCAATACCTTCCAGCCCAACAAATACCTGTTCTTCCGAGCCATCGTCGAGTACAACTCTTTCTACAAGCGGCTGGTCACCGATTTCCTGGCTTCCTTCACCTACATCCCGGGGACGGTCGTCTTCGTCGGATACGGCAGCTCCTATGAAAAAATCGCCTGGCGCGACGGCGCGTACGAACCGTCCGACCGGTTCCTGGAAATGCGGCGGGGCTTCTTCTTCAAGGCCTCCTATCTTTGGCGCATGTAAAGCCCGCCGTCCGCCGCGGGGCGAGGCGCTTCCTTGTCCGGTCCGCCGGCTTGAAGTATAAGAAAAAGCGGAGGAGGCCTTTCATGCGGAAAACCGGGACCCTCATTTTGATCCTCATTTTAGGCGCGTGCGCCGGACATGTTCCGCCACAGGTCCTGCCGCGGCTGGCCGAGGGACCGGGCGCACAGCACGCCCTGGTCTTTCCCGCCCTGGCCTCGACCTGGGACGAAGGCCTGCCGCTCGGCAACGCCATCCTCGGCGAGCTCCTCTGGGCCAACGGCCCTTTCGTCCGCTTCTCTCTCGACCGGGCCGACCTCTGGGACCTGCGGCCGATGAAAAACATGGACGGGCCGCAATGGAAATACCGTTGGGTCGTCGACCAATGGAAGAAAGGCGACTACCGGCCGGTGCAGGAGCGTTTCGACGTCCCTTACGACGCGGAACCGGCGCCTTCCAAGATTCCGGCCGCGGCCCTGGAACTGGACGCCTCGGGCTGGGGCGATCCGTTCGAGGCCCGTCTGACGATCGAGAATGCGCTGGCCACCGTGCGTTGGAAGAACGGCAAGGTCCTGGAGACGTTCGTCCAGGCCGACGAGCCGGTGGGATGGATTCGCCTCAAGGGGGCGCCCGCGGATTTCAAACCCATCTTGCGCATGCCGCCCTACGCCGCTGCGGCCGCCGCCGGCGCCCTGGACCCGGTCACGGGTCAGGATTTACGGAGACTCGGCTACAAGCAGGGCGCGGTCCGCGAAAGCGAAGACTTCCTCATCTACCGCCAGGATGGCTGGGGCGGGTTCTATTATTACGTCGCCGTCGGTTGGCGCCGCCCCGCTCCGGGCGTCGTCGAGATCGCCTGGAGCTCAAGCTCCCGGTTCTCCGACGATGAGCGCCAACCCGGAGCGGCCGATCGCGTCCTGGCCGCCCTGCGCCGCGGCTTCGACGCCGCCTTCGCCGAGCATGCCGCCTGGTGGAACGCCTTCTGGTCGCGCTCGGCCATCCGTGTCCCCGATCCGCTTCTGGAAAAACAGTGGTACCTGGAGCAGTATAAATTCGGATCGGCCGCCCGCCGCGGCGCTCCGCCCATCAGCCTGCAGGCCGTCTGGACCGCGGACAACGGCAAACTGCCGCCGTGGAAGGGCGATTTCCACCACGACCTCAACACCCAGCTCAGCTACTGGCCCTGTTACTCCGCCGACCATTTGGAGGAGGGGCTGGGCTTTCTCGATTGGCTTTGGGACCTGCGGGGGGAATTCAAGGCTTATACAAGCGCCTACTTCGGGACGGATGGCCTCAACGTGCCCGGCGTCTCCACCTTGACCGGAAAGCCCATGGGCGGCTGGATCCAGTATTCATTCTCCCCGACAGTCGGGGCCTGGCTGGGCCAGCATTTCTATCTGCATTGGCGATATAGCCGCGACCGCGCCTTTCTGGCCGAGCGGGCCTATCCCTGGATCGCGGACGTGGCCGTTCATCTGGAGCAGCTTTCGGAGCGCGACGGGCGCGGCCGGCGCCGCCTGCCGGCCAGCTCCAGCCCGGAGATTTTCGACAATTCGGCCAAGGCCTGGTTCGCCGAGACGACCAACTACGACCTGGCCCTCATCCGCTGGACTTTCGCCAAGGCCGCCGAGCTGGCCGGCGAGCTGGGCAAAAAGAAGGAGGCCGCCCATTGGCGCGAAGTCGGGGGGGAATGGCCGGAGTTCTCCGTCGACCCCGCGGATGGATTGATGTTCGCACCGGGCGTGCCTTATACGGAATCGCACCGTCATTTCTCCCACCTGATGGCCTTCCATCCGCTCGGACTTCTCGATGTCTCGAACGGGCCGGCAGAGGCCGAAATCATCCGGCACACGCTGGCGACGCTGGACCGCGTCGGCCCCGATTACTGGTGCGGATATTCCTACGCCTGGCTGGGCAACCTCAAGGCCCGCGCCTTCGACGGCGACGGCGCGGCCAAGGCCTTGCGCGATTTCGCCTCCTGCTTCTGCCTGCCCAACAGCTTCCACGTCAACGGCGACCAGAGCCGGTCGGGAAAATCCAAGTTCGTCTATCGGCCGTTCACGCTGGAGGGGAATTTCGCCTTCGCCGCCGGTCTACAGGAGATGCTTCTGCAAAGCCATACGGGAATCGTCCGCATCTTCCCGGCCGTGCCTGCGGCGTGGGCGGATGCGTCTTTCGACGGATTGCGCGCCGATGGGGCGTTCATTGTCTCCGCCCGGCGGACGGGCGGCCAGGTCCGGGAAGTCCGTATCCGGGCGGAGAAGGGCGGCCTGCTGAAGCTGGCCAATCCATTTGCGGGCTCGATTCGCATCGATGGCAAGCTCCCGGAAAACCCGCCGGCCCTTCTCGAGCGAAAGCTGAAAGCCGGTCAAATAATCGTCTTCACTGAATAGGATGAAATCAGACTCATCCCTTCTGGTCGCGACCTGACCTTTTTTTAGTCGGGGATTTCAATGGTTCCCTGGAGATAGGCCCGGGCCTGGCCCGAAATCAGGACGCGCGCGCCGGCCAGACGGCAATGCAGCTTTCCGCCCCGGCGGGAGAGCTGCCGTGCTTCCATCTCCTTTTTCCCCAAACGCGCCGCCCAAAAGGGCGTCAGCGTCGTGTGAGCCGAGCCTGTCACCGGGTCCTCGTTGATCCCAACCTGGGGAGCGAAGAAGCGCGAGACGAAATCGACCGCGTCGCCGGGAGCGGTCACGATGACGCCGCGGGCAGGCGTGCGGGCCAGGAGCCCGAAATCCGGGCGCATCCTCTCAATGTCCCCATGCGAGGCGTAAACGAGCAGATAATCCGCTTTGCCCTTATAGGCCTCCCGCGGCGCGGCTCCCAGGGCCTCGATCAGATCGCGGGGCGGAGCGACAAGCAAGGGCGGGTCAGCGGGAAAATCGAGGGTTAAAAGATCGCCGTCGCGCCGCACGGAGAGCACACCCGAGCGGGAATCGAATTCAATGACCGGACCGGGCGCGCCGTCGATCGTGTAAATGACGTGGGACGCGGCCAAGGTCGCGTGCCCGCACAGATCGACCTCGACGGCGGGCGTGAACCAACGGATATGATGGCGCACCGGTCCCCGGACGTAGAACGCCGTTTCGGCCTGGTTGTTCTCCATGGCGATTTTTTGCATCGTCGCCGCGGGCAGCCACTCGGCCAGCGGGCAGACCCCGGCCGGATTGCCGTGGAAGAGCTCATCGGTGAAAGCGTCGACCTGGTGGTAACGGAGCTTCATGGGTGTGTTTCCTCCCCGATAAACTATCACAAGCCGGCCGGGCTTGTCACAGGGGTCACAAGTCCCCCCGAATACGATAGAATATGGCTTCCGGAGAAACCATGAGTCTGCCCGATCCCCGCACCCACTATACCCAGGACGCCGGCCTGCGCGCGGCCGAGATGGCCCGGCTGCGCAAAAACGGCCGCCTCCATATCGCCGTCAAGCTGGCCTCCTTCATCCTGGGCCTGCTCGGCTTCTCGCGATACCTATCACTCCGGCCCGGGCTGGCGATCGCGCTCCTGGCCGGTTTCGCGGCCGTTTTCTCCGCCTCCGCCATCCTGCACGAGCGGATCATACGCCGGACGGCAGCCGAGAAGAGGCTCCTCCAGGTCGACGAAGAGGAATTGCGGGCGCTGGACGGCGAATTTCTGCCCCTCGGCGACGCGGGAGAGGAATTCGCCGATCCCGTCCATCCTTATTCCTCCGACCTCGATCTTTTCGGCCTCCATTCGCTCTTCCATTTTCTGGGCCGGACGGCGACGGGACCGGGCCGGCGGACCCTGTCCNNGCCGCCGCGCTCCAGGCCGGAAGCGAGGGATCGCCGGGCGATTCATACGTCCCTCCGGCGGCGCAAAAGGAGTTCCTGCTCGGAAAGCCGCTCCTGCCCGTTCTCCTCATCGCGCTTCCCGCCGCGACGCTGGCCGCCCTCGCCGGCGTGGCCTGGGGCCTGCCGATCGCCCCTTTCGCGGCGCTGGTGCTCGTCCAAGTCGTGATCAACAAGCTCACCGCAGCCCGGGTCGAGTCGCTTTGCGGCGACGCCTCCCGCCATTACCGGGCCCTCTCCATTTACGCGGCGATCATCGCCGACGTCGAAAATGAGGCGTTCGAGGCACCTCTCCTGAGCGGTCTACGCGATCGCTTCCTGGACGACGGGATCCCGGCCTCGCAAGCGGTCCGCCGCCTGTCCTCCCTGCTTGGCTGGATGAATGCCCGGTCCAGCGGCGTCTGGCATGCCCTGCTCAACATAACGATCCTTTGGGACCTGCAGGGCGCCTACCGGCTGGAACGCTGGAATCACCGCTGCGCAGAGAAGATCCCCGCCTGGCTGGAGGTTCTGGGTCGCATGGAAGCGCTGGCCGCCCTGGCCAATTGCGCGTTCAACCACCCGGCCTGGGTGTTTCCCGTGATCCGGGAGGACGGCTTCGCCCTGAAGGGCGCCTCGCTCGGTCATCCCCTTATCCCCGAAGGGGAGCGTGTGGCCAACGACTACGCCCTGGCCGGCTCCGGTGCGGTCGACGTCCTGACCGGCCCGAACATGGCCGGCAAGAGCACGTTCCTGCGGACGATCGGCGTCAACGCCGTNNCGCCGTCCTGGCCTTCGCCGGCGGCCCGGTCTGCGCCGCTGCGCTGGAGATCTCGCCTTTCGGTCTCATCACCAGCATGAAATCGTCCGATTCCCTGGACAAACGCATGTCCCTTTTCTACGCCGAACTCGTCCGCCTCAAGATGATCCTGGAAGAAATCCGGGCCGGCCGGCCGGCGTTCTTTCTCATCGACGAGATGCTGCGGGGGACGAACGCCCNNGCCCTGGCAGCCGAAAACCCGCGCGTCGTCAACCACCATTTCGACAGCCGCGTCGAGGGCGACAACCTGGCCTTCGATTTCAAGATCAAGCCGGGCGTCTGCGCCAGCTTCAACGCCCTGGTCCTGATGAAGAAAATGGGACTGGATGTCTGATAAGAAACTTTCCAAAAAGTACGGTTTTTTTACATTCGCCGCCTGTCTTTATGGCAAAGACAGGGCGATCTATTTGGCACAAAAATAGCAGTTGTCGAGGGCAGGAAAGCCCCGATGACTGAAGGAATGGCTCTCGAACTGGCCCGCACCGGGCGCCCGGAGGCTTACGGCTTCCTCTACGAACGGAACTTCGACCGCATCTTCCGCATCGCCCGCCGGTACGTGCGCTCCCCCGAAGACGCGGAAGACGTGGCCCAGGACACGTTCATCAAAGCTTTGGACGCCATCCGCACGTACGATCCCGCCCTCGGCTCCGGTTTCCAAGCCTGGATCAACCGCATCTGCATCAATTGCGCCATCGATTTCCTGCGCACCAAGAAGCGACGCGCAGGCATCGGCCAGGTTTCCTTGCAGGCGCTTCCCCAGGAGCCGCCGTCGGCGGCCCCTTCGCCCGAACAAATCGTCATCGACCGCCATACGTCCTCCCGGATCCACGANNCTGCGGCTGGACTGCAGCGAAGGCAACATCCGGGCCCATCTCTTCCGCACGACCCACAAGCTGAAGAGCCATTTCCAGCCCTCCGGCTGGGCCGCCGACCGCACCGTCTGAACGTCCAGCGCGGATCATCGGATCGTGCTTGACGTCCGAAAAATTTGCATTTACATGATTTCGGTCACGCGCGAGCGTTTCCTGGCCCATGGAAGCCGCATTATCCTCATGCTACAATGATCGAAACCCTGTCGCGCTGATCGCAGGAGACAACGATGTTGAGGCGTGGCCTTTCTTTTATGATAGGGCTGACTGCGATTTCGATCGCATCATTAGCAATATTCGGTTTCCAGCTATCGATCAACGATTTCATTGACCCAAAGATTAAATTTAATTTGCCTCCCAACGCAATTCCATTGCGGACCGCCAACGTCTTTCCAAACGAAAAAGACGAAGAGAACGGGATCTCCCTTGGGCACGCGCAATCGATGGCGGTGGATGCGAATGGACTTTTTTATATCCCCGACGACCGCAATGATGAGGTCCTCGTTTTTTCGAAAGAAGGCCGCTTAGCTCATCGTTTCGGACGGGCTGGACAGGGACCGGGCGATTTTCTTCGGCCCACCGGAATTGGTTGCGGTCCGGATTATGTATTGGTTCGGGAATCGCAGAATATGAGATTCCAATTTTTTTCATTGACAGGGAAATATCAGAGCGGCTTTCGTCCTTCTCAATATTACGATCCGTTCCTCGTCATGGGAAAAACGATTATCGCGGCTGAGGCGCATGATCGCCTCCCCAACGATGAAAAGAATTCTTCTCTTATTACGATCTTGGATAGTGAAGGCAGGATCCAAAGAAGGTTTGGCTCGGTAATCGATGCCCCGGAAAATGACTTCGCAAATTCCAACAGAACATGTATCGCATTGACAAAAAACAACAAATTAGCGGTAGCCTTCTGCTTTGTTCCCATAATCCGATTGTATACTCTTGATGGTAAACTTATTCGAGAAATAAAAACAAAAAGTGGAATAATCGACAAGTTCACCCCTCTGGATAAAACAGCGATTAATCAATTGAAGACCGCCCAAAACTCTCCTCGAGGCTTTTTAGCCAATGCGATTTTTGCTGACGAGAATGGGATCTATATTGCGATAGCCGCGGCGACGCGAATTGAAATCCTCCTCCTCGATGATAATGGTGACGTCAAGGAATATTATTATAAAAATTTGGAGGCATGGCTGGGCTGCAGCGGCCTTTATGTAATCAACGAGAAAGGCGTAAAACATTTTTTCATCCTCCGGCATAACCCTCAATACGCAATCGAAGAACTCGTGCCAGGAAGGCAGTCAGATTTTTCCAATAAATAGGATCGCCCCCATATGAAAGCGATGGTTCTTGCCCGCATCCAGCCGGTCGGCGAAAATTCAGCGCCGCTCGAAGCCGTCGAACGGCCCATTCCCGAGCCGGGGGACGCCGAAATCCTCATCCGCATCACTGCCTGCGGAGTTTGCCACACCGAACTGGACGAAATAGAAGGACGCACGCCGCCGCCGCTCCTGCCCGTCATCCCGGGCCACCAGGTGACCGGGCGCGTCGAACGGCGAGGCCGCTCCGCCCGGGCCTTCAAGCCGGGAGAACGCGTCGGCGTCGGCTGGATCTACTCGGCCTGCGGAACCTGCGTCTACTGCCGCTCCGGCCGGGAGAATCTCTGCCCCGATTTCAAAGCCACGGGACGGGACGCGGACGGCGGATACGCCGAGTACATGGTCGTACCCGAGGCCTTCGCTCATCCGCTCCCGGCGTCGCCGTCGGACATCGAGACGGCCCCGCTTCTTTGCGCCGGCGCGGTCGGATACCGGGCCCTCCGCCTGGCCGGGCTTCCGGAAGGCGGGCGGCTCGGTCTTACCGGTTTCGGTGCGTCGGGCCACATCGTCCTTAAAATGGTCCGCGGCGCACATCCGTCGAGCCCGGTCTTTGTCTTCGCTCGCAGCGCCGCCGAACGCGACTTCGCCCGCGCCCTTGGCGCGGATTGGGCTGGCGACACCGATGAGCCAGCGCCCGAAAAGCTGGACGCGATCATCGACACGACGCCGGTCTGGACTCCGGTCGTCGGCGCGTTGAAAAGCCTGGCCCCCGGCGGGCGCTTGGTGATCAACGCCATCCGCAAAGAGGAAACGGACAAAACGGCTCTGCTGACCATCGACTATGCTCGCGACCTGTGGATGGAAAAGGAAATCAAGAGCGTGGCCAACGTGACCCGCGCCGATGTCCGCGATTTCCTGGCCTTGGCCGAGCGCATCGGTTTGAAGCCCGAGATTGAGACGTTTCCACTGGAAGATGCCAACCGCGCCCTGGTCGACCTGAAGATGCGCCGCATCCGCGGGGCCAAGGTCCTTAAGATCGGATAATGCCGCAGCTAGTTTCCCCATTCCTTTCCGGCCTGAAAGCCGCGCTCCGGCGACCCCTGCCCGGCCTTTCCGCTCAGCTCGAGTTGGCGCCGATGCCGCGGCCGGGCACGGTCGCTTATCCCGACACGCCCGCGGACTCGGTCCCGGCCGCCGTCCTTATTCTCATTTATCCCAAGAACGGCACCCCGCATGTCGTTTTCATCCGCCGGCCCAGCCACTCCGTGCATCACAAGGGCCAGATCGCCTTCCCGGGCG